>CAIVSK010000287.1 GCA_903908495.1 Akkermansiaceae bacterium
CAGGGCGCCGGTGCCGGTGATCTTGGAGTTGAGGTTGAAGTTCGTGCCGCTGCCGGCCGTCGAGTTGTCGAGGGTGGCGCCGGAGGAGCCGACGGTGATGCCGCGGTTGGTAGAGATGGAAGGACCGACGGTGGTCTTGAGGGTGCCGCCATTGAGCGAGAGTTGGTTGGCAACGTAGGCCCCCGGGGTGGTGCCGAGGTTGTTTTCCGCGCTGATCACCAGCGTGCCGGCATTGATGCTGGTGGCCCCGGAATAGCTGTTAGCCCCGGCAAGGGTCAGCGTGTTCGCCCCATCCTTGGACAGGCCGGCGGTACCGGTGATGTTGCCGCCGAGGCTGAGTGCGGCGGTAGCCGTGTAGAGCACCAGATTCCGGGTGTTGACCAGGATCGGGAAATTCAAGGTCTGGCTGGCGGTGGAATCGTTGCGAATCTGGGGCGCATCGCTCGCGATGGGAACGAACTCATTCACCGCGGTGCCCGAGATGGTGCGGCTTACGGTCGATCCACTATCGAAAAAAATCCGGTGGCGTGTAGTGGCGCTCAGATCATTGGTCATCGTCACCTGCACATCATTGGCAAAGCGCAGAATCTCACTGCCCCCGGGCGTGGCGGTTTGCCCGCCATCCCACCAGTTGGCCGCCAACTGCCATGAACCGGTGGTGGCCTCCGCCCGCCAGGAATAGGTGGTCTGGGCATGGCTGGCCTGGGTGAGACCAAGAACTGCGGATACAACAAGGAGTGTGCCGAATTTGAGTTTCATGATGATGGGCAGAACGAAGATTACGGAGTCATTAGCAGCCGCAGGCCGCCGGTTGTCAAATCAATAGATTGCCCCTGATGGACGCGATCAAACAAGACAGTGAGGAAGACCTCGTTCTCCTGAACCGACTACTGACGAGCAGGCGGATGTCGGTTCCGCTGGAGTGAGGCGCAGCATTCCAGGTGCAGTCACGGCTCACACCCCCGCCACAAGGGCGGCAGGCACCGTCTTGAAAAAATCATGGATGAAGTCGAGATAGCCACCTGAGCCGGGTGCCATTTGAGTTCGAATCTTGATTGACGACACGACGGTCTCCATCGCCTTGATCATCCGCGTCGAAGGGCATCGCGTCCTGGCCAAGCACCACGCCGAAGAAGAATTTCGCGCCTGCGTTGACCACATCCGCAGCCAGAATCCATGGGCCAGCGAGCATCGCACGCCTGAATTGACGAAGATTCTGGTCGGCTACGGCACCCACGCCCAGAGCGTCGTTCCCGAGAGGCCGGGCTGAGGATGCCCGCCAAGCGTCCATTGGCGGATCCGCCAATGGGTTTTCACTTGGAACCCGGCAATTGGATCGTGTTGGGTGTGTGTCCGGCACGGACGGTGAGCTTGGTGAGTGCTTGTTTGAGCAAGGTGTTGTCGGCGGCATTCGGCGGCTGTGGGGCGGCCTGGAAGGCGGGTAATAACTTGTCCCAGACCAGGTTCAGCTCCGCCTGCATATCCTTGGTGTCGGCGGTGATCGCCACCACGGCATCCTGGTCGGGCATCACGATGCAGAACTGGCCGAACGCGCCGTCGCCGCGGTAAACATTGTGGCGGCAGCGCCAGAATTGGAAGCCGTAGCCCTGATTCCAGTCCTTGGTCGGGTCATTGCCGTTTAGCACTTGTTTGGATGTGGCCTGGGCGACCCACGCCGCCGGGACGATTTGTTTGCCGTCCCATTGGCCGTGTTGCAGATAGAGCTGGCCGAACTTCGCGATGTCCTCGGTTTTCAAAAACAACCCCCATCCGCCCGCCGAGATCCCCTGCGGGCTGCTGCTCCACTCGGCCCCTTCGATGCCTAGCGGCTCAAACAAGCGCGGGCGCAAATAATCGAGCAGCGACTGGCCGGTGACTTTCTGCACGATGGCGGAACACATATAGGTTCCGGGCGAGTTGTAGAGAAAGTGCAGGCCCGGCTGGTACTCGACGGGATGAGCGAGGAACGACTTCACCCACGGCTCCCCGTCCGTGAACTTCGGCTCGGTCTGATGCCCGCCGGACATCGTGAGCAAATCACGCACACGCATCGCCTTGAGGTGATCCGACGGCTGCGCAGGTGCCTCGTCGGGGAAAAATTCCAGCACCGGCTGGTCAATGCTCAGCTTGCCCTCGGCCACCGCCAGCCCGACGGCCGTGGAGGTGAAACTTTTACTCAGCGAAAAGAGCACGTGCGGTTTGTCGGCCGACTCAGGATTCCAGTATGCTTCGGCGACGATGTGACCATGGCGCACCAGGATGAAGCTGTGCATGGTGTCCACCTGTTGGTCCGCCGCCTCGACGTAGGCGCGGATGGCGGCGGAGGACACGCCCTGCGCCTCGGGAGTGCTGCGCGGCAAGGGCGAAGCAGCGTTGGATGGGGGCGCGACCAGCAGCAGGATCGTGGTGGCACAGGCGAATAATTTCGGGATCTTCATGGTTTGTTAGTCAGGTACGCGCGGATCGTGCGATTACTTTCCCTTCATCCCGAAGCTGGTGCAGGACGGGCTCCTCATCAGCAACCGGGCGGTTTCTCATTGCAGGGTAGATCATGTGGAATCACCCGCCGAATGACAAGCCGCCAGCAGGAGGGGACCGCCTCAATGTTGATCTAGTTACCCGGATTCAACGGTAACATCGGCCGAAAAAATGGAAACAATCCCCCGCCAGGCGTCGTAGCTGGTAAAATGCCCCCAACATCCCCTTCCTCCCCCATCAAACCTCGTCAGCTGCCTTGTGGCCTGGCTGGCCCCGCTGTGCTGGCTTGCGCCGCCACACTTCTCGGCGCCTTGCCCGCGTTCGCGGCCCCTGCCACGGTCACGCTGCCCGCGTTGCTGGAGGAAATGGCCGATCGCGACGTCGTGGCGAGCTTGCCCGCTCCCGCCTTCACCCTCAAGCAATCCAGCAGCCACGACCCGCGCAAGACCGACCCCGCCAACGCCGACGGCTGGCATTCTAACAATGATCACGACAACGCCATTCGCACCGAGGTCAACGAGGGCCGCAACGAGTGGGTCATCATGGACGACAAGGGACCGGGCGCGGTGACGCGCTACTGGACGCCGCTGGCTGAAGACCGCAACAACCAGATCATCCGCTTTTATTTCGACGGGTCGCCGACCCCCGCGATCACCGCCAAACTCAACGACCTGTTCCGCGGCTGCGGATTCGTGGCGCCGCCATTCGCATTCGTCGCATTCAACGAGCACGACCTGAATTGCCAGATAGACAAGCCGCGGACCGGTGCCGTGGGCATGGCGGGCGATCTCTATCTGCCCATACCGTACTCCAAGGGCTGCAAGATCACCTTGGACTCGGTGCCGTTCTATTATGTCATCAATTTCCGCAGCTACGAGGCTGGCACCGCGGTGAAGACATTCACGATGGAGGATTTCGCGGCGGCCAAGCCGTTGCTACAGGCAAGCGCCACAACCCTGCTGGATGGCCACATCGCCACGGCCGCGACCAGGCATGACAAACTGCCACTGCTGGCGGCCGGCGAGGAGCGCTCCTTCGACCTGCCGCCCGGCCCGGCAGCCATCCGCGAACTGCGGGTGGCAATTCTGCCAGAGCAGGCACCCGCAGCGCTGCGCTCACTGGTGGTGCAGGCGTCCTTCGACGGCGAGGCGACCGTGTGGTGCCCGCTGAGCGAGTTGTTCGGCGCTGGCGTGCGCTTGCAACCGGTGCGGGACTGGTGGCGCAGCGTCGGTGCCGACGGCCAGCTCAGCGCCCGCTGGGTGATGCCGTATGCGAAGAGCGCCCATCTGGCAATTAGGAACGTCGGCGACCACGCGCTTGCCGTGTCGCTCTCCGCCACCCCCGGCAAGTGGGCGTGGGACAATCGCTCGATGCTGTTCCACGCCAACTGGCACGGCCAGTTGGCAATCCCCACCCAGCCGCGCTCGGACTGGAACTACCTCGAGGCCCACGGCCAGGGCCGCTACGTCGGCGACACCCTAACAGTCTACAGCCCCGCCAAGGATTGGTATGGCGAGGGCGACGAGCGGATCTATCAGGATGGCGCGGCGTTGCCGGAATTCATCGGCACCGGCACCGAAGACTACTATGGCTATGCGTGGGGGATGGCGGACTTTTTCAGCTCGCCGTTCATCTCGATGCCGCAGCGCGAGGTGGCCGATCATAACAACTGGCTGGGCTACACCACCACCTCGCGGGTGCGGCCGCTGGATTCCATTCCGTTCACCAGCGGTCTCAAACATGACATGGAAATCTGGCACTGGGCCACCACCAAGGTCGATTACGCAGTTGGCACGTTTTGGTATGCCCGCCCCGGCGCAACCCACAATCGGCAACCGCAACCCGTCGAGGCAGCCGCCGCGCTGCGCGAATTACCCGGGCTCCGGCGGATCACCGGTGCCATCGAGTGCGAAGGCCTAACGGTCACGGCCAGCTCCCCCGGCCTCAAGATCGGCGAGCAGACGGGCGGCTTGGCCGACGGCACCTGGAGCGGCGGCAAGCAGGTGTTTGTGCAGGCGACACAAGCGGGCGACTTCATCGAGTTTGCGATCCCTCTCGCCGACGACAAGCCGCACAAGCTCATCCTGCATGCGACCCGGAGCTACGACTACGGCGTGGTCCGCTTCACAGTGAACGGCCAACCGGCAGGCAAGGACATCGATTTCTATCATGCCGAACCGGGTCTGGCGGAACCGGTCGAACTTGGCAGCTTCCGCGCGCAGGACGGCAAGCTGTTGTTGCGCGCCGAACTCACCGGGGCCAACGCTGCAGCACGCGGCCCGCGCTTTTACTGCGGCTTTGATTGCGTCGAGATCCGCTAACCGCCAGCGGTGCCTGTGCTCGCCGGGCTCAGCGATCGTGATGGTGCAAATCCCGGCCTTCGATCAAATTCATGACGTTGTTGGCAAAGGCGATGTAGCCGGAGGTGGCGAGCAGTGCCCAGCAGGCCAGCAGCAAGATCCCTTCCACGGCCATGAAACGGATCGACCTGCATATTCTGGAAAAGCACGCCATGCTCAGCAGCATGAGGCTGAGGCCGACACCGACGAAAAGCGGCAAATAAGTCCAGCACACCAGATCGCGCAACCAAATCGGGTAGCCACCGGCATTCGTCCAGAACACCTGATTCTCACGCAAGGTGGCAAACCACACCAGCAACAGCCCCAAGCCAAGGGCCACCAAGGTCGCCAGCACCAGCCCCACACCCGTAAGAATCTCGGCATTGGCATCCGCCCCTCCATGATCGGCTCTCATGGTGCGCTGCACTGAATGGTTCTTGTCATCCCGGACATTTCTTGCCAGGCGGTCAGGAGTGGGGGGCGTCTCGTCGGTGTGCTCAATCCCGTTACGGTCGTTTGTCTTGCTCCTAACGTCAAGCGAGAACTCAGGGTCGTTTTTCAACGGCAGCAACACTTGCATCGGCGAGCAGCCCACCGAGGTGCTCGCCCAACCGCTGTAACTGGTGGTGAAAACCGCCGCGGGCGCGGAGAAATTCACTGCCGGCAAGGTGAAGTTCCTGCGGGAAAAACCCTGCGTCATCGAGTGGGCCGCTACCCAGGACTCCCCCACCCTCACCCTGGAGGTCACCGGCCTGATCGAGTTCGACGGCTTTGTGCAACTGCATTGCGCGCCGGTCGCCAAACAAGCCGTCGCGATCCAGGACGTCCGGCTGGAAGGCGCATTCACCCGGGCGGCCGCCACCTACTTCATGGGCCTCAACCACCGTGGCGGCGTCAGGCCGGACAAGATCGAGTGGATGTGGGACCCCGCCGCACAACAGGACGGGTTCTGGATTGGTGCGGTCAACGCGGGCCTCAAACTCCAGCTCAAGGGTGGCAATTTCCGCTCGCCGCTGATCAATTGCTATTACGGCCGGCGCAAGCTCAACATGCCTGACTCCTGGTGCAACGACGGCTTCGGCCGCGTCGTCCTGACGACCCAGCCCGACACCAGCGTGATGCTCGCGGCCACCAGCGGCAAACGGCAGATGGTGGCCGGCCAGCGGCTGCAATTTGACTTTGACCTGTTGCTAACGCCATTCAAGCCGCTGGACACCGACAACCAGTGGAAACTGCGGTATTTCCACCCACATCAGGGAGTTGATGACCCCGACCTCGCCGACCCCGCACGCATCGCGGCGATGGGAGCGAACGTCGTCAATATCCACCACAACAAACTGCCCAATCGACGGACTCTACATCGACGACACCTCGATGGGCCGCAAGACCACGCAGCGCGCCCGCCGCATCCTCGACGCGCACAATCCCAACAGCCAGATCGACTCCCACTCGTGGAGCCACTTCAACTGGGACGCGGGCATGACGCCCTCCGCCTACTGCTACATGCAGAATTTCCCCTATTACAACCGCCTGTGGTATGGCGAGGGTTTTCACTACGACGCGCGGCCCGACTTGTGGCTGGTGGAGATGTCGGGCATTCCCTTCGGGCTGATGAGTGAGATGTTAGGTACCGGCCAACCGTGGCGCGGGATGGTGTCTGGCGAGGTGGCGCGCCTCGGCTGGGGCGGCGAACCGCGGCCGCTGTGGCAGGCGATGGACGAGTTCGGCATGGCCGGCAGCGAAATGACCGGCTTCTGGGATGCCGCCTGCCCGGTAAAAACCCACAATCCAGCGGTGCTCGCGAGTGTCTATCGGAAACAAGGCAAGACACTCGTGGCTCTGGCCAGTTGGAGCGCCAAGGACGAGAGCGTGCGGCTGAGCATCGACTTCAAGGCGCTCGGGCTCGATCCCGCCAAGGCCACCCTCACCGCCATGGCGATGGAAAAGCTCCAACCCAAGGCCAGTTATCAAATAGCCGATCCCGTCGCCATTCCGCCCGGCAAGGGACTCCTGCTTACTTTGCAACCATGATCCCGAACCCCGTGGCCAATCCGAATCGATCACCCTTGACCAATGAGGTGGATGAAGTCACGGGAACACCGCGCGGTAGAAGCGGGCAGTCGGCAGCGGCTGGGTGTCGGTGAAACTGAAGCTGCCATCGGTGGCGGCGGCCGCCACGGTGGCACGCGTGGTCCATGCCGCGGCGTCGGCCATCGATTCGCTCGATTGGATCCGATAGATCCGGCCGGCCACCCCGGCAAAGCGGACCTGGCGCGAGCCGTCGGGCTGGAGCCGGATGGCGAGCGCGTGTTGGGCCGGGGCGTCGGCCGGGATGAGCGCCACCTGGACGGTTAGATCGGTCACGCCGCCCTGGGCGTCGCGGATCGAGTAAGTGAACGAGTCCGGGCCGCTGGCGCCAGGCCGCGGGGAGTAGGTGATCCAACCGTTGTCCACGGTGAGGGTGGCGCCATTGACGGAGAGCGGCCCGGCGGACAGAAACTCGAAGGGTCCGGCGCCATCGTTGGCCATGAGGGAGTCGATGCGCATTTTCAGGGTGGTGGCGGCGTCGAGGACGACGCTATCGGCAGCGGGATCCGCCGTGCTGCCGCTGGTGAAGTGATAGCGGCCGGAGCCCACCGCAAACACCGCCGCGCCGGCCTCCATGCGGAGGAAACTCACACCGGGGGAACTGGCGGCCGGTTGACCGCTTTCCTGCACGGCTGCCGCATCGGAGACCGGCACGTAGACCACGGCGGTGGTGTTGGCAGGGATGGAGGTATCGAGCGTGAAGCCACCAGGGTATTGATGCCAGGCGGTGGTGATCGGGCCGTGGATCGAGCGCAGGGTGCCGCTGGCGCTGGTGAGTTGGGTGCCGGGTTGCGGGTGGATGCTTATTTTCTGATAGGCGGGGGCCGAGGGATCCTGGTCGATGCCCGCGACGGTGGAGTAGAGCCATTCGCCGCAGGATCCCAGCGAGTAATGGTTGAACGAATTCATGCCGGGGTCCTGGAAGCCGTTTTGCGGCGTCCAACCGTCCCAACGCTCCCAAATGGTGGTGGCTCCGAGTTTCACCGAAAACAACCAGGACGGAAACGTGTCCTGCAGCAACAGGCGATAGGCGGTGTCGGTCTTGCCGGCGGCGTTGAGCGCGGGCAACAGATAACTCACGCCGACAAAACCGGTGGACAAGTGATCGCCCTTGGCAATGACATCATCTTCCAACAACTGCGCGACAACCGGGCGCAAGGCATCTGGCAGCAGGTCGAACTTGAGGGCCATGACATAGGCGCACTGGGTGCTGCCGGTGACGGCAGCCGTGGTGGCGTTGACGTACTTATTGATGAATGCCGCCTTGATGGTTTGGAACAGGGCGGCGTAGGTGGCGGCATCCGCGGTCTTGCCCAGGGCGGCTGCCGCCTTCGCCACCAATCCGGTGGAGTAGGCATAATAGGCGGTGCCGATGAGCTCTTTGTTAGTATCCGCATTGATCGAGAGCCAGTCGCCATAGTCGCTGCCACGGTTGCCGCTGCGGATCGAATTGACACTCTGGGATGTGCACCAATCGACCCATTTGACCATCGACGGATAGCATTTCCCGAGCAGTCGCAGGTCGCCGTACGCCTGATAGATCGTCCACGGGCAAATGACTCCGGCATCGCCCCAGGCCGGGGCGCCGCTCGACATGCCGGTGTTGGGTGAGACGTCGCTGAAGCGGCCGTCGGAGATCTGGGCGTCGGTGACGTCGGTGAGCCACTTGGTGAAGAACGCGGCGATATCGGCGTTGTAGGTGGCGCTGCGGACAAACACCTCGGCGTCGCCCATCCAGCCGAGGCGCTCGTCGCGTTGCGGGCAATCGGTGGGCACGCTGAGGTAATTGCCGCGCTGGCCCCACTGGATGTTGGAGTGGAGTTGGTTGACAAATCCGTTAGAGCAGGTGAAATCCCCGGTGTGGGCGTTATCCGAGCCGAACACGATGCCGGTGACCGCGTCGAGCGGCGGGGCGCTGGCCACGCCGCTGAGCTCGACATAACGAAACCCGTGGAAGGTGAATTTGGGTTGCCAGATTTCCTCGCCGCCGCCCTTGCAGATATAAGTATCGATGGACGGAGCGCCGCGCAGGTTGGCGGTGTAGACGCTGCCATCCGGGTTGAGCATTTCGGCGTGGCGCAGGGTGAGCCGGGTGCCGGCGGCGGCGGTGATTTTGAGCCGCGCGACGCCGACCATGTTCTGGCCGAGGTCGTAGGTCCATTTGCCGGCCGCCGGTTGCGCCAGGGATTTGGCAGAGATCTCCATCAACTCGCGCACCGGCTCCATCACCTGGCCGTTGAGAATGTGCGCCGGCTCGACCCGCAGCAACACCTGGCTCCAGGCCGAGTCGTCAAGACCCGCGGATGCCCAACCGGCCACTTCGCGGGTGGCATCATAATTTTCCCCCTGCATGAAATCGGTGGAGAGGGTCGGGCTGACCTGCATTTTCCACGATCCATCCGAAACGATGCGTTCGCTGGTGCCATCGGTGTAGTCGACTTCCAACTGCAGCAGGCAAGCCGGGGTGGAACCCCAGAATTGATAGCCGCCGTTGCCGATATGGCCGCTGTACCAGCCGTTGGCGACCTGCGCGCCGAGCACGTTGGCCCCGACGGCAAGCTGTGCGGTCACGTCATACGCCTGATAGCGCAGGCGCTTCGAGTAGTCGGTCCAGTCCGGCGCGAGGATGTGATCTCCGACGCGGCTGCCGTTCAAATGCAGTTCATACAATCCCAGCGCGGTGGCATAGACGGTGGCCTGGCGGATCGGCTTGGCCAGGGTGAAGGATTTGCGCAAATAGGGAACGGTGCTCGGAGTCGCCAGATCGGCGGGAAAATTCAACACTACTGCCTCCGCCAGATATTTGACCAGCGCGCGGCCATTGTACGTGTATTCCATCCGCAGCCGCTTGACGTGGTTAAGTGCCGGATCACTGCCGAAAGTGGTGTTGTTGACCGTGAGGGTGAAGCTGGTGGCCAGCGCCCGGGTATTGAGATCGGCGGTGACGTCGAGCGCGCCGGCCCCGTCGATGGCTTCGTAGCGGGCGTTGGTGAAGACCACGACAACGGGCTGCGGCAGATCTGAGGGATAGTTGAAGGTGGCGTTCTCCGCGGTGGTCCTGGTCCCAGCGATGCCATTGAGCGTGTAGTTGACGCGCAGGCGTTTGACCTGGTTGACGGCGGGGTCGGGGCCGAAGTTCGTGTTGTTGACGAGCTTGGAGAACGACCCGGCCTGTGCCCAGCTGCTGATATTGGAGGCGACATCGCGGAACCTGCTGGTGTTGCTGACCGATTCGTAGCGGGCGAGCTGGATGACCGGGCTGGTCAGCGCCGGCAGGTCGGCTGGAAACACGATGGTCGAGTTCTCGGCAAAGGTCTTGCTCGCGCTCACTCCGTTGCTCTGGTATTGCACCCGCAATTGCTTGACGTAGTTATACGCCGGATCGCCGCCGAAGCTGCTGTTGGTCACCGCCAGCGCGTAATTGCCCTGCAGCGCCAGCGCCGCGAGTTGCGCGGTGACATTGAATGACCCGGTGCTGCCGGACACCGCCTCATAGTAAGCCGCGACGATGACCGGCGGATCCCCGCCGGGCGGGCCAAACGTCGCGCCATCGATCCATTTGGCGCTCCAGTCCGCCGCGTTGAGCAGGCCAATCGTCCAACTCGCCGGGCTGCTCCAGGGCGACGCTTGGTCGTCCTTGTTCCAGGCGCGGACTTTCCAGAAGCACGCCGAGCGCGACACCAGCGGCGTGCCGGCGTAGGCGATCTGGCTGGTGGCAGAGCCGGAGACTTTGCCGCTGTCCCACAAGTCCCCTTGACCGGCTGCCAGAGCCTCCGGGGTCGAGGCCACCAGCACTTGCCAGGCACTTTGCATTTCACCGCGGTCGAGCGAAGCAACCTGCCAGGACAAGCGGGGCTGGGTTTCGTCGATGCCGACGGGGTTGCTGAGGTATTCGCAGCGCAGCGCGCTGGCCACGAGTGCTGCTCGGGCGGGATGTGCGAGGGCGACGGCAGCCAACAGGACGGCACGGAAAATTCCCAAGCGGCAGACGGGAGTCATGGGTAAAAGGACGGGTTGAACGACGGGACGGCACGGAACTAGACACGCATTTGACGATTTACGCCACCTCCCGGTTTCTGGAGGAGCAGAAAACGCAAGCCCCGAATCCGGGGCGGGTATGGAGCAGGCGGCAACTTAAACTTCAATAAACGATTCTTCTATCTTTTATTCTACGTAACAGCCTTATTTGCAACAACTTGAAAAAATACTCCATAAACAGGGAGGTTTACACCCGCATATCCTACCATTATCCGTGCATATTCTGCTGCTGCACCCACGGCAAGCTCTCTGGGAGCCGCAGTGAATCCAAAATACCAAAAAATACCAAACACCCAAGCCCCAATATGAAACCCCGCTACCACCGTTGCCTGCCTCAGGCCTTTGTCGTCTGCTTCGCCCCCCTGCTCGCCTGTGCCACGGCATACGGCTCGGTGGTGACCACCAATGAGTCCAACGGTGCCGGCACCTGGACGCTGCCCTCAGGCACCAACCTGCTTACCGGGCGCACGCCGGCGAGCACCCCGAGCACCCACGAAGGATCGTCAAGCAGTTGGAACACGGTGATTGACGGCACCCTCGGTGATACCGGCGGGTCACCCGCCACCAGCGTCACGCCGAGCAATGGCGAGACCGTCGTCTTCCCGCTCGATCTCGTCGCGAAGCCTGCCGGCTACAACATCACCTCGTTCGATTCCTACTGCACGTGGGCCAACAGCGGCCGCGACAACCAGGATTACATGATCCAGTATTCCACGGTGGCGGCTCCCACCACCTTCATCAACATCGCCACCGTGGCCATTCATACCGGCAGCGACCGCTCCACCCACACCCGCTTGACGGACAACTCAGGTTTTCTGGCCACCGGAGTGGCGGCCATCAAGATCATTTTCGACCGCCAGGAAAACGGCTACGTCGGCTACCGCGAGTTTATCCTGCAAGACACGCCGACGACCGTCTGCGTCGACAACGGCTCCCGCGATGACAACACCTGGCCCCCACTCGTCGGCCCCAATCTTCTCGCCGGCATCGCGCCGGCCGATGCCGCCCCGGTCTCCCACGAAGGCTCGTCGTCCACTTGGGCGACCTTGACCGATGGCAGCCTCGGCGACTACACCACCCCCGTCTCGAGTTGCTCGCCCAACAATGGCCAGACCGTGACCTATCCGCTGGATCTGGTCGCCAAACCCGCCGGCTATGACATCACCTCCTTCGAGTCCTACGGCGCATGGGGCAGCAATGGCCGCGATGACCAGCGCTACACCCTGTCGTATTCGACGGTGGCCGACCCAACGACGTTTCTGCCGCTCACCGAGGTCTGGAACCATACGGAATACAACGGTCCTAACAGCCGCAAATCCACCCGCACGCGGGTCACCGGCAATGGTGGCAAACTTGCCCTGGGCGTGGCCGCCATCCAGCTGACGTTCCACGACCAGGAGAACGGCTACACCGGCTTTCGCGAGCTGATCCTGCGGGATACGGCGCTGCCCACCACCATCGCCACTGAAGCCAACGGCACCAACCTGTGGACACTGCCTTCCGGCACCAACCTGCTGAGCAACTCACTGGCCAAAACGCCAGCCACCGCAGCGGGCAACGTGCACGGTGCCACCGACGTCACCAGTCCGGATTGGACGGTGCTGACGGACGGATCGCTCGGCTCCGCCGGCACGCAAATCCAAAGCGTCGGGCCGAACAATGGCACTTCGGTGATTTTCCCGTTGGACATCTCGACCAATACCAAGGGCTACAACCTCACCTCGCTGGATAGTTACTGCGCCTGGGGCGACAGCGGTCGCGACAATCAAAATTACACCGTGTCCTACTCCACAGTGACGGATCCGGCCACCTTCATCCTGATTGATTACGTCAATAACGCGACTCTGTCCCCCCTCAACGCCACCCACTCCCGCATTGCGGCGACCACCGGCGTCCTCGCCGCCAACGTCGGTGCCGTCAAATACGACTTCGCCAACCAGGAGAACGGCTGGACCGGTTTCCGCGAACTCATTGCTCTGGGCAATGCCGTACCGCTTTCCAGCCCCCTCACCTGGTCGGGCCTGGCCGGTTCCGGCGGCGCTGCCAACTGGGTCACCACCGCCGATAACAACTGGAAGGACAACGGCGTCAGCTCTAGCTTCACCAGCATCGCGCCGCTGACGTTTGACAACACCGGCATCAACACCAGCATCAACATCCCCGCGGCCCTCACCGCCGCCAGCCTGACCTTCGCCAACGACGCCTCGCATCCGTTCGCGTTCAGCGGGCAGCTGCTCACCGTGACCAACAGCTTGACTCAGACCGGCGCAGGCGCGGTCACCTTCAACAACCCGGTGGCCTCCGCCGGAGTGGCCGTGAGCGGAACCGGCAGCTTGTCGCTCACCGTGGACAACCCGCTCCTGACGGGCAGCTCGACGGTGAACAACGGCGTGCTCAACCTCACCAGCGATGGTGCCTTGGGCAGCTCGTCATTGGGGCAGACCGGGGGCCGGGTCAACTTCACCTCTCCCAGCCCGGTGGCAGGCAGTATTGCCGGCACCGGCGGCACCATTGCGCTGGGAAATCCAGCAGGTGCCGGTGCCTCCACGACTCTCAGCGTGGGCAATTTCTCGTCGTCCACATTTGGCGGCGCCATCGTCGATGCTTCGGTTGCCGCCCACGGCAGCCTGGCCAAGAACGGCAGCGGCATGCTGGCGCTGACGGGTGCCAACACATACACCGGAACCACGACGGTTTACACGGGTGAGCTCAAGATGGGCCAGCGCCTGGCCCTTTACAATGGCGACACCGCGTCCTGGACCGCCGCCAAAATCCTCGTCTTCAGCGACCTGACCCTGCAGATGGGTGGCGTCGGCGAGTTCACCAGTTCCGACGTGGCCGCGCTGGGCACCGGCGGTTTCGACTCCACGGCGATCCTCGGCTTGGACACCTCCAGTGGCAACGCGGAAATTTCCGACAGCATTGGTGGCAGCGTGCGAATCGAGAAGGAGGGCATCAACACGCTCCGCCTCTCCGCCGCCAATACCTTCACTCAAGGCATCACCGTCACCCAAGGCACCATTGAACTCGCCAACCCGGGCGGCATCACCATCCCGGGCGACCTGACGCTGGGCAATGGCAACTTCGACGTCTTTGTGAACATGGCCAATGACAACCAGTTCGGCCCGAACGGGGTGCTCAAGTTCCATTCCGGCCCTGGCGCGCCGAACGCCAAAGCCCAACTCCGCGGCACCAACCAGACCATCGCGGGCCTCGAAAGCTCGACGAGCGACCGGCTTGCGATTCTCCAGAACGATGAGGGCGGCACGCCGGGTTACACCAGTGATCCGGGCCCTTGCTCGCTGACGATCAACACCGACACCGGCAGCTTCCACAGCTTCCACGGCATCATCCGCAATCAGAATGGTGGCGCGTTTTCGCTCGTCAAGAACGGCCTGGGCACTCAGGAAATCATCAACTCGGCCGTTCAAGGCATGGGCTACTCGGGTCCCACCACCGTCAACGCGGGCAAGTTCAGGTTCAACTTCTCCGGCGGCAACACCGGTTTCAGCTCGAACATCAACGTGGCCGCTGCTGCCACGCTGGAATTCCACGCGGTGGGCGGCGATTACAACTTCGACCGGCTCATTTCCGGCGATGGACAGGTGCTCGTCAATGGCGTCAATGCCGTCCGCATGACCAACAACGTCAACTCATGGACGGGCGGGACCACTGTGGGCCTGGGCGACACCATCTACCAAGGGTTCCTCGCCCTTGAAGGCAACGGCGCGGCGGGGGAAGGCACCGCTGCGGGCGGAAACTGTGTGGCCGGCGCGATGATTCCATCCAACGTGATTTCCGTTCTCAACGGGGCCACGCTGGCGCTTGACGGCGTCGCGCCGCTCGGCAACTCCGGCCTGTTGCCGGATTTCGCAACTTCGATTCGCATCACTGAGCACTCGACGCTCTCCGGTGGCAGCAACACCGTGGCGTTCGTGGCCAACATCACGCTCGATGGCGGCAAAATCGAAATCACCAGCGGTGCCGCCCACGGCGGTTTCAACACCGACCTGACGTTCGTCGGAACCCTCGTGGTTGGCGGCTCCAGCACCGTGCCGTCGGTCATCACCACCACCGGCACCGGTGCCTATGCCAACGCGTCACTCGGCTCGTTGGGCCTGCCTGGCACCACCTTCCAAGTGGCCGATGTCACCTCTTCCAGCGATCCGGACCTGCTGGTCGATTCGATCCTGCAAGACGTCGGCGGGCACGCCTCGCCGCTGACCAAGACCGGCCCCGGCACCCTGCTGTTGACCGGCGCCAACACGTACACCGGCACCACCACGGTGCTGGCTGGCACGCTGGCAGTGAGCGGCAATTCCATCGCCGACTCCAATAAGCTGGTCATTGACGGCGGCAAAGTCGACATTGCAGCCGCCAGCGAGGAAGTCGTCGGCACCTTGTTCTTGGGCTCCGTCCAACAAGACGCCGGCTCCTACGGCAGCAGCACCTCCGGCGCCACTCACGTGGATGACACCCGCTTCTCCGGCGACGGGATCCTGACGGTGAGCAGCGGACCGTACGTCGATCCGTACATCGCCTGGTCCGCCCAGATCACCGACCCGGCCCAACGCGGCCGCGACGCTGACCCGGATGGCGACGGCTTCACCAACCTGCAGGAGTTCCTGTTCGGCACCTCGCCCATCGCCAACACCGGCGCGCTGAGCCAGGTCGAATCAACGCCTGCCGGCCTGCTCGTGAGCTGGAACCAACTCGCCACCAGCGGCACTTACATCCTGCAGGAAAGCACGACCATGATGGAAAGCCCGTGGCCGACCAGCACGGCGACCATCACGGACAACCCGGTACAAGACGTGACGGGCTATGTGCGCAAGCAAGCGCTCATCCCGCTCGGCAGCGCCCAGAAGTTCGTCCGCATCGAAGCCCACGAATGATGCCGCTGACTGAACTGAAATGACTCACCCGGAAGCGGCGGACTCCGGTCCGCCGCTTTCCTGGAGCGGCGATCGCCCCTCCCTGTGGGCGATTCGGCGCGCCCGGCAGACCCCAATCTCTACCTATTTTCAACCACAACCCATTGTTTTCCAATGACTTGATGAGTACTCTATAAACGGGGAGGTATGCAGGCTCGGTTCTCACACTAGCCTCAGGGCGGATTGTGCCAACGCGCAGTCCGCCTCTGAGTCTAAACTATCCGAATCCTATGAAACCCCGTTACCACTGTTCCCTGCCCCAAGCCTTCGTCGTCTGCATCGCCCCGCTCATCGCCTGTGCCACCGCATTTGGCTCCGTCGTCACCACCAATGAGTCCAATGGTGCAGGCACCTGGACCCTGCCCTCGGGCACCAATCTGCTCACCGGCCGCACGCCGAGCAGCACGCCGAGCACCCACGAAGGATCTTCAAACAGTTGGAACACGGTCATTGACGGCACCCTCGGTGATACCGCCGGCGCCCCTGCCTCCAGCGTCACGCCGAACAATGGCGAAACCGTCGTTTTCCCGCTGGATCTTGTCGCGCAGCCCGCGGGCTATAACATCACGTCCTTTGATTCCTACTGCACTTGGGGCAACCGAGACCGCGACAACCAGGATTACATGATCCAGTATTCCACGGTGGCGGCTCCCACCACCTTCATCAACATCTCTACCGTGGCCATTCATACGGCCGTGGATCGCACCACCCACACCCGGTTGACCGACACCTCGGGCTTCCTGGCCACCGGAGTCGCTGCCATCAAGCTCATTTTCGACCGCCAGGAAAACAACTACGTCGGCTACCGTGAATTTATCCTGCAAGACACGCCGACGACCGTCTGCGTCGACAACGCGTCCCGCAATGACAACACTTGGCCCGCACTCGTCGGACCCAATCTCCTCACCGGCATCGTCCCGACCGACGCCGCCCCGGTCTCTCACGAGGCATCTTCGTCCACTTGGGCGACCTTGACCGATGGCAGCCTCGGTGACTTCACCTCACCCGTCACGAGCTGTTCGCCCAACAATGGCCAGACCGTGACCTATCCGCTAGACCTGGCCGCCAAACCCGGTGGTTACGACATCACCTCCTTCGAGTCCTACGGCGCATGGGGCAGCAATGGCCGCGACGACCAGCGCTACACCCTGTCGTATTCGACGGTGGCCGATCCGACGACGTTCCTGCCGATCACCGAGGTCTGGAACCACACCGAATACGCCGGCGGTTACGACAACGGTAAAAGGTCCACCCGCAGCCGGGTGACCGGCAATGGCGGCAAGCTCGCCTTGGGGGTGGCCGCCATCCGGCTGACGTTCCACGATCAGGAGAACGGCTTCACCGGCTTCCGCGAGCTGGTGCTGCGGGACACCCCGCTGCCCAGGACCTACATGACCGAAGCCAATGCCACCAACAGCTACACGTTGCCCACCGGCACCAACCTGCTGAACAACACGCTGGCCAAAACACCTGCCACTGCAGCGAATACCAACCATGGCAACAATGATGTCACCAGCGGCGACTGGACGGTTCTGACAGACGGTTCGGTGGGCTCCGCAGGCATCCAAATGCAAAGTGTCGCTCCAGGTAACGGCACTTCAGTCGTTTTCCCGCTGGACATCTCGACCAACACCAAGGGCTACAACCTCACCTCGCTCGACAGCTATTGCGCCTGGGGAGACAGCGGCCGCGACAACCAAAACTACACCGTGTCCTACTCGACGGTGACGGATCCGGCCACCTTCATCCTGATTGATTATGTCGATAATGAGACATTTTCCCCTATCAACACCACCCACTCCCGCATCGCGGCGGGCACCGGCTTCCTCGCCACCAACGTCGGTGCCGTCAAGTATGACTTCTATAACCAGGAAAACGGCTGGGTCGGATATCGCGAACTCATCGCTCTGGGCAACGCCGTGCCGCTTGCCAGCCCCCTCACCTGGTCGGGCCTGAGCGGCTCCGGCGGCGCTGCCAACTGGGTTACCGCCGCGGATAACAATTGGAAGGACAGCGGTGTCAGCTCGACCTTCACCAGCATCGCGCCGCTGACCTTTGACAACACCGGCATCAACACGAGCATCGACATTCCAACGGCCCTCACCGCCGCCAGCCTGACCTTCGCCAACGACGCCTCGCATCCCTTCACCTTCGGCGGACAACTGCTCACCGTGACCAACGGATTGACACAGACCGGCGCGGGCTCGGCCACCTTCAACAACCCGGTGGCCTCCGCCGGCGTGGCGGTGTCCGGAACCGGCAGCTTGTCGCTCAACGTGGACAACCCGCTCCTGGCGGGCAGTTCGACGGTGAACAACGGCGTGCTCAACCTCGCCAGCGATGGTGCCTTGGGCACTTCGTCGCTGGCGCAGACCGGCGGCAGGATCAACTTCACCTCCACCACCCCGGTGGCAGGCAGCATCGCGGGCACCGGCGGTACCATCGCGCTGGGCAATCCGGCAGGCATCGGCGGCCCCACGACTCTCAGCGTGGGCAATGCCACGTCCTCCACCTATGCCGGCTCGATTGTCGACGCATCAGGTTCGGCCCACGGCAGTCTGGCCAAAAATGGCAGCGGTACCCTGGCACTGACAGGTACCAATGGCTACACGGGCACCACGACCGTTTACACGGGTGAGCTCAAGCTGGGCCAGCGGCTGTCCCTCTACAATGGCAACACCGCGTCCTGGACCGCCTCCAACATCATCGTGATCAGCGATCTGACCCTCCAGATGGGCGGAAGCGGCGAGTTCACCAGTTCCGACGTGGTCGCGCTCGGCACCGGCGGCTTCGATTCAAATGCCATCCTCGGCTTGGACACCACCAGTGGCAACGCGGAAATTTCTGACAGCCTTGGTGGCAGCGTGAAAATCGAGAAAGAGGGCATCAATACGCTCCGGCTTTCCGCCGCCAACACCTTCACCAATGGCATCACCGTCGGGCAAGGCGTCCTTGAGCTCGCCAACCCGGTCGGCATCACCATCCCGGGCGACCTCACGGTGGGCAATGTCACCTTCGACGTCTTTGCGAACATGGCCAATAACAACCAGTTCGGCCCGAATGCGGTGCTCAAGTTCAATACCGGCGGTGGCGCGGTCAACGGCAAAGTCCAACTCCGTGGCACCAGTCAGACCGTCGCGGGGCTGGACAGCACGGCAAGCAGCCGGCTGGCGATGATCCAGAACGACGAGACCGGCTCACCCGGCTACACGGGCGATCCCGGACCGGCCAGCCTGACCATTGACGCCGCCGTGGACCACAGCTTCAAAGGCTTCATCCGCAACCAAAACGGTGGTGCGATCTCGCTCGTCAAACGGGGAATCGGCACGCAGGAGCTCGTTAACTCAGCGACCGGAGCGGGTTATAGCTATAACGGCCCCACCACGGTTGAAGCTGGCAAACTCAAGTTCAACTTCGCCGGCGGCAATAACGACTTTGGCTCCAACATCACCGTCGATGCTCTGGCCACCTTGGAATTCCATGCGGTCGGTGGCGATTACAACTTCAACCGCCAAATCTCCGGCGCGGGACATGTGCTCGTCAACGGCGTCAATGCCATCCGCATGACCGACAATAACAACACTTGGTCCGGCGGCACCACGGTGGGATTGAGCGACACCATCTACTACGGATTCCTCGCTCTTGAGGGCACCGGTGGCGTGGGCGAAGGCACCGCGTTAGGCCAGAACTGCACGGCTGGCGCGATGATTCCCACCAACGTCATCACCGTGGAAAACGGCGCCACCCTGGCGCTCGACGGCATCGCGTCGCTGGGCAACTCCGGCATGTTGCCTCAGTTCGCGCCATCCATCCGCATCAACGAGAAATCGACGCTCTCCGGCGGCAGTTCACTCACCACATTCGTGCCTAACATCACACTGGATGGCGGCACGATCAACATCACCAGCGGCGGCAATGCCGGCGGCTTCAGCACCGACCTGGCGTTCGTAGGAACGCTGGTGGTTGGCGGATCCAGCACGGTGCCCTCCGTCATCCACACCACCGGCACCGGTGCCTATGCCAACGCGTCCCTCGGCTCGTTGGGCCTGCCTGGCACCACCTTCCAAGTCGCTGATGTCACATCCAACAGCGATCCGGACCTGCTGGTCGATGCGATCCTGCAAGACGTCGGCGGGCACGCCTCGCCGCTAACCAAAACCGGCCCCGGCACCCTGCTGCTGACCGGCGCCAACACCTACACCGGCACCACCACGGTGCTGGCGGGCTCACTGGCGGTGAGCGGCAATTCCATCGCCGACTCCAACAACCTGGTCATCGACGGCGGCAAACTCGATATCGCCGCCGCCAGCGAAGAAGTCGTGGGCACCTTGTTCCTAGGCTCCGTCCAACAGGACGCCGGCTCCTACGGCAGCAGCACCTCCGGCGCCATTCATCAGGACGACACCCGCTTCTCCGGCGACGGCGTCCTGACGGTGAGCACCGGCCCGTACGTCGATCCATACATCGCCTGGTCCGCCCAGATCAGCGACGAGGCCCAACGCGGCCGCGACGCCGACCCGGATGGCGACGGTTTCACCAACCTGCAGGAGTTCCTGTTCGGCACCTCACCCATCGCCAACACCGGCGCGCTGACCCAGGTCGAATCCACTCCCGCCGGCCTGATCGTGAGCTGGAACCAACTCGCCACCGGCGGCACTTATATCCTGCAGGAAAGCGCGACCATGATGGAAACCCCGTGGCCAACCAGCACGGCCACCATCACCGACAACGCGGTGCAGGACGTGACGGGCTATGTGCGCAAACAAGCGCTCATCCCGCTCGACGGCTCCCACAAGTTCGTCCGCATCGAAGCCCACGAATGAAGCCTGCCACACGGCTGAATTAGATTGCTAGAGAAGCGGCGGACTCCGGTCCGCCGCTTCAGTGTGTGGCGGAGCCGCAATCTCCGAATCGCCGCGGCCCATGGAGAGCCAATGCATTGTCCTTTCTAGCACCAGAAACCGCTTCCCATTGGCCCCTCATGGGCTTGGGCGATCCGGCGATCGCCCTTCCCTGTGGGATGGCAGCCATTCAGCCTCTGGATTCCACTTATTCAAACAAAGCAATTCATTCATTTTCAATCACTTGCACAATACGCCATAAACATGGAGGTATACAAATCCAGTTTCCGTCGATTGACTAGCGGCCGGACTGCGTGTTGCGCACCATCCGTTTTTCCAACTCCAGCGGGTCCCCGCCAGGCTTCTAACTGACTCATCCCGACGCAATCCCAATCGCTCATGAAACATCACAAATCGCTCAACCTGTTGCGAGTCGCCCTCGTCCTCCTCAGCGGCTCCCCGCTGGCGCTGCACGCCGCACTGACCAGCAGCAACCTCCGTTGCGAATACCTCACCGATCCGTTAGGCATCGACGTCGTCCAACCGCGCCTGTCATGGCTGGTCGAGTCGCCCCAGCGCGGCGAGAAACAAACTGCCTATCAGGTCCTGGTGGCCAGCTCGGCGAAGCTGCTGGCGGAGGAAAAAGGCGACCTGTGGGACAGCGGCAAGGTGGCGGGCGACGCGACCACCCAAATCGTCTACGGCGGTTCGCCATTCAAGTCCCGGGCGCAATGCTTCTGGCAGGTGCGGGTGTGGGACAAGGATGGCCAGCCCGCCGCCTGGAGCAAGCCGGCCAGCTGGACCATCGGGCTGCTGCAGGCCACCGATTGGAGTGCCAAATGGATCGATTGCAGTGGCCGGATTGCCACCCCGGCGGGCCAGGCACTGCCGGTCATTCGCAGCGCCGCCTACGTCGCCACCGATGGCGCCGGCTCGCTGGACGTCACCGCCAAACTCAGCAAGCTGGCCCAAGCCGGAAGCTTCTCCCTAACAGTAAACAACGAGTCGCTGGGCAATGACCCGGCATTCCATCACGTCAAGCAATTGCGCATCGAATTCAGCCTCAACGGCCACAACTCGGTCAAAACGTTTGAGGAAAAGGCGCTGGTGAATTTCCCGGCGGACCTGGGCCCGCCGCCCACCGTGCCGTTTTTGCGCAAAACCTTCACCCCCGCCAAACCCGTCGTCCGCGCCACCCTCTATGCCACCGCTCTGGGAATCTACGAGTTCCACCTCAACGGCAAACGCGTCGGCGATCATTTCCTCGCCCCGGAATGGACCGACTTCTCCAAACGCCTGCGCTATCAGGAATACGACGTCACATCCCTGCTCGCCGCCGGACCCAATGTCCTCGCCGCACAGGTCGCCAATGGCTGGTATTCCGGCCACATCGGCAATGGCGGCTTCCAACGCTGGGGCACCAGCCCGGCACTCTTCGCCCAACTCGAACTCACCGATGCCGACGGCACCGTCACCCGCATCGTCACCGATAACAGTTGGAAGCTGCATGCCAGCCCGCTGATCACCACCGACTTCATGTTAGGCGAGGTCTATGACGCCACCCAGGAGATCCGCGGTTGGGCCCTGCCCGGCTTCAACGACGCCGATTGGCTGGATGTGCGGGAACGCACGGAAGCCGTGCGCCCGCTCAACGGACAAGTGATGGAACCGGCTCGCCAGTTGATGGAAGTGGCCACCAAGGCGGTCACCGAACCCAAGCCGGGCCACTGGACCTATGACTTGGGCCAGAACATGGTCGGCATCGTCCGCCTCAAAATCTCCGCTACGGCCGGCACCCGCATCACCCTGCGCCACGGCGAAATGCTCAACCCCGATGGCACCATCTACACCGCCAACCTCCGCGGCGCACCCTCGATCGACACCTATGTCTGCAAGGGCGGCGGCGTCGAAACCTGGCAACCGCAGTTCACCTTCCACGGCTTCCGTTATGTCGAACTCACCGGCCTAACCAACAAACCCGGCAAGGACGCGGTCACCGGCATCGTCATCGGCTCCGACACTCCCCGCGCCGGCCACTTCGCCTGCTCCGACGCCCGCGTCAACCAACTCCAATCCAACATCGAATGGGGCCAACGCGGCAACTACCTCAGCGTGCCCACCGATTGCCCGCAGCGCGACGAGCGCCTCGGCTGGATGGGCGACGCCCAGGTCTTCGTGCGCACCGCCACCTACAATGCCGACGTCGCCGCGTTCTTCTCCAAGTGGCTCACCGACGTGACCGACAGCCAGGAGCCCGACGGCCGCTTCGCCGACGTGTCTCCGTTTGCCGGTCCATCCCAAGGCACCCCCGCGTGGAGCGACGCCGGCATCATCTGCCCGTGGACGATTTACCGGGCCTACGGCGATCTCAAGATGCTCGAACGCCAGTATCCATCAATGGTCAAATGGATCGCCTATTGCGGCACCCAAAGCACCAACCACATCCGCAGCGGCTACCGCGGCAGTGATTACGGCGACTGGCTCTCGATCGGCGCGGACACGAACAAGGAACTCATCGGCACCGCCTATTATGCCTACTCGACGAGCCTGCTGGCCAAGGTGGCAACCGCGTTGGGGAAAACCGCCGACGCGGAAACCTATGACAAACTCTTCGAGGCGATCAAAAAAGCCTTCATTGAAAAGTATGTCTCCTCTGACGGCCGGGTGAGCGGCAACACGCAGTGCGGCTATGTGATGGCCCTCAAATTCAACCTGCTGCCAACCGAATTGCGGGCGAAGGCCGCCGACCTGCTGGAAGCGGATATCATCGCCAAGAAATATCATCTATCAACAGGCTTCGTCGGCGTCAGTTATCTGCTGCCGGAACTCACCAAGGCCGGCAAGACCGACACCGCCTACCGCCTGCTCCTGCAAGACACGTTTCCTTCCTGGCTGTTCTCCGTCAAGATGGGTGCCACCACCATCTGGGAGCGCTGGGATGGCTGGACACCGGACAAGGGGTTCCAAGACGTCGGCATGAATTCGTTCAACCATTACTCGCTGGGCTCCTGCGGCGAGTGGCTCTACGGCAGTGTCGCCGGCATCGATTGCGACCCCACCGAACCCGCCTTCAAGCAAATCATCATCAAGCCGGTGGTCAATGCCAAACTCACCGAGGCCAGCGGCCAGTTGCGCTCCATTCGCGGCTTGATCACCAGCGCGTGGAAATCCACTAACGGAACATTCACCCTGACCACCAGCATTCCTGCTAACACCACGGCCACCGTTTACGTGCCGGCCCGCGACGCCGCCAGCGTGCTCGAATCCGGCAAGCCGGCCGCCGCCGCGGAAGGCGTCAAATTCCTCAAGATGGAGAACGGCGCCGCAGTCTTTGCCGTGACCTCCGGCCGCTATCTCTTCAGCGTCCGCAGCCAGCACTAATGAACCGCAAGCAATTCCTCCACGCTTCCTTGGCCACCCTGGTGGCGTGGCGAGTTGCGCCAGTGGCACGCGCGGCCGACCCGGCCCCAACTGCCGCACCCGCCTACCTGGCCAGGGCACAAGAGGTCACCGCCGCCATCCACGCGAAATTCCGGATGCCGAAGCAATCGCTCAACCGCAACAAACCGGGCTCCGAGAGCCCCGAAATGGCATGGGGCAGCAGCGTCCTTTTTTCGATGCTGGTGGGTGCCTCCCGCCACCAACCGCAGACCTATCAACGGGACCTGCTCAAGTTTCACGACGGCATCAACCGCTACTGGGACACCGGCGTGAAAATCCCCGGCTAACCTAGATAGGAAAGTAGAAACCACGGGATCCAGCTCAGCCGCCGGCGCGGATGAGATCGTTGAATTTCTTGCGTTCGGATGGCAGCAGGCTTTTCCACGGGAAGGAGGTGATGCGCGGATCGTCCTTGGGGATGCGACCGGCGAGCACCTGGGTCGCTAGAAATGCCGCCCGGTAGCCCTCGGCAAGTTGTGCGGGGTCCAATTCCAAGCGATCGAGTGTCTGCGCGGCCATGGCAGGCTGGCCATCGCAAAGGTAGGCGGTGGCCAGCACGCACTGGATGGGCACTTCCTTGGGAAACCCCTCGGCGAGGTGTTCCATCGCCGCGATGACCGTCTTCGGTTCGATCAACTGGTTGAGGCTGGCCAGATAGGCCAACTGGGTGATCAACACCGGGTTGGTGGACTCAAAGGGAAGATAAATCGCGCAAATCTCCAGCAAGATCTTGTCGCGGCCCTGGCGTGCCAGCGAAGTAAGCAGCGGCTTGAGGGCCGAGTACAGCGGCAAGGGCCCGCGCCCGCAGCGGATGGCCTCCACCAACGCCTGCTCGGCCTCCTGCTCCATACCCGCATCCCGCACGATCCGGTGGAGCGTGAGAAACGCGTCGGCCCGCTGGCTGATTTTTGCCTCGCCCCGGGCATCGGTCCAAGCCAGGGCAAAGTTGGCGGCGTCGCCGGTCTTTGCAGCCACCACCGCGCGGTGGGCGAGGAGCTCAAACTTCGGCAACAGTTGGCCATATTCATCCAACAACGGAGTGACTTTATCCCAGGCACCGCTCCGCTCGAGGGCCCCCAGCAGCGCCGGAAACAACCCCGGATGCTGCTCGATGCGTTCCGCCGGAATGGTTTCCAGGACCCGTTGATAGAGCCCGAGGGCGCCCAAAAAGCGGGCCAGCGCCTCCGGTTCGCGGTCTTTCCAGCACGCGATGGCGGCGTCAATAATGGCCTCTCGACGGGCAAAGTGAGTGGCGTAATCGAGCCGCACCAGCATCAATTCCGCCCGCGGCACGTCATCAGCGGCCGGACCTTCCAGCACGGGGCGGACGGATTCGAGCAATTTCGGCTGCAAGTTGGCCACCGGAATGGCCTCCAGCAGGTCCAGCCACTCCGCGATTTTCTGCCCGACGGCCGGAAAGCCGGTGGCTATCAAGCGCTGGGCTTCGTCGTAGCCCTCCGGCTTGTCGCTGCCGATGAGCACCCGGATCAAGCGCCGCTCCACCCCCGGCGTGCGTGCCGCAGCGGGCAGTGCCAGCAGCACCAAGGTGGCCTCTTTGAAGCAATGCTCGGCGAGCAGGCGGTCCGCAAACACCGTCACAAACCGCAGTTCCTGCCGAGACCCGGCCGGCAGACCACTCCAGGACTGCTTGAGCAACCCGAGGGGCACTTCCGGGGCGATCCCGCAGAACGCGTTCAGGCGGTCGGCATCGGTGCTATCCGGATGGGACAGCAGGGCGCGGGCAATTTCACTGTGCCAGGGGTCCCGCAGCGAGGCAGTCGCCTTTTCCAAAATCCGGTAGGCTTCAAGACAGCTCGAGTCGGCCCGCAGCGCGGTGAGCGAGCGGTCGCGGGCCTCGTGCATGCTCTCCTCGGTCACCGCGCTGCGGGCGGCCACCAGATTGCGTTGCATCCGCCACTCCTTGAACTTCTGGAACGGCCCGCTGACCCCGAGGTACCCCAGAGCGGCCACCAACGCGAGCAAAAGCACAAAGCGCAACACGGGATGGAGATTGACCCAAAGGTCGTGGCATGCTTGGTAGGCGGGACGGATCATCAAGTCAAAACCGGGTTTACGGCGGGCCCCAGCCTAGCCCGGCCCGCGTCCGAACACAACCGGAAACGGCCGCTGAGAGACAGGTCTCCTTGCCAGCAGCACAACCCTGCGCGCGCTTTGGAAGCGATTGACGCGCAAGCCCCGGAATGCTACCTCTGCGGCGCGTGGTGCGGGCTGATGCCCACGGCGCATGAACCCATACCTCCGACCCATGATCTTCCAATGCCCACGCTGCAACATGCAGCTCAAAGCCGGGCCTGAGTTGGCTGGCCAACTCGTCCATTGCCCCGGCTGCCGCGTGCGGATGCAAATTCCGCGCCACCCGCCCAACCCGGCGGAGGGCGAAGTGCAGGCGGCGAGCGCGCCCGCCAGCCGCGGCTCGGTGGGCGCGTTTCGCAGCGTCGAGCGGCGTGGCTGGAAGGAAACCGATCCAACCAATCCGAACATGTTCCTGAGTTTCGGCATCGGCGTGGGCATGGTGTTGGTCTGGTTCTGCCTGTTGCTGCCCTTCAATCCCGGTGCCAGGCCGCCCGAGAGCTACTCGGCCATCCAGTGGTTGTCGGCTCTGTTTTTCAAACATTTCGCCGTCAGCGCCCTCAACGCCACCTTCTTCTGTTGGGCCATGGCCATTCTCTATCTCAAATTCCAGAAACTGCGCCATCAGAAGTCCGCATTGCTGCTCGACGTGTTGCCGATGCGCCTGGGCAAGGAGATCAACGTCTCCAACGTCGCCCAGTTCATCGACCATGTCTACCGCCTGCCGCGCAAACTGCGCGACAGCCTGATGGTCAACCGCATCCGCAAGGGCCTCGAATTGTTCGAGATCCGCGCCAACAATGCCGAGGTCGCCAAAATGATGGCCAACCAATCCGACATCGACAGCGCCCGCATCGGTGGCAGTTATACCTTGCCCCGCGCCTTCCTCTGGGCCATCCCCTTGCTCGGTTTCATCGGCACCGTGCTCGGCCTCTCGCAAGCCATCGGCGGCATGAACTTCGCCAACGTCGAGGATGTCGGCAAAATCGTCACCTCCATCAACAACGTCACCAGCGGCCTGGGCACCGCGTTCGACGCCACGTTGTTAGGCCTGGTGCTGGCCATGATCCTCAACTTCCCGCTCAACTCCATGGCCAAGCATGAGGACGACAACCTCAACCAGATCGATGCCTTCTGCAACGAAGTGCTCATGCCGCGGCTCAACGACGGCACCGGCGCGGGCGGCGGCGACACCGCGGCCATCGCCGACGCGGTGGTGGCGGCCATCACCGGTGGCCAGGAGGCATTCCTGCGCGACCTCAACGAGTTGTCGCGCCGCATGAACGAGTATGCCACCAGTCTCGACGGCCGCATGGCCGCCTTCCAACAAACGGTCACCGGCGAATTCGTCACCAACACCACCGCCATGCGCGAGCAGAGCGAAGCGGCCGTCAAGGACTCGATGGCGCAGGTCTCCACCTATCTCAGCGGGCTCGCCAGCGGCATTGAGGGGCTCAACGCGGTGCTGCGGGACCTCGGCGCCAAGCAGATCGTCATCCAGGGCCTCCCGCGCAAACGCCGCTGGTTCAGCCGCAGTGACGGATAGATAAGCGCCGCCCCTTCCCCACCCCGCACCGACATGGCCAAGAGGCGACAAGACAACCGCGACGAGGTCATGTTGATCCCGTTTCTGGACATTCTGTGTTCTCTCATCGGCGTGCTCATCCTCATCATCGTGGTGCTCTGCGTCGCCCAAACCCAACAGGCAACCGGCCGCAGCGCCAGCGACCTCGCCCTGGCCCAACAACACCGCAGCCTGCGCATCGCACAGCAGGCCCGCGTGCAAGAGGATGCGACCCTGCGCGGGCAGCTCGCCGCCGCGGAACAACTCAAGTCCGAGATGGAGGAAAAGGACCGCCAGCTCGCCGAGTTGCGCAAGCGCAAGGAGTCCACCGGCCCGGCGGCCATCGCCCTCGCCGCCCGCCTCCGCCAGCAAAACGCCGATCTAACCGCTCGCACCGCCGCCAAACGCCTTGAGCTGCCCGCACTGCAAACCGCCATC
>CAIVSK010000288.1 GCA_903908495.1 Akkermansiaceae bacterium
ACGGATAAGATGGCCCTGATCTATCAAATCTCAGGCTCACCCAAATGGTGAATGCTATAAAATTCATAACTCATTCATTATCCGTGCATTCCGTGCAATCCGTGGTTTCTATTTCCCTTTCTAGGATAAAGCCCGCGCAAGAGGGGAACGGGCGGCCCGCCCGTTTTGCCAATGCAACAGCCATGCACAGCCATGCTTCGCGCGACGGCAGGCGCTGCCGCATGGCTGCGCTTGCACTCACGGGCAAGCTGCCCGTGCCCCCCTGCGACAGCCAAGCTGAGCCAATGCAGCAGTCGGCTGGCTCCGTTATTTTTGCGAATACACCAGGGCGGCGGCGACGAAGCCGGAAAACAACGGATGGGGGTGGTTGGGCTTGGATTGGAACTCCGGATGAAACTGGGCCCCGAGAAAAAACGGATGGCTCGGCAGTTCCACGATCTCCACCAGGCCTTCCTTGGCGGAGACCGACGAAATGATCATGCCCGCCTCTTGCAGACGCTCCTGATAGTCAGGGTTGAACTCGTAGCGGTGGCGGTGGCGCTCGTGGATGCGCTCCGCATTGCCATAGAGCTCGGCGGCCTTGGTGCCTGCGATCAGGATCGATTCACAGGAACCCAGACGCATGGTGGCACCCTTGTCCTCCACCCCGATTTGTTCCTCCTGCAGGCTGATGATCGGATGCGGGGAATCCTTGTCAAACTCGGTGGAGTTGGCTCCCTTCAACTTGCACACGTTGCGGGCAAATTCGATGGTCGCAATTTGCATGCCCAGACAGATGCCAAAATACGGGATATTTTCCTCGCGGGCATACTTGGCGGCAAGGATCTTGCCCTCGATACCGCGGTCGCCGAAGCCACCGGGCACCAGAATGCCATCCACATCGCCAATCACTTCCCTGGCACCGCGCGCTTCAATGTCCTCGGCTTCGACGCGGAGGATTTTCACCTTGGTGTTGTGCTGGGCACCGGCGTGGATAAGCGATTCGTAAATGGACTTGTACGCGTCTAACAATCCATACTTGCCCGCCACTGCGATGGTAATCTTGTGCTTCGGGTGAATCACGCGCTGGACGAAGCGCTCCCAGCCTTCGAGGGCGGGCGGCGGGGTGTGGCCGAGGCCGATTTTGTCGACCACAAGGCGGTCGATTTTATCGCGCCGCAAGTCCAGCGGACATTCATAAATCGTGTGGGCGACGTCGCGGAACGCCACCACATTTTTTTTCTCCACGTTGCAAAACATGGCGATTTTCTTCCGGTTGTCCTCGTCGAGATCGGCCTCGGTGCGGCAGATGATGATGTCGGGCTGGATGCCGAGTTCGCGGAGTTTGGCGACGGATTGTTGGGTGGGTTTGGTTTTGACCTCGCCGGCGGCCTTGATGAAGGGCAGCAACGTGACATGGATGAAACAGACGTTTTCCTTGCCTACTTCGAGGGTGAACTGGCGCAACGCCTCGATGAAGAGCAAGCCCTCCATATCGCCCACCGTGCCGCCGATTTCGGTGATCAGGACGTTGACATCGGGGTTGTTGACGGTGACCTCGTGCAGGCGCATCTTGATCTCATCGGTGACGTGCGGGATGAATTGGACGGTCTTGCCGAGGTATTCGCCCCGGCGCTCTTTTTTGATGACCGAATCGAACACCTGGCCGGAGGTCAGGCTGTTCATCCGGGTGAGTACGCCGGAGGTGAAGCGCTCGTAGTGACCGAGGTCCAGATCGGTTTCCGCGCCGTCGTCCAGCACATACACTTCGCCGTGTTGGAACGGCGACATGGTGCCGGGATCGACGTTGAGATAGGGGTCGAATTTTTGGATCAGGACTTTGAGGCCGCGGTGTTCGAGGAGGGTGCCGATGGAGGCGGCGGCCAGGCCTTTGCCGAGGGAGGAAACCACGCCGCCGGTGACGAAGATGTATTTCATGGGAGTGGGGGGTGTTATGGGGGAGGTGGGCATTGCGCAGTGAGGAGGGCCTCGATGTGGCGGGCTTGTTCCGGCGTGTCCACGCCGGGGGAGGTGTCGGTGGTGATGATGACCTGAATGGCGGCGCCGTTTTCCAACGCGCGAAGTTGCTCGAGGGATTCCGCGCGCTCCAGCGGCGTGGGGGGCCAGGTGACGAACTGCTCGAGAAACCGCCGCGTGTAGGCGTAAATCCCCTTGTGGCGGAGCACCGGGAGGCCGGCGACCGGATCGCGAAAATACGGCAGCGGCGAACGTGAAAAATACAACGCCCGGCCGCTGAGCGAGACGACCACTTTGACCACGTTCGGGTCCGTCACGGCGGCATCAGTGGGCGCGATCGGGTTGGCGGCGGTGGCCATGTCAAGTGCGGGGTTGTCCACCATGACGGCGGCCAAGGCGTCGATGAGCGCCGGCTCGATGAGCGGCTCGTCGCCTTGGATGTTGATAATGTGGGTGGCTTGCGGCACCGCGCGGGCGGCCTCGGCGATGCGGTCGGTGCCCGTTGGATGCTCAGGCGAGGTCATGACCGCCCGGCCGCCGAAGGCGAGGACGGCATCACGGATGCGCGTGTCGTCGGTAGCGACCAGCAGGGCATCGAGCTTGGAGCAAGCAAGGCAGCGCTCCCAAACGTGCTGGATGAGGGGTTTGCCGGCGATGAGATGGAGGGGCTTGCCGGGGAAGCGCGTGGACGCCCAGCGTGCCGGGAGAATACCGAGAATATGAATGGCTGGAGAGGACTGGAGCACGCGGACAAAAGGCTGCAAGATCCTAAGCCGAGCCCCTGTGGCGGACAAGCCCTGATTTTTTTGAAAATGGGTGATGGCTGGTGCCACGATCAGACTTGCCGCGAGACGCAGCAATCACGGCCTGCGGGCGTTGGCGCAGCCTGGCAAATTCGCGTCCCCAAACACGGGGCCATGAGCGAAAAATCCCATCATCATCCCGAGTAACTTTGCGGTAAGCATTTGGCAGTTACTCAACGTTCCACACCCGGCCCGCTGGGTTCCGGGGCTAGAAAGGAAGATAGGAACCACAGATTACACAGATAATGAGCGAGTTATGAATTATTTGGCAGATACCTTTAGGGTGAGCCGAGGAGAAGATGGATCGAGGTCTTCTTTTCCGTGTAATGCTCTTCAATCCGTGAAATTTGAGGTAAAAAAACGTCGCTGCAACCCTTTCCATTGTCCTTTGTTGGATCATCATGGGGTTGGCCCATGGCAGCCAAAGCGGTGTCGCGCTGGCGCTTGCCACCGCAGTCCACACCTGCGCTGTCCCTGCGCAGCCAATGTGTGGAGTGCGGCGCGAAGGGGCGGAGCCCGCCATGCCGCTTTGGCTAAACCGGGCGCGCCGCGGCGTTCCTCGCAGGCGCAACCCGTCCTGCTGATAGACATCGTTCAGACCGGCAACGTGGAATCGTGACGACGAACCGGACGTGACAGAGGCCGCAGTGCAGCCCGGCATCACGCCGGATTCCGCGGTTCAGGCTCAAGGACGTTTGGACCGCGCCGGGCGCACCCCGATCATGATCGGCACCGGCCGCTGGCTGCCATCGCTGGGCCGGTTGAGGGTCACCGGTTTGCCGCTCGCATCGCGGGCGAGAAGGATGCTGCTGCCGCCGCCATCGAGGTTGATCGCGGCAGTGCAGCCGTGGCTCCGCATCAACGCGGCGCCTTCCGCCAGCGTCATCCCGAGACTGTAGCGCGGCTGCCGCCCATCCACCACTGCCAGCAACAGCCAATTGCCGGATGCATCGAATCCCAACATCGAGCGCGGATGCACCGGCGCGGCAACCGCTTTCTGGCTGGAGGGTGCGGCGGCGGCCGGGGTTTGCGCCGCCTCGCCGGCCGCGACGTTGCGCCCATCCACGAGGAGGGGCGCGCCCCAGTCGGCCACGGCTTGGCGCACCTCATCGCTGACGGCGGGGTGGCCGAGGTGCGGTTTGCCGCGCTCATCGAGCCAAAAGGCGATGCGCTGCGGCGCGTCGGGGCTGCGGCGGATCGAATCACTCACCGCAAGGCCTTCGATATCGACGGCGCGGCCGGCGTACCAACCGGCCTTACCGGGCGCATCCACGATCGAGGCGATGCCGGCGAAGGCGTTGGCATTGACCAGTGCCAGCGCCCCGGTGCTGCGCATCAACTCGTCCGGCCGCGTCAACACCCCCTCCGCCGGCCCCTGCGGACCGTCCGGATCAGCGCTCAGAATCACACAGGCCTCGATCCGCTTGTCGGTTAAATCGATCCTGAGGAAATGCGCGACGTTGACCCGCGGCGCGGTCATCGCCTCCGTCCAAATGACCAGCGGATCAGGGCAGTTCGCCGCATCAGCGAGCGGAGCGGTCAGGATTTTCGCCAGCACCGCGTCCCCGTCGGCAGCGGGGGCGGCTTGGCCGGTGGCGAGGACGAGTCCCAGCACCCATGCTGAAAACAACTGGTGAAGGCGCTGGGAGCGGGCAGGAGAGGTGGCATTCATGGCGGTTAATGCAGGACCACCCAGGTGGCGAGCAGGGTGGCGAGCAGCAGCACTCCGAGCAGCCACCAATACCACGCCACGCCGAGCCGGCGGTGGGGTGCCCGGCCGAATTCGCGCGCCACAAACTCGTCGTAATCAAAGTCGCCGTCCGGCAGATCGAGCCCGTCCGCACCGGCATCCTGCCGCCAGGACGTTTGCGGGGCTGGCGCAGGCTGGCGTTGCTTTTTGGCACAACCCGGGCACGGCCGGCCGACCCGCACCTCGCGGTCGCAAAACGGACACCGGTAACTCAAGACTTCGGGCATTTTCCTGCGGTAAAATGGACATGCGAGGCGCTGGCTCAGCCTACGAGCGCACGACCTGGCAAGTGCCGCCACGCCGCCACCGCCAAAACCCGGGCAATGATCCGGAAGCCCACACACGTGTGGTTGCCTCACGACCTTGAACGCTAGTGGTATCCGGGCCCGCGTCAAGCGGGATGTGCCCAGCCGAATTCAAATGCATCGATCCTCGTTCTATTGTCATGCCTCAAGCACCGCGCCCGGCCACAGCGGCCGGATTTTTTCACCCGCTCGACAAATGGGCTTGCCAGCAGCGGGTTGCGCGTGCCTATCCTGTTGCGTCTTTCCGATCTGTAGAGCGCAATCCCCCGGCGTGCCCAAAGCGCCGCCCGGGGAACCCATCCGCGAAGTGAATATTTGCACATTTCGCCGGATGGATTACAAGTTGGATCCCTCACTGGCACGCCGCCTGCTAGACTCTGGCAGCGGGGCCAACTGCAAATCACCCCCCCCCACCCCAACCTAATCATCATGTGCGGAATCGTCGGATACGTCGGCAAAGCGGATGCACCCACCGTGCTCATCAACGGCCTGCGGCGCTTGGAGTACCGCGGCTACGACTCGGCGGGCATCGCCATCCTGGATGACGAGCGCATGGTGGTCGCCAGGGCCCCCGGCAAAGTTGCCAAGCTCAGCGACAAGGCACACGCGGAGTGGACGCCGGAGTTGTTCCAACGCGCCAACATTGGCATCGCCCACACCCGCTGGGCGACCCATGGACCGCCCACCGAGGTCAACGCCCACCCACACCTCGACAAGTCCGGCAACATTGCCTTGGTGCATAATGGCATCATCGAAAACTACCGCTCGATCCGCGCCCGACTCGAGGGCAGAGGGCACTTTTTCTACTCCGAAACCGATACCGAGGTCCTGGCCCACCTCATCGGCGAGTGCGACAAGGGGGACATTTTCCAAGCGGTGTGCGACGCGCTCCACCAGGTGGTGGGCACCTTCGGCATCGCCGTGCTGTCGGTGCACGAACCCGATCGCATCATCACCGCCCGCCGCGGCAGTCCCATCGTCATCGGCGTGGGCGATGGCGAATCCATCGTCGCCTCCGACGCCTCCGCCATCCTCGCCCACACCCAGCGCGTGATCTATCTGGACGATGACGACATCGCGATCGTCACCGCGGATTCCGTCGAGGTGCGCGACCTGCACAACATCCCGGTCACCCGCGAAATCGCCGAGCTCGGCATTGACGTCGCCGCCACCGAAAAGGGCGGCTTCGAGCACTACATGCTCAAGGAAATCCACGAGCAACCCGACGCCTTGGCCAATGCCATCCGCGGCCGCCTCGATTTCAACCTCGGCACCGCCAAGCTCGCCGGCATGGGCACCTCGCCGCGTGAATTAGCCGAAATCGGCCGCGTCGTGCTGTTAGGCTGTGGCACCTCGCTGCACGCCGGCTTGGTCGGTGAGTATGCCTTCGAGGACCTTGCCGACATCCATTCGGAAGTCCAACAAGCCGCCGAGTTCCGCTACCGCAATCCCATCCTCGGCAGCCACGATCTGGTGGTGGCCATCTCCCAATCCGGCGAAACCGCCGACACCCTCGCCGCAGTCCGCGAGGCGAACCAAAAAGGCGCGTTTGTCATCAGCCTCTGCAATGTGGTCGGCTCCACCATCGCGCGGGAAACCGGCCGCGGCGTCTACCTGCACGCCGGGCCCGAGATCTCGGTGGCCTCCACCAAGGCGTTCACTTGTCAGGTGGCCGTGCTGCTCATGCTCGCGCTCAAGCTCGGTCGCGGCCGCCGCTTTTCCCGCGAAGACGGCATCCGCCTCGCCCGCGAAATCGAAGCCCTGCCCGCCCTCGTCGCCAAGGTCATCCTGCAAAGCGACCGCATCGCGGAAATCGCTGCGGCCTACGCGAAAAACGAGCACGCGTTCTTCATCGGCCGGGGCCCGATGTATCCGGTGGCGCTGGAAGGGGCGCTCAAGCTCAAGGAAATTTCCTACATTCATGCCGAAGGGTACCATGCCGCCGAGCTCAAGCATGGGCCCATCGCCCTGTTGCAGGAAGGCACCCCGGTCATTGCCATTGCCTGCGATGTTCCCGGCAAGGACAAGACCCTCGGCAATATCGAGGAATGCTGCGCTCGTGGTGCCAGGGTCCTGGGGATCGTGACCGAGGGTGACTACGCCACCGCCGAGCGCATGCACGACGCCATCTTCATCCCGCGCTGCCATCCGCTGGTGGCCACCATTCCCGCCGTCGTCGCACTTCAACTCTTCGCTTATCACGTGGCGCGACTCCGCGGCTGCGAAATCGACCAACCCCGCAATCTCGCCAAGAGCGTGACGGTGGAGTAAGGCGGAGCGCTTCGCGGTTTGCGGGCTAACGCGTCACCGCCGCGAGCAGAGCCTCGACGTTGGCCCACGGCACGTCGGGTTCGAGGGTGTGGGTAGGCGCGAGCAGGAGGCCGCCGCCCTTGCCGACCGTTGCGATGAGGTTTTTCACCGTGGCGGTGACCTGCTGCGGGCTGCCGAAAGGCATGGTGGTCTGGGTGCCGATGCATCCCCAGAACGCGAGCTTGTCGCCGAAGAGTTGCTTCATGCGCAGCGGGTCCATGCATTCCGGTTGCACCGGGTTGAGGATTTCCACGCCGATTTCTATCAAATCTGGCACGATCCGCTCCATGTTGCCATCGCCATGGTAGAAAATGAGGATGGCCGGGTTGACCTCCTTGGCGGCGCGGATCACCTCGGCGAGACGCGGCTTGAGAGTGGCACGCCACAAGGCCGGGCTGATCATCATGTCGATCTGGGTGGCCACGTCGTCGCCCAACATCAGCACATCGGCCCCGGCGGCGGCGTAGCGGCGGGCCATGCCGATGCGGATGGCGGTGAGCTTGTCGAGCAGCGTGGTGGCAACGGGCTCGTCGCCGATGAGTTCCTCCATGAAGGTGTCCATGCCCCGCAGGTACCAGGCGATTTCAAACAAGGTCATCTCCATGAACGCGCACACCACCAAATCGCGCTGCTGCAAGCCGGCCACCCGCGCCGCGACGTGGTCCCAGCGGTAGTCCGCCAGCCAATCGGGCCACGGGTAAGCCAGCACCTGCGCCGCTGTCTCGAACTTGGCCATCGGGTGCAACATTTCCTGGAAATGCGCGGTCGGACCCGGAGCCCCCATGATGCCCCACTCCGGATTCCAGTCCAGGGGCCGGGTGCCAGCCGGAAGCGCATCGAAAAACCCGGTGTAGTCGGTTTGCAGGCGCGTCGGATCGAGTTCGATGCAGCGCAGCGGAAACCCGTAGTACTCGTGATAGTCGTCGCGCCCGGTGCGGCGGCGGAATTCATCAAGCAACGCCGGCGAGAACACAAAATCAAAGCCTACTGATTCCGACGGCTGGCGGCGCAGCGCACGCAGGATATTATCGCGGTTGGTCATGTTATTCTTCCACCCCCCTTGCCCGCGGAATTTCCACAGGCCGCAGCGTCTCGGCCGGATCGAGTGGCTCGACCGGCGCTGCCTTGGGGGCGACCACCGGTGCGGCGCGCGGCACCTCCACGGGAGTCGCCTTGGGGGCTGGGGGCGGCGGCGGCGACTCCGTCACCGGGGCGGCGCGCGGCGCTGGCGGTTCGACGGCAGCAGGCGGGGCAGGCGCTGCGGGCGGGGCGGCGGGCACCTGTTTGGCAGCGGGGCGTGGCGGCTCGGGCGGAGGCGGGGTTTTGCGCATGCGGATCTCGACCCGGCGGTTGGGTGCCTGCTCGTCCGCGTTGCCGCTCAGCACCAACGGTTCGAGCTTGCCCTTGCCGCGGGGGAGAATCTTGTCGCCATCCATCCGCAACGACTTGACCAGATAGTCCCGCACTGCCGAGGCGCGGCGGCGCGACAGGTCGAGGTTGAATTCCTCGCCGCCGACCAAATCGGTGTAGCCCTCGATCCAACAGTAGAGTTGAGGATTGCGGTCGATGAGCAAGCCGAGCTTCATCAGGCCCACCTTGGCGCTTTCGCGCAGTTCCGAGCGGTTGAAATCAAACAGCAAATCGCTCGGCAGCATCGTCTTCTTGTTCACCAACACGTTGGCCGGCAGGCCGATCAGATCGTCGAGCGAGGTCACTCCATCCAGGGCGGCACCTTTCACCTTGCCATGCGCGCCCTTTTTCAAGAGTTCCTCGGCGAACTTGCTCAAATCCACCTCGTCGGCCTGCACCGCGCCGGGGTCCACCGTGATTTGGCCGGTCGCTGCCGGCGGCAGGCTTTCCACCATCCGCCCCAAATTCGGCAGATCCGCCTCAATCTCCATCCCGGAGGAAAAATCCGCTGCCAGCGCGGCCGCTTCGCCTTCCGCCGCCGGATGGGTCATCCGCAACGCATATTCCGGCTCCAGCACGTCGGGTTTGATATCGATGTCTTGGTCGGGCGGCAGTTTGGCCAGCAAGTCCACCTCCTCGAGGAGCGCCGCAGTGTTGTTAGTCGGTGCCACCGTCTCCTCCGGCGGCGACAATTTCTCCGTCTCCAACGAGCTCACCTCAACCTGCTCCACATTGATCCGCTCGGTGGTGATCTCACGTGGCGGGGCATATTTGCGCGCGATCTGCAGGTGGTCGAGCACCAGAAACACCCCCACGTGCAGCAGAATCGACACCACCAAGGCCACCGCGGCCCACCAGCCAAGGTGCTCCGGTCCAGGCAATCGATAGGTTCTCGCGTCCTGCGCCGTGTTCCATATAAAGACCTCGTCCACCCCGCAAGCATAGGCTCAACAAATCCGGCTGGCAATCCCGCGAAATGCAATTATCGTACGCGCTGCGAATGGTTCGCTCCGCAACCTCACCCCTTACGCATATGCCTGCCAAGAAGACCACCACTACCGCGCCAGCGAAAAAAGCCCCAGCGGCCAAGAAGGCCCCGGCTGCCAAGAAGGCCCCGGCTGCCAAGAAGGCTCCAGCAGTCAAGAAGGCTCCGGCGGCCAACAAGGTTCCAGCAGTTAAGAAGGTTCCCGCCACTAAAATCCCTGCTGCCAAGGCCGCCGCCACCAAACCACCCGTCAGAATCGCCCCGCCGCCCGAGCCCGCCGCCCCTTCCAAGCTGCAAGCCACGCTGTCGCTGCCGCTCCACGAGCAAATTGCCCAGGCCGCCTATCTGAATTTTCTCAGGCGCAAGCATCTCGGCCTGGCGGGTGATCCCGCCAGCGACTGGGCCGAGGCCGAGCGCCAACTCGCCTAGAGCAGCGCGCCAAGCAGATTGCATACTATTCGGAAGCCCCTTCGATTGATGACTGCCGATTGATGTGTTTTCTGTAAGACGGGCGGCACTAGAGCAGCGCGCCGCCGCGCCTGGACGTCTAGTTGCGTGGGAGGAAGCCCAGCGGGTAGCTGTCGCGTCTCGCGGCAGGCCGTGCTTGCTGCGTCTCGCAGCAAGTCATGGGATTGTGGGCGCTGGATCCCAGCCACCACAGTGTCCTGCCAAAGCCGGGACGGCTGTGGTTGTCCCGCCCGGGTCGGTTGGCGGGTGGCGGTGATTTTGTCGATCTTCCCGCTTGGAGGATGGGCGAAGCGGGTTACAGTGGCGGTCGTGAATACCTGCTCCTCCCTTGGCATTGGCTTGGCCGGATTCGGAACCGTCGGTTCCGGGGTCTGGAACACCCTGGAACGCAATGGCGATCTGATCACCGGGCGCACCGGCGGCCAGATTGCCTTGCACGTCGCCAGGATTCTGGTGCGCAATCCGGCCAAGTTCCGCGCCACCACCAGCGCGGCACCGGCGGCCATGTTCACCACCGACTGGCGCGAATTGGTCGCCGACCCGGCCGTGGACATTGTGGTGGAGCTCATCGGAGGCACCAGCGACGCGTTCGACATCGTCGCGGCGGCATTGCGGGCCCGTAAACCGGTGGTCACCGGCAACAAGGCGCTGCTGGCCGAACGCGGGGTCGAATTGTTTGCCATTTCCAAGGAGTTCCAAACGCCGATTCATTTTGAGGCGGCGGTGGCCGGCGGCATCCCGATCATCCGCACCGTGCAGGACTCGTTCATCGGGAATCGGATCCACTCGTTTTCCGGCATCATCAACGGGACATCCAACTTTATCCTCGGGCGCATGACCGAGGCCGGTCTCACGTTTGAGGCCGCCCTCGCCGAAGCCCAGGCCAACGGCTATGCCGAGGCCGACCCGACCCTCGACGTCAATGGCTGGGATGCCGCCCACAAGGCGATTTTGCTCGCCACCCTGGCCTACGGGTTTCCGATCGATGCCGCCGCCATCCACGTCTCGGGCATCGAACAAGTGCGGCAGGCTGACATCGCCTTTGCCAACAATCTGGGCTATGTGATCAAGCTCCTCGCGGTGATTCGCGAGCACCCCGATCACTCGGTGGAAATCCGCATCCAGCCGTCATTCATTGCCAAGTCGCACATCCTCGCCTCGGTCCACGGCGTGTTCAATGCCGTGGCCGTGCACGGCGATACCGCCGGCGAAGCGTTGTTTTACGGCCGCGGTGCCGGCCAGGACCCGACCGCCTCATCAGTCGTGGCGGATCTGGTGGAGGCTGCCCGCTCGCTCGGTCAGGTCGGCGGCCACCGCGGGTTCCTGCCGTATCGCGCCTCGGGCAACCTGCTGCCGGTGGGGGAAACCTCCACCGCTTATTATGTTAGATTCGACGTGACCGACCGCCCCGGGGTGATTGCGGAGATCGCCCGCGTGCTGGCCGACCATCGGATCGGCATTTCCGGCACTCATTCGCCGGTCAACCCGACCAATCCGGATGCGGAGTTTGTGGACATGATTTTTCTATTGCACACCTGTCCCTTCGGCAAATTACAATGCGCCCTCGCCCAGATCGAGGCCCTCGACTGCGTCAACAGCAGCCCCGTGGTGTTTCGCATCGAGGCGCTGACCTGAGGGTTCAACGCTGATTGAAGCGGGCCATTTCGCGTTGAGCCTCGCGGAGTTCGACCTGGTTTTTGAGGTCGTGGCGTTGATCGGAGTGGGTTTTCCCCTTGCCGACGCCGAGCTCGACTTTGACGCGGCGGTCTTTCCAATACATGCGCAGCAAGGGCAGGGTGCAGCCCTTGATGGTGGTGGCGGTAGCCAGTTTGAGGATTTCGCGCTTGTTGAGCAGGAGCCTGCGCGGCCGCTTGGCGGGATGGTTGAACCACAAGCTGGCGGTTTCCCACGGCTGGATGTCGCAGCCGTAAAGGAACACCTGGTTGTTCTCGACGCGGGCAAAGGCGTCGGACACGTTGACCTTGCCGGCGCGGATGGACTTCACCTCCGTGCCCTTGAGTTCCAGGCCAGCCTCGTATTTTTCCAAGATGTGGAAATCGCGGCCAGCCTTGCGGTTGGTGGCGATGTCCGCACTCATGGAGGATTTAGCCAAGGTCCCGGGCGGCTTAAAGTGGGACTTGCGGCACGAGGCGGATCTTGCCCTCGATGATTTCGGTAAGGGCAATGTCGGCCGCACCCATGCTGGGACGGGTGGGAATGAGCGGGGAGCGCCCGCTATTCAACTGCCTGACGCGCTGGGACACCAGGTTGACCAGCACCAGGGGGTCGGTGACAATTTCAGAGGCCTTTTCGACGAGCTCGCTTTTCATGGGGATCCGGGGACTTGCGAAGGCACCCACATGATCCCGGACAAAACGATAGTGTCAGAAAACATGGACGGGCGCGATTCGTAAAAAAATGGAGTGGGAGGAGAGTGCGGAGCTAACTCCGGGAGGGGGACAAAGCAGAAATTTACCGGCTTTGCAAGCCCAAACTGGAGAATCGGCCGGATTTTTTACATTTTCGCAGTCACCCGGCAGGCGTGATGGCGTGGGTCGCCCGGCAGGAAGGGAGTGATTTTCTCAACTCCCGAAGCCGGCCACGCCGCTTGAAGGCGCGGGATTGGCCGCCAAATGGGTGTCGGGCGGGCTTGCGGTTTGGCGGCGGATGAGGGTAAGCTCCGGCCATGCAAGCCGCCTGTCTCGTTTGTGCCGCCACTTGGGTTCTCGCCATTGGCGCGATTGCCGCGCCGCCCGCCGCCATGGCAGAAGCCCCCGCCGCGACGAATTTGAGCGACGCCCAAAAGACGACCATCGGCCGCAAGATTTGGCACAACGAATGCGCCGGCACGGTGGACGGGCTCACGACCTGGAATGTGGGGGAGGAATTCCCGTCGCTGGGGATCGGGCATTTCATTTGGTATCCGGCGGGGGTGCGGGGGCGTTTCAATGAGACGTGGCCGCAATTTGTAGCGTTCGCAAAGCAGCGGGGACTGGCGCTGCCGGCGGTCGCTTTGGCTGCCTCCAGCCCGTGGTCGTCGAAGGCCGAATTTCAAAAGGCGTTCAAGGGCCCGCAGATGACGGGCTTGCGCACTTGGTTGGCGGCGCAGGTGGCGGTGCAGACGGATTTCATTCTGGCGCGCTCGCGGGCGGCGCTGCCCAAGATGCTGGCTGCAGCAGCCGCCGGCGAGCGGGCCCGGATTGCGGCGAACTACCGCAAGCTGGGGGCCACGCCCAATGGCACGTACGCATTGATCGACTACGTGAATTTCAAGGGCGACGGCAGCCTCGCCACGGAACGCTACCAGGGCGTGGGCTGGGGCCTGTTGCAAGTGCTCGCCGGAATGCGCGAGGTGCCGGCCGGACAAGCGGCGGCGGCGGAATTTGCCGCATCGGCCAAACGGGTGCTGGCCCGCCGGATTGCCAATTCGCCGCCTGAACGCGGTGAGAAGCGCTGGCTCGATGGCTGGTGCAATCGCTGCGACACCTACGCCCGGCCGCTGTGAAGCGCCGGCCATTGCAAGAACAAATTTTCTAAAAGGACGCTTGACCCGGCGCGATCTTACCCCAAGGTACGCGGGTGCCATCGCCTCGATGGCTCCACCACGACCCCACTCATTCCCACCCTCATTCGATCCACCATGGCCGCGAAGATCTACACCAACAAGGATGCCTCCATCGTCCCCCTGAAGAAGAAAACCCTCGCCGTCATCGGCTTCGGTTCCCAGGGCCACGCCCACGCCCTCAATCTCAAGGACAGCGGCCTGAAAGTGATCATTGGCCTTTATAAGAAGTCCAAGTCCCGCGAGGTGGCCAAGAAACTCGGCTTCGAAGTGATGGACACGGCGGAAGCGGTGAAAGCCGCCGACGTCATCTTTGTGGCGACGCCCGACACGGTGATTCCAGCGGTGTATGAAAAGGACATCGCGCCCCATCTCACCAAGGGCAAGACCCTGCTCTTCTCCCACGGCTTCGCGGTGCACTTCAAAACCATCACCCCGCCGAAAAACATCGATGTGATCCTGGTGGCTCCCAAAGGCCCCGGCCACACGGTGCGCTCGCAGTTTGTCGAAGGCAAAGGCGTGCCCGGCCTCATCGCGATCCATCAGGACGCCAGCGGCAAGGCCAAAGACATCGCCCTCGCCTGGGCCCGCGGCATTGGTTGCACGCGTGCCGGGGTGTTCGAAACGAACTTCCGCGAGGAAACCAACACCGACCTGTTCGGCGAGCAATGCGTGCTGTGCGGCGGCGCCTCCGCCTTGGTCAAGGCCGGCTTCGAAGTGCTCGTCGAGGCGGGCTATCAGCCGGAAATGGCCTACTTCGAGTGCCTCCACGAACTCAAGCTCATCGTCGACCTCATGAACGAAGCCGGCATCGCCGGAATGCGCTTCTCGATTTCCGAAACCGCCGAGTACGGCGACGTGACCGTCGGCCCGAAAATCATCGATGGCTCGGTCAAAAAGCGCATGGCGGCGCAACTCAAGGCGATCGAAAGCGGCAAGTTTGCCGCTGAATGGACCGCCGAATACGCGGGCGGCAACAAGCATTTCAACGCCCTGCGCAAGAGCGAGGCCGCCCACCCGATCGAAAAGATCGGTGCCAAACTCCGCTCCACCATGAGCTGGATCAAGCAAACGAAACTCAAGAAAGGCGCCAGCCAGGCCAGCTACACTTCGTCCTCGAAGTGATCGGCCAGCATTGCGGCGGCGCTTTGTGAGCGCCGCCGCTCCACCTCCCCATACCAGAGATGGGGAGGGGCGACGATGTTGGGCAGGGACGCAGCCCCCGGGGCGATGAGATGCCAAACATCAAAACCGTTGATTTCACGAACCTCAGCCGCTTTGGCTCTCGCACGAGGTGCGGGGCAGGAAGCCGCAGCTTCTCGAACGACTTGCCGCGAGACGCAGCAGCCACGCGCGGGCGTCCTCCCCCTTTACTTGACGCGCATGCCCTGAAGGGGCGGCTGACTGATCTAACGCTTGCGTTGCCGGAAATGCAGGCGCTGTTGATATTTAATGAAAGGCTGCAGCCACAATTCCGTAGCGGAGTTTCATAATGGCAACGGATGACAAAGCGACGGTCGATAGGCTCCATGCGGTGTATGGCAAAATGAAGGAAGAGCTCGCGCAGGTGATCGTCGGCCAGCAGGAGGTCATCGAACAGGTGCTGATGGCGGTGTTCTGCCGTGGCCACGCCTTGCTGGTGGGGGTGCCGGGACTGGCGAAAACCTTGCTGGTATCGACCTTGGCGCAGGCGCTGGACCTGAGTTTCCGGCGGATTCAATTCACGCCCGACCTGATGCCGGCGGACATCACCGGCACCGACGTGTTGGAAGTGGACCCGGAGACGGGCCGCCGCGGGTTTCGCTTCGTGCAAGGGCCGGTGTTTGCCAACATGCTGCTGGCCGATGAAATCAACCGCACACCTCCCAAAACCCAGGCAGCTTTGCTAGAAGCGATGCAGGAACGGCACGTGACGGTGGGCGAACGCACGATGCACCTGCCGGTGCCGTTTTTCGTGCTGGCCACCCAGAACCCGATCGAACAGGAAGGTACCTATCCACTCCCCGAGGCCCAACTCGACCGCTTCCTGTTCAACATCATCGTCGATTACCCGAGCGAAGCGGAAGAACGCGAGATCATCCGCCGCGTCACCGGGCCATCCACAGCGACGGTCTCGCCGCTGATGGGTGCCGAGGACATCGTGCAACTGCAGGATATCGTCAGACGCGTGCCGGTCGGCGACCACGTCATCGACTTTGCCGCGGCCATCGCCCGCTCAACCCGGCCGAAGGAAAAGGCCGCCCCGGATTTCGTCCGCGAAATGGTCGCCTGGGGTGCTGGCCCGCGCGCAGGCATCGGCCTCATTGCCGCCGCCAAGGCCCACGCCGTGCTGCGCGGCCGGTTCCACGCCACCACCCGCGATGTGGCTGCGGTGGCCGCGCCGGTGCTGCGCCACCGGGTGCTAACCACCTTCAATGCCGAAGCCGCCGGGGTGACCAGCGACGAGATCATCCGCCGCATTTTAACCAAACTGGCGCCGCGCGAGGACCTCAAGGTGTGAGCCGCTGACGCGGCGATGGTGGATAGTGGATCGCGGATAGTAGATAGAAGATCCGCCATCCACGATCCACAATCCTCGATCCACTATCTTCTTCCAATGGCTTCCCTCTCCCATCTTCCGGACTGCATGCGGCTCCTGCCCGAGGAGACGATGGGGGTGCTGCGCCGCATCGACTGGCTGGCGCGGCGGCGGATGCAGGGCACGCTGACGGGAAAGCACACCAGCCCGGACAAGGGCATTTCGGTGGAGTTTGCCGAGCACCGGCCGTATGCGCCCGGCGATGACCCGCGCACGCTGGATTGGCGGGTCATGGCGCGCAGCGACCGCAACGTGGTGCGCCAATTCATCGAGGAGACCAACCTGCGCGCAACCCTGGCGGTGGACGTCAGCGGCTCGATGGCCTACGTCGGCGACAAGGCGGCGACGCTGGACGGCAAGCCCTTATCGAAGCTGGCCTATGCGAAGTATGTGGCGGCGGCGCTGGCCTATCTGTTTGTGAAACAGGGCGACGCGGCGGGCCTGGTCACCTTTGACCGCAAGCCGCTGGATTTCGTCCGCGCGGCGAGCCGGCCGAGCCAGGTCCGGCGCATCCTCGAGGTGCTCGACCGCAGCAACGCGGGTGCGGATACCGACGCCGCGGCGGTGTTGCACGATGTGGCCGAGCGGATCCCGAAACGCGGCGTGGTGTTTCTCATCAGCGATCTGTTCGATGACCCGGCGCGCATCATCGAGGCGCTGCATCACTTCGATTTCCGCCAACACGAATTGGTCGTGTTCCACCTGATGGCCGAGGAAGAACTCAGTTTCCCGTTTTCCGGCTACCAGCAATTCCGCGACCTCGAAAAAAGCGTGCCGACCCTGCGCATCGACCCGCACGCGGTGCGCGCCGCCTATCTGGACCGGGTCGGCGCATTCATCAAGACGATCGAAGCGGCTTGCGGCAACTTGCACGCCGACTATGTGCCGGTCAACACCCGCAATCCCCTCCGCCAAACCCTGCTGCGCTACCTCGGCCGCCGCATGCACGCCAAACGAGGCCGTTAGAACATGCTGTTCCTCAACCCATGGCTGCTGCTCGCGCTCACCGGCGTTTCCATCCCGGTGATCGTGCATTTAGTGCGCCGCCAAGCCGCCAAACCGGTCTCGTGGGGTGCCATGCGTTTCCTGATGGACTCGCTGTCGGAACGCCGCCGCCGCATCGAGTGGGAAGACCTGTTGCTGATGGCCGCCCGCTGCCTGTTGCTCGCCCTCGCCGCCCTCGCCGTGGCCCGCCCGTTCGTGCCGCCCGATAGCAGCACCCCGTGGGCCCTGGTGCTGCCAGCCGTGCTGTTAGGAATCGGCTTGTTCGGCGGCTCGTTCGTGCTGGCCACCGCCCGCAAGCGGCTGTTGGTGCGCGCCATCGCGTCGCTGCTGGCTTGTCTGGCGGTGGCAATGATTCTACTGGAACGGCGGCTCAACCTGCGCCGCTTTGAATCCGGCGGCCGCCGCGACGTGGCCCTCATCATCGACGCGTCCACCTCGATGACCCGCAGCTCCGGTTCGCGCACCTTGTTTGACGACGCGCTCGACGAGGCCCGCCGCATCGTCAAGGACGCCCCGCGTGGCACCTCCTTCGCCGTCATCCTCGGCGGCCCGTCACCCCAGGCCCTGTCGAACACGCCGGTGTCCCACCGCGCCGACGTGCTCGCCCAACTCGACGGCCTGCACGCGGTCGGCGGCACGTTTCGAGCCCACGAGGCGCTCGGCATGGCCACCCTGGTGCTGGCCGAGGGCGAACGGCCCAACAAGGACATCATCGTCCTGACGGACATGCAGCGCTACGGCTGGCGCTTCGACAACGCCGGTGCCTGGCAGACGCTCGAGGCGGCTTGGAAAACCCTGCCCGCCAAGCCGCACTTGTTGTTGCGCGGCTTTCCGCAACCGCCGGCCTTGCGCAATGCCGGCATCGCCTCGCTGAGCACCGGTCGCGATCTAACCGGCACCGACCGTCCCTGCCTGCTGCGCACCGAAGTCGTGAGCACCGGAAACCAACCGGTGATGCCCGGCGAATTGTTGATAGAAATCGATGGCAAGCCGGTCGCCCGCGAGCCGCTCGGCATGCTCATTCCCGGCCAGTCGCAGATCGTCGAAACCCGCCACCGCTTCACCACCGCCGGCGCCCACGTGGTCACCGCCCGCCTCAGCGGTCGCGACGACATCGCCGGCGACGACCGCGCCGACCACGTGGTGATGGTGCGCAAGGCGCTGCGCGTCGTGCTCGTCGATGGCAATCCGGCCGGGAGTTTCCTCGAGCGCGCCGCCAGCCACACCGCGCTGGCGCTCGCGCCCGCCACCGCCTTGCTGCGCGGTGGCCAGGCCGGCACCGATTTTCTGATGGACCCGCGGGTCATCGCCGCACCGGACGTCACCGCCGAGGTGTTGGCGTCGGCCGAAGTGGTGGTATTGGCGGATGTGGCGCGGCTGCCGGCGGCCATCGCCGCGGCGGTGGCGGACCGCACGGCTGCCGGTTGCGGATTGCTGGTGTTGGCGGGGCCGCGCGCCGACCCGGGTTTTTACAATGCTTGGGACGGACCAGATGGCGCGCTGTTGCCGCTGGCCTTGGGGGCCGAAAGCGCGTCGGACAAGGGTGTATCGCCCATCCCTAACACATTTCACCACGCCGCGCTGGCGTGGGCCGGCGACGAGCGCCGCTCCGATCTGGGCGGCGCGGTGATCCGGCGCTGGCGCAAGTCCACCCTGCTGCCGGGCACTGGCACCCTGGCCGCCAGCTTCGGCAATGGCGACGCCTTCCTCGCCACCCGCGGCTACGGTGCCGGCCGTTGCGTGGTAGCCACCTGCGCATTCGACGCCCGCGCCGGCAACCTGCCCGCCCGCGCCGCCTTCGTCCCGCTCGTCCAGGAACTCGTCGCCTGGGCCGCCGGCGGCGGAGTCAACTGGAACCTCGACCCCGCCTGGAGCCCGTCCGTCGCCCTGGATTCGCGCTCGTCCGGCGGCCTCGCCGCACGCTACTCACGCCGCGATGGGCAGGGCGAAAAGCCGCTGCTGGAGCGGATCGACCCGAGCATCGATTTCAACTGGAGCGCGCAGGCACCCGGCAGCGGCGTGCCGCGCGAGAATTTTGCCGTGCGCTGGCGGGCCACCTTGTTGCCGCAGATTTCCGGCGAGTATCAGTTGGAGGCGGACGTCACCGATCACCTCAGCGTCAAAATTGCCGGCAAGGCGGTGCTCGACCAACACGCCAACCAAGCCGCCGATAAACCGCGGGTCCACCTCGAAGCCGGCAAGCCGGTCCCCTTCGAAGCGACCTTCGAGCAAGGTGGCGGCAACGCCCCGCACGCCCGCTTGTTCTGGACCCCGCCCGGCGGTGCCCGCCAAATCATCCCCGCCACCGCCTGGCTGCCCACCGAGGATAAACAACCCCCCGCCGGCGAGGCCACCGACCCGGGCGGCCACCCCCGCAAGGCATCAGTTCTGTTGGGCCGGCGCGGCCGCGAGCTGCGCATCGACGGCCCGGCCGTGCCCGGCCTCTATCAAGTCAAGCTGCCGCCCGAGCTGCGCGGGTCGATCACCGGCGACACCGGCACCACCCCGCTGCCGGTGGTGGTGCGCGGCGACATCGCCGAGAGCCGCCTCGACGCGCTGACCGCCGACGACCTGACGCAATTGCGGGCACGCATCGACGTGATGCTGCCGCAATCGACCGCCGACGTGCTGGCGGTGCTGTCCGGCCGCGGTTTCGGCCGCGAAGTGACCCGCGTGGTGGCGGTGGCCGCGCTGCTGCTGCTTTTATTGGAAACCGCCTTGGCCCGCTGGGTTTCGCGCTCGCGGCGCGCCGGTGACGAGGTGCGCATCGAGTTTGGCGACGCCACCGCGGGCCCGCTGGAGAATGGAGGCTTCCGATGACACCGCGCGCCTGGTGGTGGCACGCGTTGCGCGCCGTGGCAGTGGCGGCCGGCCTGTGGGGCTTGCTGGCGCTGGTGGGCGGCATCATCCGCATCGCGCCGGGCTGGCCACCGGCTGGGCTTGCCTGCGGGGTCACCGCGGCCGCCGAGTTGCTCATTTTTCTCTACCGCTACGAAGCCCGCACGCTCGGACCGCGCCGGTCCCGCCAGCTGCTTGGCCTGCGGCTCGCCGCGCTCGGGTTGTTGGTCTGGGTCCTCGTCGAGCCCACCTTCGTGCGCAGCGTCAATCGCCGCCTCGGGCGCCAGGTCGCGGTGCTGTGGGACGACTCCGCCTCGATGGACCTTGTCGACGCCGGCAGCGCCAGTTCGCGCGCCTCCATCGCCCGCGACGCGCTGGCCAAGTCCGGCCTCCTCAAGCAACTTGGCGAACACGTGAAGCTGCGCGAAATCCACTTCGCCCGCAGCCCGGAAAGCGACTCCACCGCCACCGCCAGCGGCTGGAACCAAGCGACCGACATCGCCGCCGCGCTCGATTCGGTGCTCGAACAGATCCCGCCGGACGAACTCGCCGGTGCCCTCCTCCTGACCGACGGCCGCCACAACCGGCCGTCACGCGTCGAGGACAGTGCGCGGCGCTTCGGCACCCTCGATGCCCCGCTCGGCATCGTCGCGGTCGGCAGCCCGGACCCGCCCCGCGATGCCGCGGTGCTGGCCGTGCGCTCGCCCGACGCGATCCATCTGGGCGACCGGATGCGGGTATCGGCGGACTTGAAATTCGACGGCTACAAGGGCCAGCAGGCAAAGGTGCAATTGATCGGCGACGGCAAACTCATCGAGGAGAAGGAGATTTCCATCCCGCAGGACCATTACCGCGAGGAGGTCAAATTCGTCCATCTGCCGGAAAAAGGCGGCACCGGTGCCTATCACATTGAAATCGAGCCATTGCCCGGCGAGCGTTTCCCGGACAACAACCGCTGGTCGTTCGAGACCTCGATCACCGAGGCGCGCAGCAACATCCTGCTCGTCGATGACTACTCGCGCTGGGAATTCCGCTACCTGCGCAACTTGTTCTACGGCCGCGATAAATCGGTGCACCTGCAATGGATGTTGCTCCATCCCGAAACCGCCGACGGCCAAACCCAACCCAACGTCGCCGCCTCGGCCGCCCGCCCGTTCGGCCAGGCCGCCGCCACCCAATTGCCGAAAAACGAGGCGGAATGGCGCAAGTTCGACGTGATCATCCTCGGCGATTTGCCACCCGACGCAATTTCCGCCGCCACGTGGGAGATCATTTCCCGCTGCGTCAACGAGCGCGGTGCCTTGCTCATTTTCAGCGCCGGCCCCAACCACATGCCCCACGCCCTCGATGCCAAGGCCGCCCGCGAACTGCTGCCGGTCAACCCAGGCTGGAGCCACCGCACGCTTTTCGCCGACACCGCAGCCCCGTTCCGGCTGTCCCTCACCGCGGAAGGCCGCCACCACCCGGTCACCCACCACGCCAGCGGCACCCTCGCCAACGAACAAGTCTGGGCCACCTTCCCCACCCTGCAGTGGCGCCACCCGATCGAAAGCGTCAAAGACGACGCCGAAATCCTCCTCACCGCCGCCGACGACGCCACCATCACCACCGTCCCCGATGAGGCCGCCGGCCTCGGTGCCGCCCTCGACGATCTCGCCCGCCGCCGCGACAATGAGGCGAAACGCGCGCTGCTGGTCACCCGCCAGACCGGCCACGGCAAGGTCGCCGTGGTCCTCACCGACCGGATTTGGCGCCTCCGCGAAGGTGCCGGCGACGTCCACCACCACCTGTTCTGGAGCAATCTGGTGCGCTGGGGTGCCGGCCCGCTGCTGCGCGCCGGCTCCGACAAGGTGGCCCTCGGCACCGACCAACTCACATACACCGGCGACGACCCGATCCTCATCACCGCCCGCCTCCGCGACGCCAACCTCGATCCGCTGGCCGATCCGGACTTGCACGCCGAGATCCTCCGCGGCAACACGGTCGTGGCCACCGTGCCGCTCGCGCCCGTCGCCGGATCCAACGGCCTCCACGAGGGCAAGGCCGCCGCCATCCGCAGCCCCGGCATCCATACCGTGCGGCTGGTGGGCAGCAAGGCCGCAGAGTTGCTTGGCGCCGAGGGCAAAAAAAACCTCACCACCAGCTTCCGCGTCGTCGGCGCCCGCGGACCCATCGAATTGGCCGAAACCACCCTCGACCGACCGCTGCTCGAAGAGGCCGCCACCGCATCGGGCGGCAAGGTGGTGGGCCCCGCCGACGTGGCCTCGCTGCTGCCGCTTTTCCTCACCGAAGGGGCAAAACGCGAGGAAATCCGCGAGACCCCGCTGTGGGACAACGCCCTCGTGTTTGCGCTCCTCGCCTGCGTGCTTACCGCGGAATGGTGGTTGCGACGCAATGCCGGCCTGCCGTAAATCCAAAATCTGAAATCTGAAATCTGAAACTCGATCATGAAACCACGGATTGCACGGAATACACGGATTAAAAAAGAGTTATGAATTTTTTGGCATTCACCATTTGGATGAGTCAGAGACTTGATAGATCAGCGCCATCTTATCCGTGCAATCCTCTTCAATCCGTGTAATCCGTGGTTGAAAATCGCCACCACCACCACTTTCATTATCATTTCTAGGGTAAGTTACCCACCACCGCCTCCGGCCATGCAAACTAGCTTGTCCCCGCCCATCGCCCCGCGCCTCGAACCGGTGCTGCGCCGCTTGCGCCAACGCATCCGCCGCGTGCGCGCCACCCGCGGCGCGCTCATCACCGCCGTCACCGCCCTCGCCGCCCTGCTCGCGCTGGTGGCCATCGATTGGGCATTCTCGCCGCTGCCCACCGTCGTGCGCTGGCTCTGCCCGCTCGTCTGGCTCGCCTTGGTGACCACCGCCGCCACCCTCTGGTGGGCCTTGCCCCTGCACAAACCGCTCGAATTGGTCCGCATCGCCCGCTGGCTCGAAATCCGCCATCCCGAACTCGACGAGCGCGTCAGCACCGTGCTCGAAATCACCGGCCACGACGCCAACGGCATGTCCACCGGATTGATGGACGTGCTGGCCCGCGAGGCCGCCCTCGACCTCGTTCAAATCGATCCGCAGTTGGAAGTCAGCACCCGCCGCGCCCGCCACTGGCTGTGGCCGGCCGCCGGATTATTGGCGGTGTGGGCGTTGTTGTTCGCCTTGTGGCCGGACCTGACCGCCCGCCACGTGGTCCGCGCGCTGGTGCCCACCTCCACCCTCGGCAGCGTCGGCAGCATCAGCGTCACGCCCGGCTCGGTCGAATTGATCGATGGCGACGCGCTGACCATCACCGCCCGCCACTCCGCCGGTGCCCGCAAGCCACTCGAATTGGTCCTGCATTTGCCCGACGGCACTTCGCCGGCACTGCCGATGGACGTCGGCGACGCGGGCTCGGCCTACCAACTTGGCAAGGCCGAACACAGCTTCAAGTATGAGGTGCGCTCCGGCCACGAAACCAGCGACACCTATCAAGTGACGGTGTGGCCGCAGCCGCAACTGGCCGACGCGCGGGTGCTGCTCGAATTTCCCGCCTACACCGGCTGGGCGGCCCGCGAGCAGGCGCTGGGTGACGGCATTGCCGCCATCGCCGGCACCAAGGTGGAATTGCGGGCCAAGCTCAACACGCCGGTGGAGACCGCCGGTTTTGAAATCGATGAGCAAACCGCCGGCAGCGCCACGTTGCAACGCGCCGCGGACGGTGGCACCCTGGTGGCCAATTGGACCCTTGCCAAGCCCGGCCACAGCTCCGCCCGGGTGGTTCTCAAACACCGGCTCAAGCGCGAGTTCGAAGCCGCCCGCTTCACCCTCGAGACCCACCCCGACGCCCCGCCGGAGGCCCAGTGGATCGCCGCCAACGACAAGGAACTCCACCTGCGCCCCGACGATTCCTTCGAACATGGATTCGAAGTCACCGACGACGTCGGCCTCGGCGCCGTCCAATTGGAAGTCCAGCCGGAACAGGGCGACGCCGCCCGCCTGCCGCTCGACACCCCGCCCCGCACCGGCACCCCGGAGGCCCCGATCTGGCATGGCCGCGTCCACCAGGCGGTGGCTGCCCTGGTGAGCCGCTGGCCGCAAGTGCGCGTCTTCAAACTCCGCGTGCGGGCCGAAGACAACCGGCCCGCCGACTTCGCCGGCCCGGGAGTGGGCACCAGCGAGTGGCTGACGCTGCGCCTCGACGAGGGTGCCCAGTCGCTGGCGCGGCAAGACGTCGCCGCCGCCCATGCCGATGCCCGCAACACCCTCGAGGAGGCCCGCCAAGCGGTCCAACAGGCACGCGAGAAAATCGACCGCCGCCGCCCGGACCTGCAAAAGGACAAAATTCCGGATGATGCCGCCAAAGACTTGGCCCAGGCCCGTGAGCAACTCGCCCAGACCCACGACAAACTCGAACAACTCGCCGCACGCTTGCCCGATACCGTCCACGGCGACAAGGCACCGGAGGTGCGCCAGGCCGCCGCCACCGTCGAACAAGCGCGCCAGCAGTTGGAAAACGCGCCGTTGCAGGACACCCCGCAACAGCGCGACCAAAGCGCCGCCACCGCCCGAGACACCGCAGCCAAGGCGGAGCAGCAGTTGGAAAAACTGCGTGATGAAATCCAGCGCAGCGAACCGCAGGTGCAGGATTTTGCCCGCCTCAAGGAACTCGAGCAACAACAGGCCGAAGTCGCCCGCCAAGCCGAGCAAGCCCTCGCCTCCACCCCGCCCGATGCCGCGGCACCCGCCAAACCCGCCCAGCCATGGCAGCAAAAACAGGCCAGCGTCGCCGAAGCGATCCGCCAGGACGCCCAGCAACAACCGCAGGCCCAGGCCGCCGCCCTCGAGCATCAGGCACAGCAGGCCCGCCAACTCGCCGCCGAAGCCCAACAACAGGCCGCCGCCCAGGACGCCCTCAAGCTGCTCGATGCCAACCCGCCCACCCCTCAGATCCAACCCACAGCGACACCCGACCCCGCAGCTGCCGCAGCTGCCGAGGCTGCCGCCAAACAAGCGATCCACGACCAACTCGCCAAAGAGCAGGCCGCCATCGCCACCGACGCCAAAAAGGAACTCGCCGACGCCCGCCAGCGCCAGGACACCCCCACCGCCAACGCCCTCCCCGAAGCCGTCGAAGCCGCCCAACACGCCAGCGACGCCCTCGCCCACCAAGACGACCACGCAGCCGCCAGCGAGGCGAAACAAGCCGCCTCCGAACTCGCCGCCGCCGCCAAAACCGCCGCCGGCAAGCCGGAAACCCCGCCAACCGCTGCCAATCCAGCCACCCCATCGGCGGCCGCCGATCCGGCCAATTCCGCAAAAAACGCCGCCGCCGCCGCCGAACTCACCGATCTGGCATCCCGTCAGGAGCAGGTTTCCGCCGCCCTCACCGCCCTCGATCAAGGCAAACCCGCCGAAGCCGCAGCCGACCTCGCCGCCCTCCGCGCCGCGCAAACCGCCAACCTGGCCGAGGCAATCCGCGAAACCCCGCAAATCAACGGCGCCACCGGCTTCATGCAACAAGCGGCTCAATCGTCCCAACAAGCCGCCAGTGAAGCCAAACAAGCCGCCCAGGCCGATGCCCAGGGGAAACCGGCGGATGCCTCCGGCAACCACGGCCAGGCCGCTCAACAACTCCAACAAACCGCCGCCCAATTGACCCAGGCCGCCACCGAATTTTCCCAGCAAGCCGCCCAGGCTGCCGCCCGCCAGGCCAGCGACCGCCAAGCACCCGTCCCTGCCCAACCGCTCGCCGCCGCCTTCGCAGAGGCGTCCCAGGCCGCCACCGCCAATACCCAAGCCGCCGCCGCCAGCGAGGCCCGCGCCGCTGCCCAAGCCCTCGCCCAAGCGGCCGACGGTGCCCTCCGCACCATGCAGGGCCAAAGTCCCGGCCAACCCGGCCAACCCAACCCACCCGGCCAGCTTGGCCAAGCGACCCCGCCGAACACCCCGCCCGACGACTCGCTGCGCAATCGCCAGGCCGACCCCGGCGTGCCACCTGAGCTCGCCAAACTCGGCGTGTCCGCTGCGGATTGGGAGAAAATCAAGACTTCGCTCAAGTCCGAGGTCGGTGGTTCGTCCACCATCGCCCTGCCCGAGGAATACCGCGACCTGGTGCGCCGCTACTTCGAGCAAATCTCCAAATCCAGCCAGCCATGAGGACCGAATTCGCCGCAGCCTGTCCGGAGCACCTGCACCCCCAATGTCGAGCGGTTGGGGAGCGCCGGCGTCCCGCCGGCTATGTTCGGCATCTTGCCGAACAATCTTCATCAAAAGCAATGCCCATGATCCACCCCTCGTCCCACCGCTTTTTCCACCGCTTCCACCTCATCCAAAACTCCATCCTAGCCATCGCCTTCCTCCTCCTCGCCCGGCCCGCCGCCGGCCAACCTGCCGCGCTCGACCCCGTGTTTGCCGAATGGCAGGCCAAGGTCAATCCCGCGGTGGAAAATGCCCTCGCCTACCTGCAACACATCCAAAAAGACGATGGTTCCTTCGAAGGCACCTACGGCGATTCCACCGGGGTGCCGGCACTGGCGGGCATGGCGTTTTTGTCCAAGGGCCACCTGCCCACCGAGGGTCCCTACACCGTCGCCTTGAACCGCTGCATCGACTTTATCCTCGCCAACCAGAAACCCGACGGGGTGTTCGAAAAGGGCAGCGCCGGCAACGGACCGATGTATGCCCACAACATCGCCACCCTGTTTCTATCGGAAGTGAGCGGCATGGTCGATCCCGAGCGCCAGGCGCGCATCTCCGCCGCTCTGCCCAAGGCCCTCGGCCTCATCCTGCGCGCCCAGGCCGTCGCCAAGGATGAAAACAACCGCGGCGGCTGGCGCTATCAGCCCGGCGCCCGCGACTCTGATACCTCCTGCTCCGGCTGGGCGCTCATGGCTTTGCGCTCCGCCAAACTCAACGGCGCCGCCATCCCGGACACCGCCATCGCCGCCGCCGTCCAGTACCTCCACCGCCACCAGCAGGACAAGGACGGCGCTTTCGGCTACACCGGCAGCGACGACCACGCCCTCTCCCTGACCGGCATGGGCCTGCTCTGCCTCGAGCTCTGCGGCGAACACGGCAGTGAGCGCACCAAGCACGCCGCCGATTGGGTCCTGCGCAATTTCCGCGGCCTGCCCGGCAGCCAGTTCGAGTTCTACGGCAATTACTACAACGCCCAGGGCATGTTCCAGGTCGGCGGGCGCTATTGGCAGGAATATGCCAACTGGATGTATGCCACCTATCTGCCCAAACAATCGCCCGACGGCTCGTGGGACAGCCACGAGGCCGGCCGCACCTACGGCACCGCCATGATGGTGCTCGCCTTCACCGTGCCCTGGCGCCAACTCCCGATCTATCAACGCGACGAGACCGTCGACGAGGAAGACCGCTGAGCCCCCCCCTTACTTGCCGGCCTCGAAGACGCGGAACTCGACGAGATGGACGCCTGGATTGGCGCTGTTCTTGAGCATGGTGATGCGCACGTAACGGCCGGCGGTGGGCGCGAACTTGTGCATGTCGCCAGTGGCCACCGCGGGCTTGGTGTTGGCACTCATGTCCACCACCTGCTTCCACTCCTTGTTGTCGAGCGACACCTCCACTTTGTATTGATAGGAACGACGGCCATCCCAGAACGGAAATACCTGGGCGCGGTCAAGCGTGGTGACCTTGCCCAGATCGACCATCAACCACTGCGGATAGGGACCCGCCCACCAGGCCTTGTTAGCATCAACGGTGCCATCGACGGCATTCTCACCGACGTAGCCGCCCTCGGTGCTGGACACCGTGACCGGCCGCCCGGTGGTTAGATTGGGGGCGAAGTCGACCCAGTTGTAACTCGCCTTCCACATCTCGCCGAGTTTCTTGCCATCCACAAACAAGGCGGCCTTGATGGTGGCGGTCTTCTTGGCGAGCTCAAACGGCTTGCTATAGGCTGCGGAGTCCGCGGCGGGCTCCTTGTCGTCGAGCGTGTAGCGGATGGTGCCGGTCATGGACGACTTGAGGGTGACGGTTAGAGGGTCGCCGTAGCGGTTGTCGGCGGCGGGCAGCAGGCCGCCGGTGACGCTGCCGAAGACGGGCATGAGGTGGTATTCGCGGCTCCAAATGGCAGCCAGCGGCTTGCCGGCGGCATCAAACAGGCGCGCCTTGAGGGTGACCTTGTCGGCCTTGGCGTCGCTGAGTTTGATAGGGCCGGAGTAGAGCGCGGAGTCAGCGGCAGGTGCCTTGCCATCGAGGGTGTAGCGGATTTTGCAGGTTGTTAGATAGGTGCCCAGTGCGACGGTGGACTTGTCATCAAAGGAGAATTTCGGGAGGATGCCGGAGCCTTCATCGCCCTGGCCGCCGCCCTTGAGCCACGAGCCGAGGGTTTGGACGAGGGCTTTTTCCTGCACCACGATGCCGCACATCAGGTTGTCGAGCATGGCGTCGGTGGCCTCGAGGCGGCGCGCCAAATCCTCGTAGGGAAGCTTGGCGTATGGGTTCCAGATGCGCTCGTTGCGCGGCGAGACCTTGTAGCGCAAGAACGGCACGGCCGATTGGCCGGAGAGTTCCCACAACACCAGCTGGCCGCCGAGCATCAGCTTGGGGTCCATCTCCTTGGTCCAGGCGTTCCATAGGTACACGTCCTTGACGGGTTGATAGACACACGGCGTCCAGGTGACCTGGATGACCGGACGGCCCTGCTTGAGGTTGTTCATGGTGGCGCCGTTGTTGCCATCGATGTGCCAGAGCATCACGGCGACGTCGTTGGGGACGCGGGCAGTGAGCGGAGCGTCCTCCCAGACGATGGTTTTCTTGCCATGCTTTTTGACGATTTCATTCACCTTGGCGATGTGCCAGGCAAACAGGTCATTGCCGTCCTTGAGGCCGTTGGCGGCGCGAAACTCCTTGGAGTTGGCATCGCGGCTGATCGGTTCGATGTTGCACTCGTCGCAGCCGATGTGAATGTACGGCGAGGATTTGAACACATCGGCCACTTCGCCAAGGATGGTGTCGAGGGCCGGATAGAACTTGGGGTTGGTCATGTTCATCACCGCGACGTCGGGGCCGAAGACTTCCGGCAGGTCGCGACGGGCGGCCCCGCTGTGGCCCATGCATTCGATTTCCGGCACAAACGTCACGCCGCGTTCATCGGCATAGCCGACCAGCTCCTTCCACTCCGCAACGCTGTTGACCTTGGGCACCGGACCACCGCGGGTGGACGTGTTGGTTTTGCCCAACTGCGGATAGGTGGTCGACGGGAACGTCCACGCCTGGTCGTCACTCATGTGCAGCTGGAGGAATCGCAGGCGGTAATGGCGCATCATGTCGACCACGCCCTTGAGCTCCTCGATGGAATTGTCCTGGCGGGCCAGATCGACCATGCACCCGTAGTATTGCGAGTACGGCGCGTCGCTGACGCTGATTTTGGGGATGCCGATGCCGGCCTTGCCACGGTTGACCGACTGCAGCAACAGGCTCGTGCCATGGGCGGCACCGATGTAGCCGCCGCCGGTGATGGTGACGCGGTCAGTGACGGTTAGAGTGTAGGCAGCCTCGTTGTTGAGCGCCGGATCAAGGGCCAGGACGATATCGCCGGCAGCGCCCGTGGCCATCGCCGCAGCCGGTTTGAGGCCGCTGAGCAGCTGGATTTCCCCGGCCAGCACCTTTGCCAGCGGGGCGAGAGTGGTCTCGCTGGTGACAATCCGGGTTGCAGAGGTTAGAGCGACGTCGCCCGCTGCCTCGATTTTGAGTGTTTGCGGCCAGGGCAGCAGATTCAACGGCGTGGTGGCCGCCGGAACATCCGCAGCGGCGGCGATGGCCGCGAACGGCGCTAACAACAAGGCGAGAAGGTGGTGGTGGCGCATGGGAATCGGGAGGGGGCGGTTGCTGGGTTAGACAATGGAACGGGCCTCGCGCGGCAGGCGTGGGCAGGCAGAGGTTAAGGCGCGCTGCGGCGGCTTCCAAGGCGGGAGACGCGCCTACCGGATGTTCAAGCGTTGGACATTTGCAGCACCAGAACCCCGACGGGCTGGGTGTGGAACGTTGAGTAACTACCCAATGCTTAGCGCAAAGCCGCAAAGAAGACTCAAGACAGCTGGACCCAAGACCCAGGAGATGAGCAGATGTAGAAGCGCTGCGCTCTCTTATCTTGTCTTGAGTCTTCTGCTGTCACCCATTCTCCTTTGCGCCCCTTTGCGGCCTTTGCGACTCTGCGGTAAATCTTCAAGATCGTCGGGAGGCTAAAACGAGGTCGTCAACTGAGTTCCGAACGCAAACCGGGCAGGGCTAGCGGGATCGACCAGTCATGCTGCTCGAGGGCGGCGGCGGCGGCGGTGGCCGTCACGCCTGTGAGTTCCCGGACGATGCGGATGGCGCGCTCACGCAGTTTTGCATTGGAGGGAAAGACGTCGATCATGAGGTTCTCTACCACCTTGCCGAGTTGCACCATGGCCAGGGTGGTGAACATGTTGAGCAACAGCTTGGTGGCGGTGCCCGCCTTGAGCCGGGTGGATCCGGTTAGAACCTCCGGCCCGACGTCCGGGGCGATGACCAGCGTCGGCCGCTGGCCGCGGGCAAAGGCGAGGTTGGGATTGAAGCAGACCAGGATGGTGGTGGCTCCCGCCTCCCGCGCCGCTTGCAGCGCCCCCCATACAAAGGGCGTGCGTCCGCTGGCGGCAATGCCAACCACCACGTCATTGTTAGTTACGCGGCGCTGCTGCAGCGCGCGGCCGCCACCCTCAAAGTCGTCCTCCGCATCCTCGCGGGCACCGTGCATCGCCTGCTCGCCGCCGGCCACGATGGCTTGCACCAGATCCGGTGCAACGCTGAAGGTCGGCGGGCATTCATAGGCATCCAGCGCCGCGAGCCGGCCGCTGGTGCCGGCACCGACGTAGATGAGGCGGCCGCCGCCACGCAAGGCACCGACAATGAAGTCCACCGCACGGGCGATTTTGCGTTGTTCGCGCAGCAGCGCCGCCGGCAGGGTGGCATCCTCACCAAGCATCAGGCGGATGGCGGCAGCGAGCGACATCCGATCCAGCTTCCGCGACAGCGGGTTGCGTTGCTCGGTCGGCGAGAGGGCGGTGGCGCGCGGAATCCGGCCCGCAGCTGCTCTATCGGGCAATTCGGCGGCGGCGGGCGGAGCGAGCGCGTGCTGCCTGGCAAGTGCCACGGCGCCCCAGGCGCCCTCCTTATCTAACAGCCGAATCCGCGCCGCGGGCCAATGCGCCATGAGCAGGCGGCCGACCTGGCGGGCGAAGGCGGGCTGTTTTAGCAGGACACTGCCGGTGAGGACGAACTCGACGCCGCGGCCCTTGCGCAGCAGGCGGCGGGCGCAGGCGGCGGCGTTGCCGGCGATGAGCTCCGCCGCTTCGGATAGAATCCGGCGCGCGATCGGGTCGCGGGCTGCAGCGGCCGCGAACACTTCCACGGCGAGGGCGGCAATCGCGGGTTTGCCCGCGCCGCCCACCCAGGCAACCAGATCGGCTGGAGACGCCAGTGCAAGAGAGCGCAGCAAACGGCGGCCCAGCGACGGCCATTTTCCAGTTAGATCATAGCTGCGGAACACCCCCTGCATTCCGCGCAACGCGATATCGTAGCCACTGCCGCCGTCACCTAACATGTGCCCCCAGCCGCCGGTGAGCACCTCCGTGCCGTTGGCACGCTGGCCGCAGCAGGAGGCACCGGTGCCGCTGATGACAACGACGCGCACGCTCTCTGCGGTGGCGGCCGGCTCGCCCGCGGCGGCGAGAGCCGTTTGCAGATCATGCCCGGCCCAGCAGGGAACACCGGGCCAGACGCGGGCGGCGGCACGGCGAATCCGCTCGCGGTCGGGTTCGTCCAAGGCTCCCGCCATGCCGATGCCGACGGCGGCCGGACGCGGCACCCGGGCGGCGATATTCTCTAGCAGACCGATCAATCCGGCCTCGTCGAGCAAGCGCAGGTTGGCCGCGCCGTTGCGCTCGATGCGCTGCAGGCAGTGCCCGGCAGGGTCGGCGCAAATGGCCACGCACTTGGTGGCCCCGGCCTCGATTCCGAGGTACGGGGGTGGCGGGGCGGGCGGCGGGGGCGACTTCATGCGGTCGGGCGGTAACAGGTAGATAGAGGCTCGGCAAGCACCCGTGGCGGCGCTTGCAGCCGGAACGTAATCTCATTTCCGAGCCCTGCCACCGATTATTCCACAATCAGTTCAACGATGTGAACGGACGGATTGGCGCTGTTTTTGAGCATGTTGACGCGGACGTAACGGGCCGGGGTGGGCGGGAATTTGCCGGAGTAACCGGCGGCGGTGGCGGGCGCGGTGTCGGTGGTGAAATCCAGCATTTTTTTCCATTGCTTGCCATCGACGGACACCTCGGCGTTCAATTGATAGTAGCGGCTGCCGTCCCAATAGGTGATGACGTTGATGAAACTGACCGGCTGGACTTTCAGCAAATCCACCTGCAGCCAATGCGGCCCCTCGCCGCCATCCCAGTAATCGTCCACATTATCGGCCTTGCCGTCCACCGCGATGGCGGCGGTTTTACCGTTGGCCGGATCGGGTGGCGGCCCGGCGGTGGCGGGCTTGCCGGTGGCCAAGTTCGGTTTGATGACCTGTTTGTGGTTGAACCAACTGCCGACCAGATGGCCTTGCTGGACGCCCTTGTCATCAAACAACCCGGCGCGCAGATGGACCGTGGCGTCGGCCTTGATCGGGCCGGAGTAGACGCGCCACTTGGCGTTAGGCAGGCTGTTGTCCAGGGTGTATTTGAGGGTGAGGCCCTGGATTCTGGGGACCAATGTGATGGTCAACGGCTCGGTGAAGGTATTTTCATCCCGGGTGAAGGTTCCCGCTACTTGGATAGATATGGGATTGACCAGCAGATCGAGAAGTTGATCGGTGTGGGCGAGGCGCGCCTTGAACTCGGCCAGGGTACCGCCGGCCGCCGGGCTCCAGGACTTTTCGGCCACCAGCGCGAGGCGCTCGCGCATGCTCTGGATCTCGATGTTCTCGGCGTTCTCCCACGAGCACAACTGGGTGCCGAGGATCCGCCCGGTATCCGTCAGGGTCGTGAATGTGTCATCGCCCAGGTGACCGCGGCCGAACATCGCGAGATTCCAGTTGAAGAGGAAATCCAACGGTCGCTTGTCGCCGCGCACGATATAGAGGGGCGTCCACATGGCGTTGATGACCTGATAGCCGGCCTTGGCGATATCGGCGGGATTGCGGCCATGGGTCCATGCCATGACGGTGACGTCCTTTGGCAATGGATAGGTGCCGCCGGGGTTCCACGCCTCCTCCCAGACAATGGATTTTTTGCCGCGCTTGGTGACGATGGCATTGAGATCGGCGATGAACTTGCAGTAGAGGTCGTGAGCGCTCTTGATGCCTGCGGTGGCTTGGAGTTGTTTGTATTCCGGCGTCTGCTCGAGGCCGCCGAGGCCGACCTCATCGGCCCCCAGATGGATATAGGGAGTGCTTTGGAACACATCCATCATCTCGTTGATGATCACGCTGACGGCGGCGAGGGTTTTGGGGTTGGCGATGTGAACGGTGGAGCCGTTGCCGGGCAGACCGAAGGGGTCGCGGGCGTCGGCGATGAGGCGGCCGCTGTGGCCGGGGAAGTTGATTTCAGGCACCAGATAGACGCCGCGTTGTTTGGCATAACTTTCCAAGCCCTTGAGTTGATCCAACGTGTAGGGCGCGCAGTGCGGCTGGGAACCCGGCTCGAAGCGGGCGAACTCCTGGTTGCTCTTGCCGATTTGCGGAAAGCGGGTGGAGGGGAACATGAACAACTGGTCATCCGATAGATTGAGATGCAGGTAGCGGATCTTATACAGGCGGCACAACTCGATGACCTGTTCGATACCGCCGGGTGAATGATATTTGCGGGCCAGATCGATGAGCGCGCCGCGATAGGCGTAGACCGGCTCGTCGGCGATCTGCATCTGCGGGAGGGTGAGGGTGCCGGCGTCGCCGCGCAACGCTTGCAGCAAGGTCACCGTGCCGGACGCGACGCTCTGATAGGTGCCGCCCGCCACCGTGACCGATCCCAGCGTGCCGCCTGCGGTGGCGGCGGTACCGGCGGTGAGCGTGTAGGCCTCTCCCTTGAGGCCGGGATCGAGGCGCAACACGATATCGACCGCCGGGTGAGAGCCCGCGGGCTGGGCCGCCGCGCCGCCGGGTTTGGGTTCCGCGGTGGCCAGCTCGACGCCGGTGGTTTGTTTGATCTCGCCGGCCAGCAGCGTGGCCAAGGGTTCCAACTCTTTGTTGGCAGCGGCGATGCTGCTGTCCTTGGTCAGGGTCAGGACCCCGTGACCGAGTGTCAGCGATTTGGGCAGCGGTACCAATTGGGGGGCGGCACTACCGGCGAGGGCAGACCCGAGCAAGGCGGGTACGAGTGGCAGGAATTGATGGAAACGACTCATGGCGGGTCAGCTGGGTTTTGTTAGATAAATATTCGGGCGGCGCAGTCCCGGGCGATGCCCGTGGCGTCATGGCTTGCGGTGAACCGGATGCTAGGGCCCGGAGCTTGGGTGAGCAAAGCCGGAAAGCGGCCTCACACGGTGTTCAGAGATTGGACATGTACCGGCATCGAGTGGCTATGGGGTGACCATCAGGCGGCAGAATTTCCGCGGGTCGCCGGCGGGCAGAGTGTAGGTCACTTGGCCCGGCCAGGACGGCCCCGGCGATTCCACCACCCCCAAAAAGCACAACGCCGGACTGCCCAGAGGACGGCCCGGCGTTGTGAAATGCGGCCCAGCTTACGGAGTGACCACCAGGCGGCAGAATTTATGTGCCGCGCCGGTGGGCAGAGTGTAGATCACATGGCCCGGGCTGCTGGTGGTATCGACATCGGCGGGGTTGGCGGCCGTCCACGTCGCCAGATCCGTGGAGACTTGCACCGCAAAGGACGCCACCGTACCCACATGCGGCCAGCTGATCTTGCCGTTGACCACGCCTGGATTGGTGGCCAAGCCGGTAGCGCCCATGAAGTAGGCGCAGCCGTTTTGCACCCCGTCGTGATTGTAGTCCTCACCCGGCGTGCCGCCGCCCGCATGAAGGGCCGACCAAGCGTCATAGGCGCTGGGTGCCGGTCCTGTCGCAAAGATCTGGAAGCCGGAGATTTCCATGTAGTCCGAGTCTTGGGCACCATTGAAACTTTCCACAATGGTGATATTGCCGGTGCCATCCGCCACCTCGTTGGTCACCAGGACTGTGGAAAATCCGCTGTGAGGAGTGCCACCATTGATAGTGACCACCCCCTTGGAGCTGCCGGTATTGAAAATCGCCAGGGTATAGGCCCCGCCAGCGGTCAGCCCGGTGAAGGCAAAGGTGCGGGTGCCGCTGCCACTCACCCACAAGCGCTCCGGATCATTGGCCGCCAACACCACGCCGGAGACAGTCCCGCTGCTCTGGAATCTCGCATAGCCCGTGGTGCCCACAATTTGAAAGCCGACCCCGCTCGCCACGGCACCCGCGCCATTGGTCAGAGTGCCCAGCGTTTGCGGCGAGACGCTGCCGTCCAAGCGGTTCCACAATCCGGTTTGGCCCGAGACCGGGCTGCCGATAACGTCGCCGCTCACGGCGGTGCTGTCCGTCCTCACCACATCGATGCTGACAACCCCGGGCACATTCGGCGGCGGTGCCGCGAACGTCCAGTGCAGCAGAATGTTGTTAGCGGCATCGCCGGGGCTTGGGGGCGCAAACCCGCCTGCCTGAATGTAATAGGTAGAACCGGCCGTCACCGGAAAGCTCACGGTCTCGTCCAGCCCGCTATCCTGCGATACCACGTTCGTCAGCGTGGCGAGCGATGTGCCGGTGTATATCGCCAGGCAGGCGTCCCATTCCGAACCACTGGTGTTGGTCGAACCCGTCGTGGAGACGCTCAGCGAACCACTGTTGGCGCAAACCCATTTGAACCACACCGTGTTGGTCGTCTCCGGATAGACGCAGACCGGCTCGTCAGATTCCAAGCTGGCCGCAACGTTGCCGCTGCCCGTATGACTGCCGCTGGCACCTGCCAGCACGATCGCGTCGGCGAAGTTGTCATTGACCGGTGCCACCGCAATGTAATTGTCAAAGTTGTCCGACCAGACCCTGGTGCCGGTCTGCGTGACCTCGATGTCGTCAAAATAAAACGGGCCGGTGACCTCCGTGCCGGTGTAATATTTCGATGGAATGAGCCAGAACTCGCTGATCGTGTTGCTGCCGTACGTGAATGACCCCGCGGGGGTGACCATGTCATCATAGTAAAACTTGCCATTGCCGGCGACACCCGGATGGTCCAGATCGATCACCAACTTGAGGGTCTTCCATTGGTCGCGCACGAAGTTGTAGCTGCCCGTCGATCCCGCCACATTGGTGGCCTCCACTTGCCCGAACCCGCCGCTTGCGTCATTGGCATACGAACTGATCTGCACGTAATCGCCAGCCGCGCCGTCATCGATTCCGTAGAGAAAGGCAAACTTGTTGCCGCTTGGAAAATAGGCATTCATCGACACGCTGACGGTGCCGCCGACAATCGGCGCAGCGAACACCACCTGCGGGAGACTAAGCACGCCATTGGCGCTGTCGGCCACGTCAAAGCCCAGCGAGGCGCTGCCGCTGGCGGCCTTCTCCGTGGTCACGGTAATCGGCAGTGGATCTCCATATTGGCCCCACTGATTGAGGCCGGTGATATTGGCGGTGGACGCCACTCCGGAGGCCGCAGTGGCTACAATCGCGCTGGCGATCAAGCTGGCTAACTTCAATTGCTTCATAGATTTTGTGGATGTTGTTTTTACGCTGACAATGTGAACAAGTCGGCATTTTAGCGCTCCGCGCGGCAGGGGCAAGGCCGGCAAGAACGCTAGCCGGTGTACAAACAATGAACATCAGACCCCCGCCCGCCCGGCCTCAGACCTGGCGGGCGGCTAGCAGCATCGCGTGCAGGTTGGCCGGCGGAGTGGCAGGCGGAATGGCACAACCGGCGTTGAGAATAAAGCGGGGGTTATCGGAGAAGACGCCGAGCAGCTCGCGGGTGCGGCTGGCAACACGCTCGGGCGTGCCCAGGGCTAACACGCCGGACGGATCGATATTGCCGCAAAACACCGCGCGAGACTGGAAACTGGCGCAGGCGGCGCGGACATCGGTCTTGTAATCCAGCTCTAACACGTCCGACCCGGTGGCGAGCATGTCGCCGAGAATTGCGGTCGTATTGCCACAGATGTGCAGCAAATACGGCTTGTGCAAGGCGTGGGACAGGCTGGCGCTGCGACTTTCCCACGGCTGGGCGAAGCGGCGGTACAGCGCCGGGGATATCACGTCCGGGCTCGCCGGACTGTCGCCATTGGATAGCATGTCGGCGCCGGCGGCCGCCATCAGGTGCAAGAATTGCTCGCTGGCCTCGGCGCAGTGGCGCAACAAGCGCTCCACGTCCTCGAGTTGATCGTCATCGAGCAAGTCCATCAGCCACTCGGCCGGGCTGCGCAGCATGCTCGCCAGCGAAAACGCCGACTGGTCGCAGTTGCCGCGCACATAGATATCATCGCCGCACTGGGCCTTCAACAGCCGCACCGCCTCCAACCAAACCTGCACCCGCGCGTCGGCGGCTATGTCCGGCGGCGGCAAGTCGCGCACCGCCGCCAATTCCGCCAGACAGCTGCCCTCGCAGCGTGCCGGATCGTCATCGGGGAAATCCACCGGCACGCCGAGCGCCCCGGCCAGAGTGGCGGTATCCACATCCACCACGATGGCGTCGTAATCATAGGTCTCGACGGCTTGAATGAATGCTTGGGCGATCTTTGCGGGATCTTCGCGGTATTGGCGTTGGGTCATGCCCGCCTCGCGCGCGGCCATCAAGAAATTGTGCAGCATCACCGGGATGCGGTCCGCCGGTTCACCGCGCAAGGCGGCCTCTATCCGTTGTTTTCCGTTCATGGCTGGAGTGAGTGGGGGTTAGGGGCGTTTCTGCAAAACGGCGCGGACTGCGCCCGGGCTGCAAAGCCCGCCGGAAGATGCCATCACCACTCCGGTTGGCAAGCACTTCCACCCGCCTCAGGAGGGGGGGGCACTCCTATCCCCCCGTCAATGCGCGGCAAGGGCCCGGAAGATGCCGTCACCTATCAGGTTCGCGAGCAGTTCGGTGCCGCTGGCACTCGGGTGCACGCCATCATAGGTGAGCACCCCTGCCGGCTTGAGGTAAAGCGTGCCGTCCACCCTCAGCTGGGCATTTTGATTTTGCAGATAGGCGAGGTAGGCCCTGCGCAGATCCACCAAGGTGGCACCACTGGCTTGCGCCACCTTGCGCGTGATCTGTGAGTATATCTCAATCTTGGCATCGTCGGGATTCTTGCCGTCGGGCAACTCGCCGTGGACGGTCATGGTGGCGAGGACCGCCACGGATTTATTCGCCTTGGCGGCCGCCATGAGGTCGCCGAGACCTTTCTCGAATTCCTCGGGAGAAGTGTTGCGCCACCACACGTCATTGATGCCGATGAACACCACCACCACATCCGCCTTGTCCGCGCCAATCGTTGCAGCCAAGCCCTTCTGCGCGCTGTCGCCGGGATAGGCGGCCTTGTCCGACCCGTCCCGCAGCGCCAGCACCCCGCCGCCGTTGATGCCACGATTGACCAATTTGACGGCCTTGCCACGGGTCCCCTCCCCAGCCTTGACCGCTTTGTCGATCGCATCGATGTACGTGTTTTGCCAGGTGATCGAATCGCCGAAAAAGTCAATCGTCAGCCCGGCCTTGAGCGGGCTGGCTTTGCCTGATAGGGCCGCCAGCCCGGGCACCTGATAGATCCTCGCGCGGGCCGCGACGGCCTGGGGCGATACGTCAAAGGGCGGGTTGACGGCATTGACGAGCGCGTCGGGAACCACCTGGCCGGAGCCCGTCACCTTGGCAGTGTATAGGCCGGCGGCCATGCCGGCGGGCTTATCGAAACCGATGCGTGCGAGCTGTGGCTTGCCGAGCTGCTTGTCACCCTTGCCAAGCACCAGGTTGTCCTTGCCGGGCTTGAAGTTAAACACCGTTAGAGTCTTGGTCAGATCCCACGGACTGCTGCTGCAATCCTCCACGCTCAAGCTCGCGGGCTCGCCACCCATGTCGATGACGGCCTGCGAGTTGACGGTTAGCGAGGCGATGGTTTCGCTGTGGCCTTGCAGATCCAAGCCGTTGATGCCGGGCCCGCTGAGCGTGACCCGGCAGCGGTCGTTGATTTGGTTGGATTTGGCCAGCCTGACAACCGCGCTGTCGGCGGCACCGAGGATCAGATCGCCGGGGATCGCATCCACGCCGGCTGGCTTGTCGAGATCGAGCACGCCGCGGACCAGTTTGAAGACGCCTGTGAACGTGTTGGGCTTGTCGCCGCCAAGGATCGATGGGGCGACCTGCGGCACGCCGCCGCCGCGCCATTCGCACGAACCCGTCCCGCTGAGCGAACCGCTCCACACGGTGCGGTTGCCGCCGCCGGTATCCACCACCAAGGCATGGCCGGAGAGCTCAAAGTCGCCTGCCTGCACGCCGCTGAGCCAACCGAAGGTGGTGTCTCCGGCGAGCTTGTAGCTGGCGTCCTTGCCGAAATCCTTGTTGGGGTCCACGTGCTCGCCGCTCACCTCCGCGGCCCGCAGCGGGCACGCGGCGAGGAGCACGCAGGAAATTGCTAGAAAAGAGGACTTGTTGGATCGTTTCATCGGGTCTTGGGGGTGTATTCAGTGAGATTGCGCAACACATACAACGGGGTCCACGAGGCTTTCGGTGTATCGGCGGCACCAGCGCTAGAGATCGATAATGCAACTAACAGAATTGGCAGCGGCGGATGCGTGAACGGGTTCATGCGGACTGATTTAGGGATGGCGACAGGTCTGAGCGCAGCGCAGCGCGGAATCGGGGCTTTAGGGCACGGGGCCGGCAGCGACCTTATGACCATGCAAACTGCCTGCAAAGGCAAAAAAGCACCAACCGGGTGTTCAGCACTTGGACATCACGACTGCCGCTCGGGCGGCAACCAACCGCGGTCACAGCCCACCACTACAAGGCGGGAATCGTATATGTTTGGGCGACAGCCTCAGCCATTCGCCCACCGCTGGTCGCACCAGCCTCGCCGCTGCGGAGGTATTCCACCACGGCAGCAGCGGGCGATACCGTCACCCGCAGGTGGCCGGAACTGCCAAGAATCATGCCGCTCTTGTAGCCATATTCGGCGGCCGAACGCGGCGCTTTGCCATTACCCGGGTAGTAATCCTGCAGCAAACCGACCTCCGGATGCTGCGCCGCATCCCCGGAATAGAACGCATCAGGCACCGGATTGGGAAAATACCGTTTACGCATCGTGTTCGACCATACCGCCAGACTGTCGGCAGCACCGCCACGGCCGCGCGGGCTTTCGCCATCGTGATTGCCCAACACACAAAACAACGGCGCGGACTGGCAAAGCGGCCCGAGAAAATATCGTTGCGCAAGATATTGTTTGGCCGCAGCCTCACGATCCACGTGCTTTTCAGCCATGAAAGTGTCACCCAGATCAATGTGAAAATCCGGCTTGGCGGCCACTGCGCCGGCCAGCGTCTGCTGATAGATAGCGGGCTCGGTGTGCTCGTCGAGGTGAGAGTCGGCGGTGATGGTGAACCTGAATCCGCTGCCGGGTGGGCGCGCCGTGTGAAAGCCAATCTCCGCGCTTTGCGAATGCCCCAGCCTTAGTTGATAGATATAGCGCCGGTCCGGCTGCAGGCCCGGCAACACAATCTCAGCTGGTTCGCCCTTCTTGAATCGCCTGACCGGCGTCTTGAGTGCGAGCTTTCCGCCCTCGTTTCCATATGCGATGCCGCCTTCAGCATCATCATAACACAACACACTCACCGTAACCGATGCAGTGGTGGGCCTGCCCAGGATCAAATCAAACGGATGCGCCGGCACCTCGTTGCACTTCGACGTCTGGACCGGCTGGCTCGATCCGCCGCCCTTGCGCACGGGCTTGTCACCGGCACCAAGAACTCCAAAAGCAGAGAAGACAAAAACTAACGATAATAACTGAGTCGGCTTCTTCATCATGCTGGTGTCGGATTCATGACTTGTTGGCTATGTAGAGTGTGGTGGGTGCCTGGAGTTGCTTGTTCGTGATGCGCGTCCAGTCATGATGCGGGGCGTAACCGTCGCGCTTCTCGGTAAATTCCCACACCGTCTTGCCGTCCCAGTCCACTTCCTTAAACCCTTGGAAACCGCTCGGATCGTCCTTGGACGCGTCAAGGATGTTGCCGTTGTCGAACAAGTGGGGATTGGTGCCAACGGGCCAGATGTGGACGACTCTGCCCTCCATATCTAGCAGATACGTCCGACTGCCAACCCCGAACAAGGTGTAGCCGGCGAATGCCTTCTGCTTGTCATTCAGCAGCAGTTCGGTGGGTCCCTGCAGCCGTTCGTAGGCGGATGCAGTTAGAGTCACCAGCAGGACCAGGGCAAGCGTGGCTTTCATGATTCCTTTTTCTTGGTTCGTTAGTTGCGCGGCGGGCGGGCGGGTTGGCTGCCGCCACCACCCCCCGGACCATCGCGCTGGCCGCGGGGTTGTTCGTTGAGTTGGTCCATGCCGGTCTTGCCCTTCTGTGAGGCGGGTAACTCGATGACGCCTTTGGGCGTGAGGTCGCGACCTGCTAGAGCGGGGTCGTTCGCTGCGTAGCGATGGACCTTGAATACCGCGTTGAACAAGTGGCCGCGCATGTCCTTGCCGGGGATTTCGCCTTGGGCGAGGATGCCGCCGCGCACCATCGGGTTGACGTATTGCCAGACCGTTTCGCCGGTCGGGGTGATTTCAAATAGATTGCCGATGACTCCGGCGCAGACGAGCGTATTGCCGTTCGGGAGGCGGTGGGCACCGGAGATTTCCGACGAGAAGAAATCCGTACGGTTCTTCGCCTCGTAGTGCCAGACCGGTTTGTCAGGGCCATAGGCCATGCCGGATGTTAGCACGTAGTGGCCCTTGTCATCCATTGGCGGTACGATTTCCTCCAGGCTCGACCAACCGCGCTCATAGCCATTGTTGAAGATGGTGATGTGGCCCGCGCCGGGACTGCCGTCCGGGATCCACTCGGCATCGTGTTGCTGGATCAACTGGCGCCCGGCGGCACTGCCGCGCTGATATGCGCCCGGATTGCCCCAGCGGTAGATGAGGTCCCCCCCCTTGCCCTGCTTGCCGCCGCTATGGCCGGCTGCTTCCTTGGTCGTGGTGCTGTGGTCGATGATCCAGATTTCGTTGCAACCCCGGGCGCTGAGCATGACTTGGTCGAGCTTCGGGTTGTAGGCGATCGAGTTCATGTGGTTCCAGAATGCGGGCGAGCCGCGACCGTTGCAATTGACGTCGACGAGTTCCGGATGCGCGGCGACTTCGCCGTAGCCCGGCTTGGCGCGATCGCCACTTTGGATCAAATGGTCCCACACATGCCATTCCCACACGATTTTACCTCCCTTCGGATAGATCGGCTCGATCTCCACCACCGCATCAGGAACCAGATAGCCATCGCGCAGCTGGCTGGCGTCAAACCCGGCGGCCACCGCCTGTGCGAGCGACTTGCGCTCAACCTTGAGTGCAAGCACATGACCGTTGGGCATCGGCTTGATGTCATGATGCAATTGGTAGTCGCGGGTGGCATGGTCAAACTCCCAGACCAGCTTGCCGTCCCAATCGTACTCCTCGATGCGGCCGCCCTCGCCGCCGCCGGTGCCGCCCTGCACCTTGAGCATGCAGGCCCGCAGCAGGTGGCCGTTGGGCAGCAGATAGGCGGATTGCCCTGGCTCGTAGGCGCTCTTCCACTGGTGAACGCTGCGGCCCTGGTTATCCAGCAGATAGGTAAGCGTATTGTGCTTGGGAGCCATCAGCGTGTAGCCATCGAACGCCTTGGGCGTATTGAGAAACAATCCAACGGTCTGGCCCGGAGTGGGTGAGGTTGGCAGCTTGTTCTCCGCCATCTCCGTGCGACCACCACCACCGCCACCACCGCCACCACCACCGCCACCACCGCCACCGCCGCCACTGCCGCGCGGTGGTTGACCGTCCTGGCCTTTGTCAGCTTGCTTTGACGGGCGATTTTCGGTTGCGCTGGCGGGAACGGTTGGAGTTTGGTTGTTCGGGCGGGCGGGCTCACCCGGCGGCGGGGCCACGGTGCCGCTGGCGGCACCGGCTTCCCCCGGCGGCCGCCCGGGGGCGGGGTCGGTGGTGCCCTCGGGGCGGGAGTAAACCACGTGCAACTCAGCCGTGGCCAGCGTGCGATCCTTGATCGCCTCTAGCAAAACAGCGCGGCTCACCCGGGCCGGGGCCACCTTGAGTTGAGGCGCAGCGGACAAGGCATAGAGGGTATAGATATAGGTTTTAGGGCCCGGGCCCTTGGAATGCGGCGGCGCATAGCCGCTGCGGTCATTGATGCTGTTATTGCCCAAGGTTCCGAGCGCCTGCACATTCCTCGGCAGGCTGTGCACATTGGCCGGAATATCATAGAGCACCCAATACCACTTGGGGTCCCCCCCGGGTCCGGGAATGTGGTGCATAATGACCGCATAACTCTTGGTTCCGGCGGGCGCCCCGATCCATGACAAGGGCAGCGTCGCACTGCTGCCATCACCAGTGTAGTCCTTCGGCAGCAGACCGCCATCGGCTACCTCCGGACTGCTCAGCACGAAGCCGCTCTTGGGCATCACAATGCTGGCAGCGTCGGCATTGGCGACTTTTGGCTGCGCTGCGCCGGCGGGCGCTGCAACCGGGGGATTGGCAGGGGGGGCGGAATTGCCGCCTGCGCCTCCGGCAGGCCGCTGTGACGCGCGCAGTTGCTGTAACAGGGGCAGCTGCTCGGGCGTTAGAATCTTATCGAGTTGGGCCGTCGCTGCGGCCTCCAGGGCCGTCACTTGCCTTTGCTGGTCGGCGCTTAGCTGCAATAGTTCCTGTGCGCGCTGCGGCAGCAGCCGCAATCCGCCGGCCGCCTGCCCGGCACCAGCGCCGGCTTGCTGCGGGCGGCTGCCAGCGGTGCCCGCCGGGGTTGCGGCGGCCGGTCGGGGGCCCGCTGCCTGCTCCCGTGCGGCGGCCTGCTGGACGGGTGTGGGTTTGATAGGCGGACGGCCCTCGGCATCGACCGGCAGCGCCACGCGGAACCCGAGGTGATAGTATGGATGGTTCGGGTCCTGGGGCCCGCGGTAGTAGGATGGGTTGCGGTTGGACACCCGGCCGTGGCCGTTCTCGCCGTTGTACCAATTGCCGCCGCGCATCCCACGATACGTCTTGCCGTCCGGCATCACACTGCCCTGCGCCGGTCCCGGCGGGTTTTCAACAGGACTATAGGCATAGTAGTTGCGCTCGTACCAGTCGTTGACAAACTGCCAGACGTTGCCGGACATGTCGTAAAGGCCGTAGCCATTCGCGCCGCTGGATGTTTGATAGGTTTCCGGTAGTCCGGGCCAGGCGTCGTCGGTCTTGCGGTGGAGCTTGCCGTCGAAAAACCCGACGGGTGTGGTCCACGGCTGCGGGCCGGCGCGGAACGGGTTGTCGGACTCCGGCCAGTTAGCCTTGGTCGGGTCGGCCGCGTTGGCCCAGGGGAAGTTCCAGTAGGGTTGTTGCTGGCCGCCGCGCGCGGCGTATTCCCACTCTGCTTCGGTCGGCAGGCGGTAGCCGCTCTTGTTGAAGTCGCAGTCCCAGGTGGCGGGCGCATAGCACAGCGGTAGTTTTTGTTGGGCACTCAGCCAGTTGCAGTAGGCAGCAGCGCCGTGCCAGCGGATGCACACGACCGGGTGTTTTTCCTTCTTGTCCAACACGGCAAAGGTCTTGCCGTCCCAGCCGATCCGGCTGTGGGGCGAGGTGGCGCGTGTCTCGCCCAGCAGGTGGTTACCCTTGGCCAGATAGACCCCGCCGTCACGCACGCTGACTTGTTGCAGGGCCAGCGCCGAATTCAGGAACGCGCAATACTCCTGGTTTGTGACGTCATTGACGCCGATGAAAAACGGGTCGAGGCGCACCTTGTGGATTGGCGTTTCATCACTGCCGTGTTTGGGGTCCACAAAGCCGTGGTGATCACCCATGTCAAAGCTGCCGGCGGGAATCAGCGCCAGACCCGGCGGTTTTTCCCGGGCCTGTGTGGCGGGCAGCGACAACCCCAAAACCAGCGTAAGAATCCAAAAGTGGCGTTTCATCAGCGCGAATCTATTCGATCCAACCTTAAGACAAGGTGAAGCGGCCGCCAAATCCCGCAGATTTTCCGTTTCTTCCAAACGCGCTCCCCCGATGCGGTGGCACGGGCACCCCTGCCACCGCCGCAAGTGGCCGGCTCAAAGGAGGCACCTTCGGTCCCGGGGCGCATGCGCAAGGGGGCGCCATCCCGCCGCTGATTCCCGCTCACGGCGCTGCGCCGAAGACCTGATAGAACATGGCTCCGCCGGTCTCCGGGGCGATGTCGATATCGAGCAGGCCGGTGGCGGGGTTGCAGGTGGCGGAGAATTTCGTTAGGGCCGACCACGATTGCAAGGTGGGGCTTTCGCGCAGGCCGAGTTGGAGGTGGAAATGGCCGCTGGAGGCATCGCGCGCCAACACCGGGCGCCCCAGCGCCAAAGCGTGCATGTCGCTGGAGCGGAAGAACCCGCTGGCGCGCAAGGCCTGGATGGCGGCGCTGTTGTCCGCCAGCGGATCGAGGCCGAACGCCGCCAAAGCCAGCTCATCTTTGTTAGACAGGCCATCGCCATCGTCGTCGGCATCCGGCAGCAGCGAGCGGCCGCTGAGCGTGATATCGAACGGACTCATCCCGGGGGTTTGGCAGAGGACATGCAGGGTGGCGGTTTGCGGACCGGTGGACGTGGACGAGTAGATGACCGCGAAACTGATGGAGCTGCGGGCCGGCACGCTGGTTGCCGGCGGTTTGGCCAGGGTGAAGGCAGCCGCATCCGGGCCGTCGATGAGCACCGACACGCCGGCAATATCGGCGGTGCCGGAGTTGTGCACGGTGAAGGCGCGGACGACGCCGGAGTCGGTGGTTAGAACCGGACCGAACGGCTCCGAGGACACGCCACTAACCAGCGTGGCATCGTTTTGGTTGGTCACGGACATTGCCGGGGCGAGAAACTCGAGGCGCACCGGGGCGGCGGCCGGGCTCCAGGATTTGCCAGCGTCAGTGCTGAGTTCGAGGAACACGTCGAAGAAACTGTCCACCACGCTGCCGCCGCCGGTGCCGTCGGTGGCCGCCACGCGCACGGTGTGTTTGCCGAGTGACTGCTTGCTCGGGCTTTCGCGCAGTCGCATGCCGGGTGGCAGCTCGTTACCCGTCAGGTCGAGTTGAAGCATCTCGGTGTCGAAGTAGCAGGCACCGCTCGAATCGCTGCCGGCACAGGTCAGGCGCACCGTGCAGGCGGCGGCGCAATCCACGTCGAGGGCTGGCGAAGCAGCCGTCGGATTGAGCCGGAAATGGCAGCGCTCGGCGCTGGAGCAATCCACGAACTCAGCCACGGTGGTTGGCAGCTGCGGGCGGGTCGTGCCGAGTTGGGTGAAGATGTCGAAAAAGCTCATCACGGCGCCGTTGGCAAACGCGGTGCTGAAGTCGAGGTCGCCATTGGCAGGCCAGAGTGAGAATTGTCCGGGCGGCGGCCAGGAATTATCCGGCAATGAGCTGGTCAGCGGGGGGATCTCGGCTTGAAAGTGAAACGGCAGGTCGAAGGGCTGCCAGCTCATGCCGCCGTCGAGGCTCAGTTCCATGAAGACATCGAAGAAGCTGCTCACGCGAGAGGGTTCGGTCGGGCTTTCACGCAGGCGCAGTTTGCCGTGCGAGGGCAAGCTGGGGCTTTCGCGCAGTTTCATGCCGACGGGCAGGTTGCCGCCGGAAAACTCGAATTGCAGCATCTCGGTGTCATACACGCTATCGGCATCACTCAGGTTACCGAGCTTCAGGGCGTAGCGGCAGAAAGCGTCGCAGTGAATCGGGGTGCTGGCGAGTCCGTCGTCGGCGGCATACAGGAAATCCGCGCTGCCACTATCTGCCAGCGTGAGGGTTTGGCCCGGCGCGGGGAGCATCGCGGCGGGGGCCGGGCTGCGCTTATACTCGATTTTCGTGAAGTTGAGGTGAACGCTGGCGGCACACTGGGGGGAGAGTCCGGCGGGTGGCACGGTGAGTCGTTCGAACGACACCAGCTTGGACGCCGGTGCCAGAAACACCTGCGGGGTGTCGCAGCATTCAAGGTGCAGCGGGCTGCACAGCGGCGTCCATGTGGCACCGCCATCAAGACTGAGTTCGGTGAAAATGTCGAAGAAGCTGCTGATCTGATAGCCGCCATCCGTGGCCCGCACGGTGGTCTTGCCGGTGGATGCGAGGGTCGGGCTTTCGCGCAGCCTCATGGCGGGCGGCAGCGTCCCGCCTGATAGATCAAACCGGCTGCATTCTTGGGTCATGCGGCTGCCGGAACTGTCGCCCGAACCCGTGAATCGACAAGCCAGCGAGGCATCACAGGCCACGGACTGGACGGTGGTTCCGCCGTCGAGTGTGAGGTCAAACCGCACCGGAGCACTGAACAGGCAATCACTTGGGGTCGAGAAGTTGGGATGCACCTGGATATCCCTGCTCAGCCCTTGGGCACCCAACGCAAACGCGCGAATTCCCGCCTGGCCCGCCAAACATACAAACTCGCTGTCCGGTGCCCGGTAATCGAGCGCGACCGGCAGCCAATCGCAGCGGCTGAAGCAGGCTGGCGGCAGTGCGCGGAGTGGCAGATGCGCAGCGGTGGAGGCCGGCGACCAAGTTTGGCCGCCGTCCAAGCTCACTTCGATCCACACGTCGAAGAAGCCGTCGATGCGGCAGGCGCTGCCGTCGGACAGACGTTGTGCGATGCAACGGCCCATCGATTGCTTGGTCGGGCTTTCGCGCAGCATCATCCCGCCGGGCAGCGTACCGCCTGATAGATCGAGGGCGGGTACGGCGATTTGGAACACCCGCTGTGGGGGGCCGGCGGCGGGGCCGGCGGAAGCCTGGGCGACCGGGGTCACCACGATCGGCAGCGAAACTAACGAAATGACCCGAGTCCAGGTGCCGCCGTAGTCGCTGGAGACTTCGCAGGATGCGTTGCAGGCGACGGCTTGGGTTTGCGCTTGGCCGTCGCCAGGCAGCGGCTGCGAGCTGGCAAAGGAATCCAGACGCAAATTGCGGACCAGGACGCCATTCGGGCAGTCCAGCGGGCTCTCGAGCATGCCCATTGCAAAGCTGCCGTCGCGTGGCGGGAGGCAGGCGCTGGCGAAGATATTTTGCTGTTCGGCGTAGGGCCGCAGGGCGAGGTGCAGGGCGGAGTCGGCGGGCGTCCACGTCTGCCCGCCATCGCTGCTGAGCTCGAGGAACACATCGAAGAAGCTGCTGATCATGCAGCCGCTGGCCTGCGTCCCGGAGCTGGACGCAACGCTGCGCACCACGGTCCTGCCGAGCGAGCCCTTGCTCGGGCTTTCGCGGAGCATCAGCGGGCTGGGGCCGCCGGTGGTGAAGCTCAGCGAGAGGCATTCCATCGAGCATTCGCCGCTGCTGCTGGAACTGAGGACGAATGCATCGCTGGCATTGCCGGTGTTGGTGAGCGTGTACGGGAAAAAGCTGATCTTGCCGTCTTTGGCGAGGGTGCCGCTGACGCTGCCACCCAATGCCACGGTGACGGCGGCCCCTGCTGCCGGCAGCGGCGAGCGGGTGGCCGACGGCCGGAAGCTCAACTCGCTGATGACCACACCGGTGCTGCCAAACGACACGCTGGCGTCGCCGTCACAAGCATAGTCGGCGGGCAGCGGGAAGCTGGCGTTGGTGAAAAAGTGCGCCGGGCTTTCGGGGGCCAAGGCACAGCTGCAGGCCCCGCTGGCGCAGCGGCGCCAGCTGTTGCCGCCATCGAGGCTGATCTCGGTAAAGATGTCAAAAAAACTGCTGATCCGGTATTGCTGGTCCGGTGCCAGCCGCAGCGAGCTGCGGCCCATCGATTGCTTGGTCGGGCTCTCGCGGACCATCACCCCGCCCGGCAACGTTCCACCGGATAGATTGAGCGCCAGCAGCTCGGTGTCAAAGTAGCGCGCGGTTCCATCATCGAACAAACTGCTCACCCGCTCGGTCAGATCGCAGACGGCGGTGCATGACGTGAAGCTGACACCACCGTCTAGCGAAAGCTCGGCGGTGACCGTGGCGGAAGTGCTCACGGTCTGTGATCCCCCGGGCGGCGGCGGCGGCAGCGGGGTCGCTGGATTGCGCAGCGCCAAGTTGCGGATGACCGCGCCGTTGTCGAAACTCATCGCCGTGGCACAACGATGCACCGACCCGCTTGGCGGCAGCGTCGGAGTGGCGCACACAACCTCCACCGAGGGGGCAGACAGGCCGCAGGCGGCCACCGCGACTGCCGGGCGCCAGCTCTGGCCGCCATCGCTGCTCAATTCGAGGAAGACATCGAAAAAGCTGTCGATGCGATAGGCGTTGCTGCTATCGATTTTGCGGATCTTGGTGGTGCCGGTCGACTGCAGCGTGGGACTTTCCCGCAACCTCATGCCGCTGGGCAGCGAACCTCCTGAGAGATCGAGTTGCAGCAACTCGGTGTCATAGTGCAACGACCCGTCACTGTCCGTCACGGCGCTCACCCGCACTTGCACCGCCGCACTCATCTCCAGCGCTTGAAAGGAATCGCTGCCGTCCAGACAAACCCTCGCCCGCGCTCCGGTGCCATAGCTCTGCACCACCGTCGTGCCAGCGGCTGGCGGAGCTTGCAGCGCCGCTGGCGGTGCCAGCCGCAAGTCGCGGAGTTGCACCGGCGCCGAACCCGCCGGACCCGCAAACCGGATCTCTTGAGGGCAATCCAGCGTGCCGGTTGGCGGCAGCAGCAGTGACGACGGAAAACTGGCCAGCGATAGCGGCAGGACCGGGACGTGGGGCGTGCCCGCCGTCTGGGCCGGCAGCGAGGTGGCGAGACAGAACGCCAGCCCGGCTAACAAAACACCCGGTCGGATTCGATAGCAGGCGGCAAAAATGGATGGCTTCATGGATTGGGGCTTGGGTTCGGCTATGGACTGCGGCGATGGGGTTCGGCCGCCGCGGCGAATGGAGAACCTCCATCGCCGCTGCTGCTACCCTCAAAAATCCCCCCTAACCACCGGCCGCGTCAATAAAAAACGAATAAATTAGAATTCTTTCCGGTTTTACCGCTTTCTTTCAATTGAGGCTTTCAATTGATACTTGACAAGCCGGTCCTCCCCCCCAGAGGCTGCGGGTCGTTCAAAACTTCCTGCCATGTCCATCATCCTTGGTTGCTTTTTCGGTTTCACGGCTTGGTTTCTCATGCGCTACCTCGTCGCAGGGGTGTTCACCGTCGATCAAAACGAGCGCGCGGTAAAGACCAGCTTTGGCCGCGCCGAACGGATAGGCGACCTCACCACCATCAACGACCCCATCTCGGACCCTCTCAGTGCGGACCAGAAAGGGCGCTACTGCTACCCGCAGGTGCGGGTCATCCCGCCGGGGGGACCGTATTTCAAGTGGCCATGGGAACAGGTGCGCAAAATCTCGATTGCCACCGAAACGGTCAACATGGCCTGGGATCCCGAGGATCCATCCGCCAACTCCAACGGAACCCTGCTGGAAGCGGTCACCAAGGACCAACTCAACACCGGCCTCAGCGGCCAGATCCGCTACCGCGTCGCCGAGCGCAACCTCTACGCCTTCCTCTTCGGCATCAAAAACCCGTTCGCTCACGTGATGGGCTACTTTGTCTCGGTCTTGCGCGAGCGCATCGCCAACTTCGAGGCCCCGCCCGCGGCGGTCCCCGAAGGCACCCCGGACACCGCCGCAGTCATCGGCATTTCCATCAACGACTTGCGCAAAAACCTGCGCGACCTCAACGAACACATGGACAGCGAGTGCGCCTCGTCCGCCGCCCGCTACGGCATGGTCCTGGATGCCACCCTCATCACCGGCATTGACCCGCCGCCGGAGGTCGAGTCCGCACTGGCCGCGATCAACACTGCCTATAACCAGGTCTCCTCCGACATCAGCCTGGCACAAGCGTCCGCCGACCAGAAAATCGTCCAATCTCGCCGCGCGGTGGAGATCGAAACGCTGCGGGCCCAGGCCGAGGTCGAGCCGCTCACCCGCCTTGCCGCCCAGCTAACCGATCTGAAAAGCCGCGGCAGTGAGGCCCTCCGCGCCTACGTCCGCAACGTCCGCCTCGCCCTCTTCGAGAAGGCCCAACAAGTATTCGTGGAATCCAACAAATGATCAACTTCCTCGTCGCCGCCGGCGTCACCTTTGTCGGGTGTTTCGTCGCTTTTCCCATCCTGTTTGGCATTGCCCGCGTGCTCGGGCTCTATGCAATCATTCAGGAACGCCAATGCAATGTCTATGTGCTCTTCGGCAAGGTGCTCGCCACCATCGATGAGCCCGGCCTGCATATCCTGCCATTCAAACTCGGGCCCGCCTCGTTCATCGTCAACTGGCTCGGCAAATGCCATATCCTCGACATGCGCCTCGACCAGGAATACCTGCGCAGCCAGCCGGTGAATTCCGAGGAGGGCGCGCCGATGGGCATTGGCATTTGGCACGAGATGTTCATCAGTGATCCGGTCGCCTATCTGTTCAAAAACAGCGACCCGCGCGGCTCGCTCTCCGCCAACGTCAGCAACTCCACCGTCCGCTGCCTCAGCAACATGCCGCTGGGCACCATGATGGTCAACCGCCACGCCATGAGCGACAACGTCCGCAACGAGGTGTCGCCCAAATCCCACGAATGGGGATACAAGCTCGGCTCGATCTATATCCGCAAGGTCCACTTCCGCGACGTCGGGATGATCCGCCAGATCGAGAGCAAGGTGGTCAATCGCCTGCGCCAGGTCACCTCCGCCATCAAACAGGACGGCGCCAACCAAGTCAGCATCATCACCAGCACCGCCGAGCGCCAGGCCGCCGTCGAATTTGCCAAAGCCGCCGCCATCCGCCCGCAGATTGTCGGCGAGGCGTTGCAGCGCATTTCCGAGGACGACGCGGTGGCCGAAGCCATGTTCGAGATTTTGGAGACCCAGAAAGTCATCGGCAGCGGCGCGCGCCTAACGGTATTGCCGCGCGGCGGCGAGCTGCTTGCCCAACTCATCGCCGGCCAGCCGGAAAGTCCTGCGGGCAAGCCAGTCCCGCCCGCCCGCTAGACCCCGCTAGCGCCCGCCTTGGCCCATCTATCAGTCGTTGGAACCTCGTGAAACAACCCTCGGTTTAGCCTAGATCGGAACGTAGAAACCACGGATTTCGCGGACTACACGGATAAAGCAAGATTTGTAAATTGTTTGGCATTCACCTCTTGGGGCAGCCTGAGATTTGATAGATCAAGGTCATCTTTTCCGTGTAATCCTCTTCAATCCGTGAAATCCGTGGTTAAAGAACGTCTCTGCAACCCTTGCCATTGTCCTTTTTTGGTTTAGCGGGAGGTCCGGCGATCCCGGTGCCGGTATTACAAGACTACTCGAAGCGCTCGGCCTGGCCGGTCGCGGCCAGCACCGCGCGCCAGGCGGGACCGGCGGGATCCACGCACTTCTTTTGTTTTGTCAGCAATTCGATCGGCACATGGATGAACCGGTCGTGGAGCATGCCCACCACCAACCCGGTCTTGCCGGCCATGGCGGCATGCGCGGCGTGGCGGGCGAACAAATCACATAACATCGAGTCTTCCGCATCGGCAGGCACGCTGCGGATGATATAATTCGGATCAAAGTAGCGCAGCGTCGCCGGGATTTGCGCCGCCTTGAAGTGGGCCTCGATTTTCTCGCGCAAGAACTGGCCGATGTCCTTGAGTTTGGGGTTGCCCGAGGCGTCGCGTTGTTCCGGGCCTGGCTCTATCAAATCCTGACCGGCTCCCTCGGCCACCACAATGACCGCATGTGCCCGCCGCAGGACGCGCCGTTCCAGCGCGGCCAACAACCCGCGTTCACCCTCGAGCGTGAACGGGACTTCGGGAATCAGGCAGAAATTCACGTCCTGGCTGGCCACCGTGGCCCCGCCGGCGATAAAGCCGGCGTTGCGGCCCATCAGTTTGACCAGCGCGATGCCGTTGTGGATGCTGTGGGCCTCGGTGTGGGCGCACTTGAGGATTTTCGAGGCCTCCTCCACTGCGGTGAAGTAACCGAACGTGCGCGAGACAAACGCCACGTCGTTATCGACCGTCTTGGGGATGCCCACCACAGCCAGCGGGTGGCCGCGGCGGCGGGCTTCCTGAAACAACTCATTGCCGCCGAGCTGGGTGCCATCCCCGCCAATCGTGAAAAGGATGTTCACCCCGCGTTGGATCAGGTTGTCGACTGCCACGCCGATATCCACCGGCCCGCGCGACGTGCCTAACACGGTGCCGCCTTCCTGGTGGATGTCGTCGACAAACTCGGGCGTCATCACCACCGGCTCGGCGCCGCGCTGCGGATCAAGCCCCTGATAGCCGTTGCGGAATCCCAGGACTTCCTTCACCCCGTAGCTATGGTGCAATTCGAGGAAAATCGAGCGGATGACGTTGTTCAAGCCGGGGCACAGGCCGCCGCAAGTCACGATCGCTGCCCGCGTCTGCGCCGGTTCGAAAAACAACTTTGCCCGCGGTCCGGCCAACTCGAACAAGTAGCCCGGATCGGTGCCCACTTCGATGTTTTGTGGAATGCGGGTGTCATCACTGATGGTTAGCGCAAGCGGCGAGGCAAAGCGCGCCGGGCCGAGAGTGGGGGTGTTCATGGCGGGAAATGGTGAGGCCAAGGTTCATAGGGAGATCCGCCGCAGCTATCAAGACCAAACCTCCAACGCCCGCAATCCAGCATCCAAAATCAATCACTCCGCATCAATTGCTTCGTGATTGCGCATGCAGCGCTCTGGCCGTGAGGGTCGCTGCGTCAGCGGGAGATCCGCTGACCTCTTCGGGAGGCCCTTAGCACGGGCAGGAAATCGATGGGGAATCCGGTGCAGGCGCTGGCCACACAATGTGTGGCGGTGGCCCATTCCGGAGCGGTATCGCCACTGTGATTTTTTGTTGCGCCAGCAGCAAAAACAGCCAGAGCACCAGCCTGAGGGGACGTTTCAGATGTCTGCGATCTACAGACTATTGAATACTAACAAATGAGTTACCCTAAACTGCCTCAACGAGGCCTAAGTAGTTGTGCCTTGGCACTTGCCGCCGTCCTGTTCCCGTTTGCCGCCAGCGGCGAAGTGGAGAGCGAATTGACACCCCTGGTGGTTTCGGCGTTGCGCATCGAGCAAGCCGCCGCCACCGTCACCTCCAGCGTCACGCTGCTGGATCCACAGGCGCTGCAAGACCGCGGCCTGCTGCAATTCCGCGATGCCCTCAATGAGGCGCCCGGCGTCATCGCCACCTCCACCGGCGGCCAGACCGGTGCCTTGGGTGCCTTGTTCATCCGTGGCACGACCAGCGCGTACTCGCAAGTGGTGGTCGACGGCATGCGGCTGGGCGATTCATCGTCCCAGCTGGGCAATTTCCTCGGTGCCAGCCGGGTTTATGACATCGGCCGGTTGGAGATTTTGCGCGGCCCGCAAGGGGCGATCTACGGCGGCGAAAGCATCGGTGGGGTGCTGTGGATGGAAACCACCCGCGGCAGCGGCACGCCCCACGGATCGGTCACCGCCGAGGGAGGCTCGTTCGGCTCGTTTTCCATCAATGCCATGCACCAGGGTGAAGTCGGCCCGCTGTCGTACTTCCTGTCCGGCGGCTACGAGGAAACCGCCAACGACGCGCCTAACCAGTACTTCAGTCAGACCCAGGCCGCCCTGCGCGTGGAGGCCAAGCTCAACGACGTCTGGTCGCTGGGCACCACCTACCGCGGGTTTGACAATTTCTATGAAAACGGCACCGCTTCCGATGACCGGGTCAATGAGGCGCTGGCCACGGTGCATGCCACCGGGGTCATCTCGGACCGCTGGACCACGCGCTTCAACGCGGGCTTGCAGCAGGAATCCTACGACAGCGATTACCACACCGGGAACTATGGCAACGACATGCAGGCGGCGGCCATTTCCACCGATCAGCGCATCGTCATCAACGAGCAACTGCTGCTCCTGGCCAACGCGTTTTTCCATCACAATACCTATCAGAGCTCTTCGGTCGACGCGTACTCCAACAGCCGCAGCGACAACTCGTGCAACCGCTACGGCGCGGGGGCCGCGCTGGAGTGGACGCCCACCCCGGAACTCACCGCCAGTGGCGCGCTGCGCTGGGAAGATTATGATACCTTCGGCAGCGAGCTGACCTGGCGCGTCGGCTCGGCGTACAACCTAACCAAAACAGGCACCACCTTCCGCGGCGGCCTCGGCACCTCGTTCCGCACGCCCACCTTCCTCGACCTGTATGGCTCCACCTGGGGCGACCCGAATCCGAATCTCGCGGCCGAGCGGGCGCTGGGCTGGGATCTGGGCATCGTGCAAAAACTCACCGAGCACCACCAGGTCGAACTCACGTGGTTCCGCAATCAGATCCAGGACCAAATCAAGTTCATCTCATACCCGTTTCCAAGCTGGATGGGCCAATCCCTCAACATCCCCGGCACCACCACCACCCAAGGCCTGGAGGCCGCCCTCAATGGCTCCTGGCTCGAGCGCACCCTCGCCTACCGCGTGGCCTGGACCCTGCTGGACAAGAGCCTGGCCGATCAGCCCCGCAATGCCGTCACCGCCTCCATCGATTGGAAACCCAGCGCCCCATCGATGATCGGCATCGGGCTCAGCCACTTGTCCGAGCACTCGTGGGGTGGCGACCCGATCGCCGGCTACACCTTGGCGCGCATCTACGGGTCCTATCAACTAACCGACAAAATCAAGCTCCACGCCCGCGTCGAAAACCTGTTCGATGAGAACTATCAATTATCCAACCCGTCCCGGGCCTGGGGCGGCACCCCGATCCAAGGCGCGGGCAGCGGGATATATTCCGGGTTGACCTTCGATTGGTAGTAGGCGCGTTAGAAACCAGCCACCGCCGCCGCTTGTCCGGGCGGACGGAGCGGCGATCTCCGAATCGCCGCCGGCCATGGTGAGCCAATGGGTGGTGGGCTAACCGCTCCCCATTGCCACCTCATGGTCCAGGCCGATTCGAAGATCGCCCCTCTCCATGCATCACCAGCCATGCCCTGGCTCACGGCGCACAGGGCCATCCGCCCGTCCCCGATTTTCCCACCGCCATCTAACTTTCCACTCGCATCCGGCGGCCATTTGTCGCACTCTCCGGGTGGTTCGGCGCTGAGGCCGCGCCGCCACCCCCAAACGACCAAGATGAATACCAAGCTCAATACCCGAGTCATCGCCCTGTTCGCCGTCATCGCCGCATCCGCCAGTCTGGCATTCGGTGCCGAAAAACCTGAGATTGCAGCGCAAAAGGCTGCCGAACAATGGCTGGCACTGGTGGATGCCGGCAAGTATGGCGAGAGCTGGGAAACGGCAGCCGCCTTCTTCAAAGGAGCCGTCACCAAGGACCAGTGGCAGACCTCGATGGTCTCGCTGCGCAAGCCCCTCGGCGATCTGGTCTCACGCAAACTCAAAACCGCTAAATACACCAAAACCCTCCCCGGTGCTCCCGATGGCGAATACGTGGTCCTGCAGTTCGATACCTCTTTGGCCAACAAAAAAGAAGCCGTCGAAACCGTCACCCCGCTGCTCGACAAAGACGGCAAGTGGAAGGTGTCGGGCTATTTCATCAAGTGAGCCGCGGCCTGGCAGGCAGATTGCCGCAGATTCGCCAGCGCCCCTGATGCCCATCGGGCCCA
>CAIVSK010000289.1 GCA_903908495.1 Akkermansiaceae bacterium
CCCTACATCCAGTCGCACCCGCGACACCTTGTTCAGCAGTGCGACTACTCCGTCTGCGTAAAGATGGATTCTGTCAACAAGGACTATCTCTTCCTTCCACACGAGACTGGAATAGCGGACGCTGCCGGTCCGCAGGGGGAGCTGTATAGGCTATGGATTCCAATTGCGGAGCGGCGGACTGCGCTGAAGAACGAGCCGGAGATTGAACGACTCATCGATACACTCAAGTCAAATCTGTTCTACCACGGCCATCCCATCAATCGCGAGGAGGCGAAGACTGACCTCAAGCTTAAGGTTGCCGTACCGCCTCCAGAGGTCGAATCGTTGATGTGGGATCTGTACCTTCAATACGAGGCGGATCTAAAGCTGAACGAGCCCTTCAATCCAGTGCGAGAACTGGAGCCGAAATCACCGGTACCGCCAACTCCCATTCCGTTGACTACAGAGCAGATAGTTGCGTATTCCGGCGATGTCGATAGAGCGTTCCGACGGGATGTCGATAACGATTCCGGGCGATGTCGATAACGTGCTCGGAGCGAAGCGACGCCGGTGAAACGATTGTGGCCGAGGTGATCGGCCTGCGTCAAGTAGAATCGGTTTTCACGGTTGTACCTCCGTAAAGTTGTTCCCTTGGTTGAGGGGGAATCGTAGTCGTCGTGCGGTGGGAATGTGGGAAACGCGCCAGCGTTTTCCAAGGACCGAGGGAAACCTGCTTTTGGTTTTCCTCGGTCCGTCATTTCCACCGCTCCGGGTCCGCAGGCGTTCCTGTTGCACGTTTACTCTCCGCCGCCTGATTTGCTGGAACGCTTCTTCCGCAGCGACTCGCCGGAGAGCTCGAGCCGATGCGCGTTGTGCACCAGCCGGTCCAGGATGCTGTCGGCCACTGTGGGGTCGCCGATCTGGGCGTGCCACGCCGAGACCGGCAGTTGGCTGGTCAGCAGCATCGAGCGCGCTTGATAGCGCTCGTCGCAGATCTCCAGAAACTCCCGGCGTTCGCCGTCCGCCAGCGGCGCCATGGCCCAGTCGTCGACGATCAGCACGTCGACCCGGCTCAGACGGTACAGCAGCTTGCGCAAGCTACCGTCGGCCCGGGCCATCGCCAGGTCACGGAACAGCTCCGTGGCCTTGGTGAAGTAAGCCGTGTAACCGTCGCGGCAGGCTTTCTGCGCGAGGGCGCGCGCCAGCCAGGTCTTGCCGATGCCGGTGGGCCCGAGCAGGAACAGGTTCTGGTGCTCGCGCACCCAAACCGACTCGGTTGTGAGTGAACGCACCAGCTGGCGGTCCAGTCCGCGCGCGGTGCGAAAGTCGATGTCCTCCACGCAGGCTGGCCCTTGCAGGCGGGCGTTGCGCAGACGCCGGTCCAGAGCGCGGTTGGCGCGCCAGTTCCATTGGCGGTCAATGAGCAGGCCGAGACGCTCTTCAAAGCTCAGCCGCTGCATCGCGGCGTCCTCCTGTTGCTCGCGAAAGGCCTCGGCCATTCCGCGCAGCCGCATGGTGCATAGTTTTTCAAGAGTTGGTTGTGTCAGCATGATTCCTCACTTAGGATCGGGGTTGTCGAAGTAATCCGCTCCGCGGATGTTGTCGTGTTCCACCGGGGGCCGGCTGGGCGGCGCGGGCTCCACGGGCATACTGTCCAAGCCGCGTTCGAGGATGGACTTGAGGCTCTGATAGGAGCAGGCGTTCAAGGCCAGGCCACGCCGCGCGGCCGCTTCCACTCGTTCGGTGGAGTACTGCTTGGCTAGGCGGAAGATGCCCAGGCACGACCGGAAGCCCATCTCGGGATGCGGCTTGCCGTCCAGGATGCGCTGGCACACACCGGCGGTTGCCGGCCCCACGCTGGCGGCCCACTGGACCAATCGCGAGGGTGTCCACTCCAGGTACTTCTGGTGTGACTTGGGGCGGTGCTCGGTGACCGTGGTGGCGTCATGCGGCACTCTGTTGCGAACATGACTGGCCACCCGGACGCCGCGATGAAAGATCTCCACCGTGGCCGGCGAGGCGCGCAGTTCCACCGCCTGGCCGACGAGCTGATAGGGCACGCTGTAGTAGTGGCGCCCGAACTCGATGTGATAGTCGATGTTGACGCGGGCCGTGCACCACTCCCCGTACTGATACCTCTCCGCCGGCAGCGGTCGCAGAGCGGGCTGGTCCAGCGTTTCAAACAGAGTCCGGCGCGTGCCCTCGCGTTTGCGGAAGGGGCGGTTATTCAGGCGCTCCAGTAACCCGGCGATGGATTCGTCCAATTCGCCCAGGCTGAAGAACTTGCGCTTGCGCAGGGCGGCCAGGATCCAGCGTTCCACTAACAGGACGCCCGCTTCTACTTTGGCTTTGTCTCTCGGCTTGCGGGGCCGGGCGGGCACCACGGCCACGCCGTAGTGCGCGGCCATCTCCTGGTAAGTCCGGTTCAACTCCGGCTCGTAGCGGCAGACCTTCGTTACGCCGGTCTTGGGATTATCCGGGACGGCGATCTCCGGCACGCCGCCGAAGAACTCGAAGGCGTCGATGTGCGCACCGATCCAGTCCGGCAGGGTCTGCGTCCAGCGCGGCTCGGCGAAGGTGTAACTGGAGGCGCCCAGCACCGCCACGAAGATCGAGACGGGCCGCGGCTCGCCGGTCTTGCCGTCGTAAACCGGAACGGTGTCGCCCGCCCAGTCGACGAACACCTTCTCGCCGGCGCGGTGTTGCTGGCGCAGGACCACATCCTGCTTCGAGCGCCACCGGTGATACAACTCACAGAAGCGGCTGTAGCGGTAGCCGTTGGGACAGGACTGGCGATACTCCTCCCACAGCAACTGCAAGGTGACGTGTTTGTGGGCTTGCAGTTCCTGGTGAATGGCGGCGAAGTCCAGCGGCGGATACTGGCCCCGCCGGACCGCCGCCACCCGCTCGGGGAACAGCCGGGCGGCCACCTCCCGCTCGTCCAGGCCGGCCATCTCCGGCCAGTTCAATCCCGTCACCTGGGCGGCCTGCAGGTACTCGGAAACCGTGCTCTGGGAGATGCAACAACTGGACGCGATCTGCTGCTGTTTAAGTCCGAGGGAATAAAGTCTGAGTGCTTCTTTGAGCTTACGCATGGACAACCTTTCTTGCGGCAATCTGGTTCCTCCACCTTTCAGTGGAGACCAGGCTGCCGCTGGTCTGTCCAGCGTGCTTCGTGAAGCCGGTTTTAGAAAACCCTTCCGGGGATCGCGATAGCCATTCCGGGCCCCGCCGATATTATCGGCATCCCCGGAATCCTTATCGCCATCATCCCGGAATCGCTATCGACATCATCCCGGAATCCTTATCGACATGCCCCCGGAACGCCTATCGCCATGCCCCGGAATACGCACAGATAGTTCAGCAGATGAAGGCTTTGGCGGCGAATGGCATTGGCATGGGACCAGGGTTGTCCGAGGAGCAATTCGTGAAGCTTGCGGCGGCAATGGTACCATTAGTGAGAGGTGGTGGTGCGCCCGCGAACCGAAGGGTCACCCTGGAGACGATTCTTGGCGCCTATATAGAATCCGTAGAGCGCGCCGATGTGTTTAAGACAGACCTGCGGCTTGAGAAGGCATCCCTAAACTCCCCCTCCGGTCCGCAGGATGCAATCAAACAGGAGGCGTTATGGCAGCGATGGGAAGAAGAAGGCTAGTGCCCCCCGAGGTCCCCAATCTCCATGCGGGAGAGAGCGGATTGCTTGCTGTCAATCTCATCGTCACTCCCTTTGTGATTGAGCCCGTGACAACCCTGGGATTTGAGGCACCCGCGCTTGGGATTCCCATAATGAGGGAGGACTTCGTGACCGATACAGGGTTTCTCGTAGGGCCCGCTCAGAATCCACCTAGGCGAACTCCATACTGAGCAGTTCTCCTAGATTCCCCACACGATCCGTGATTCCGGCTTCCATTGGGGGCGTGACCCGGCAATTC
>CAIVSK010000290.1 GCA_903908495.1 Akkermansiaceae bacterium
GCGGTGATGCGCTTGTACATCGTCGCGTAGTCCACCAGGTTCGCCCAGCTGGTGACCGGGCCGTGCTGATAGATCGGGATCGTGTCGCCGCCGCGGTAGCCGGCCCACGGATAGAGCATCGAGGCGGCCGGCACCGCGTTGCCCGGCCCCGGCCGCGTGTACTTCGCGTCAGTCGTGGGCGTCAGCCGGAACAAGGGCAGGCCGGAGGTCGGCTGGGCGTCCCACTTTTCCGTTAGAAGCGAGAGATCCTTGCGCCACGCACCGGTGGCCGTGTTGGTCAGCAGCCCGACCGACACCGCCGAGAGGTCGTGGAAAAACTCGCGCGAGGTGGCCAGCGTCGTCTTGGTGGCGATGAGATCGGCCTGCTGCAGGGTGATCGCCTTGGCCGCCGGGGTGGCGTCCTTCAGCAACGGGTCGAGGCGGAACACCGCCGGATCGGCCACCGCGTGGCTCTTGGCCTGCACCGCCCAGCGCGCCACCGACGTGGCGAGGTCCGGCTTGTACGGCTGTGGCAGGCGCGCCTTCTGGTTTTCGCCGCCGATCCACCACGCAAGGCTCCCCTTGTTGCGCTGGCTGGCAATCAAGGTCGGCTGCAGGTGGATTTCGAGTTTTTCACGGCCATTGCCACTGCCGAGCGAACCGCTGCCGACCAGGGTCACCCGGCCGCTGGTCTGGGTGGTCTCCGGCAAAGCCGCCGGTTTGTCGATATTGGCGGAGGTCAGCCATGCCACGAAGCGCTTCTTCTTCTCGCTGTTGTAATCGCTGCCCGGCGGTTTCGGGCGACCGGCAAAGGTGCCGGTGACTTCGTGATCGGCCCCCTGCCAACTCTTCCACACACCCAGCACCGGCGGACTGTTGGCGGTCAAAATGTCAGCCCGCGCAGTGACCCGCGTGTCCATCCCGGCCTGCAGCTGCAACTCGCCCAGCGCCAGCATCAACGACATGCGGGCGTTGGCACGCGCGGTGGCCATGGCTTCCCCCTGGGCCACCTCCCGCAGCGAGATGCCCGACAGCGTCAGCAACCCGACCACCAGCAACGTCAGCAGCACCATCAGCGCGAGGGTGATGACCAAGGCGAAGCCACGGAATTTCAAACGCCGTCGGATCTGATGATGGGTATTTGTTGGGGTAAACACGGAGGGCTGAGTGAGAAGATGATGGGCCAATCCCAAGGTAGGGATCAAAAAGACTGGAAGGGTGAAAGATATCGCCGGATGGCAACGTCGCAACACCTACATTCGGTGAAAAATGTGTCGGTGTGAAGCTCCCTGTTTATGGAGTAAGCTGTTATGGCGCTCCCGGTCCCTAGGTTTGCAGACTGTAACGGCCGTGGCTCAAACCGGCTTTGTCCGCGCTGGGAGGGGGCTGGCGTCCGCCCCCCGTCCTAACTCACGGACCTGGCGGTCTATTTGGCCCCCTCCCGCGCCATCATCTCGGCTTCCTCCTCATGCGAATGGATTTGCAGCGACACCTGCACCCCCTCGCGCTCGGCGGCGGCTTTGAGCACACTGCGGATGGCCGAGGCGGTGAAGCCATTGCGCCCGATCAACATTGCCACATCGGCCTGCGCCAATATCAGCTTGAAACGCAGGCGCTTGGGAGCCACCTCCGCCACCTTCAGCTGCGCCTGGGCCGGTTCGTCAATCAACTTGACGGCCACATACTGGAGAAAGTTCTTCAATTTATCGGTGACGGCCTTCATGTGGCGGCCAACATGCACTGCCATGGCCAGCAGTGCAAGGCCCGGCTCACCCTTTTCCCTTGGGAAGGCCGCAGGCCAAGGCAGGAGGGGTGACGTCACTAAAACCTCCGGTACGGGACCGGCTCACAGAGTGCGCCAAGGTTTGGCACGGGAGTGGCGGCGGGAATTTCGCAACCCGCGTTGACCATGAACGGATTGCCGGCTTGTTCATAACAGGCAAGCACCGCCGCTCGAATCGCTGCGGGCGTGGAGCGCAAGACCGCAGCAACGGGATCGAGATTGCCCGCGATGACGGTTGCCGGCCCCACTGCGGCGCGCACCGTGCGGAGGTCAACCATGTGATCAACGTCAAGCACATCTATCCCGAGGCTTGCTATTCCCGGCAGCAGATGAGTGATGTTGCCGCAGATGTGCAGCCGAACTTTCGCAGCCATCGCCTTGATTCCGCACACGAGGCGTTGCTCGCGTGGCAGCACCAGGCGTTCATAAAGATCCGCGGAAACCTGGCTGGCGGCGGCATCCCCAATCCCAATGGTATCCGCGCCGGCGGCGACCTGCTGCTCGGCAAAATCAAGCGCCACGTCCACACACCGATCCATCAACTCACCGACGTACTCCTCATCATCCATTAGATCCATGAAGAAGTTGTCCAGGCGGCGCAAGTCGGCGGCTTGCGCGGCCGGACCCTCAACCCAACCCATGATCGAATATTCATCGCCGGTGAGCTGCTTATAGCGTCTGACCGCCTCAATCCGGTCGCGCATGCGCTCGGATTCCAGCGGGTTGGGACGCGGCAGCTTGGCGAGATCGGGGTCATCCTGCAACGGATGCTTCTCGCAATACGGCACCATGTTGCGTTCGAAGATGATTCTCGCGCCAAAGCCCTGGGTTTCCCGGTAAGGGTCGGACATCGTGTTCATCTGGTCGATGCCAAACTCACGGGCGCAGGCAACGTTGGCGTCAACCAGAACCCGGTAGTCCGAGGCAAACGCGCCGTAATAACTGCCGACGTGCTCGGCGGCGAACTGCATGAGAATCGGCAGCCGCGCGAGATGGTCGGTTGGGCATCCGGCAATAGTGGCTAGGTAGCGCTCTCGACTTGTCATTATTTTGTTAGTATGTTAAAATCCAACTTTTCGGCGCCCAGGCACCCAGGTGGGTGGTGAACTGTCCATTCTTTATTTCCAGGGCCGTGCCCGCCGGTTCACCGCGCAAGTTCACCGGTTGCGCCTTGCTTGCCTTGAGGCCGTTGGGCAAGGTGACGGTGACTTCGCCGCTTGCGCCCGCCTGTTCCCACAGGCGCAGCACGGTGCCCGCAGCGTCCGGGCTCGGACAAAACGCGGTGACGCGGATCCCTTTGCCCGAGAGCGCGATTCCGCCTTGGGAAACCGGCAGAGTGCCGGCTTTGCCGGCGACGCAGCCGACGACCACGGGTTGGCGAAGTTCCCAACTGGGCGTGAACAACGCTTGTTCCTCGGTGGCCTTTGCCGCGACGGGCCACAGGCGCAGCGAGGCCGTCCACGAACCGCCGATCCACAACGGATAGTTGGTGCTCCACATGTTGTTATAGAGGTTGGCAAACAACTCCGGTTTGCTTGGCACATAGTCCGGTGAATACCGCCACAGGCCCGGCTCGCCCAGGCTCCATAGCGGCAGGTCGGCGGAGGCCGCCGCCATGCCAGCGCCGGCTTCACCGGCACGCACGGTGATGCCACGGTCGACGGATAGAATGCGGTGGTTGGCGCCGAAGATGATATCCTTCGAAGGGTCGATGGTGCCGCCTGTTCGTCCGACGCGGAAGCTGGGGTTTCCGACCTTGAATGGCAGGCAGAGCCAGCCGCCTTCAGGGATGGGATTTGGGGTTTTGGCATTCACGCTCCAACCGATTTCCACGCAGTTCGTGGCGTTTGGGAAGGTGAACCTCAGCACATAGCCCTTGGCCAGGCCAAGGGTGTCGGACGGCGAAAGGGTCACCGTGTCTCCCAGCGGAGTGCGGGTGGCTGATGCGCTCCAGTGTTGCGGCGTGCTGGCCAGATAGGGGGACGTCTTCTCATCGGGCATGCCGCCTTTGCCAAAGTCGCCCCACACCCACTCGCCAGCCTCCTTGCGGCCATAGCAACTCACAAAGTCCTTCACTTGGGTGAGACTGAAACGCTCGTGCAGGAATTGGCCGAGAACGTGCTGGCTCGCATCGACCAACTCCCTGCCGCTGGCCTTGTCTATGAGCGAACTGATGCCCCCTCGCTCAAGATCAAACTTGGCAGTGAAATGCGCGGCTTCCAAAGTGCTATTCTTGAGAGTGATGACCGGCGCAACCGGGTCCCCCACCCTGCCAACCGCCACGTCTAACGCATACGTGCGGTAGCCGCCGGGTGGCAGGTCACTGGCGGCAAAACGCAGTGCTTGGTCGTTGGCATCAAGATTGAACGCGACGCCTTTGCCAGTGGCCAGGTCGGTGACTTTGGAAACGGAGCCTCGCGCGGCGGTCTCCGGCAGTTGCACAGCCACTTGTGCATCGCGCAGCCATGGCAGCGGATTGAAGACCACCACGCGCAAGCCGTCGGTCTTGATGTTTTGTGCCAGCGCGCTGATGCGTGCAGCCAGTTGCGTGTCGGCGATGGCAGCTGCTTTGCGGCCGTAATCCATGTGATAGTCATAGGTGTCCTCGAATTTCTTGTAGTCGCCCTTGTTATACTTGGTTTGCCATGCCTCGCCATAAGTTCCGCGGAAGAGTCCTCCATTGATGCCCCAGGTGTGTTCGCCATAGAAGCCGCCGAGCGCATAGGCGTCGGCCAGGGCTGTGGCAACCGGCGGCGCGGCGATGCCCCAAGCGCGCAGCGAGGTGTCCAGGATGCCAAGACTCCCCAAGGCTGTGGCGGCGCGGCGATGGGTCGCGGTGGCCGCGGGACAACTCATTTGGCCGTGCGTCCAGGTGTCCGGCATGTCACCGCGGATCACCGGCAAAGTCGGATGTTGCCCTTCTTCCTTGATGATGGCATTGGCGAAATCGCTCGGGCGGCCGAAGCGGACTCTAACTCCAGGCAATTGCCTGCGCGCCTTCTCCAGGACGGTGCTAACTGAATTGGCGGGCGGAGGTCCGGCGTTGTCACCGAGGACAAAAAACGCCAGCCATGATTTGTGCGGCCAGTTGGCGGGCGGCGTCATGCTGTCCCAGCCGTATTGGGACGAATAACCTAGCAGAACGCGCGAGCCATCGGCACCTTCCCACCATGAGAGCGGCGGGATCTTGGTGAGTTCCGACATCGGCTTGCTGCCGCCGTTGGCTCCGATGTGCACCAAGTCGACGCCGGCATTCTTCAGCAGGCTCGGCAGAATCCACGCCTGCTCTGGCATGTCGGTCTGCTTCGCATCGGTTGGCAGCGGCATGCCAAAGCGTTTGGCCAGGCGCGTGCCGTAGCCCAAATCGCGCACCAACTCTTCGGCGTCGCTCGCCTCGGATTCCAAGGTGAAGGGCAGCGCATGCCAGATCAAGCGCCCGTCCTTGACCGCTTGCTCGATGCGTGCACGGCGCTCCGGCGTCTGCTTGTCATCCAGCACGATGTCCATCGCCCAGGCCGGCAGCATCCACACGAAGCGGTCATCCTTGGGCAGATCCTTGGTTTGATCAAACAGCGCCAGCAATTGATCCATGTCCTTGGTCCGGTACTTTTCAATCACCTCCGGCACCGTGTGGGTGTAGCCGATGTCGAGGTGGCATTTGAAGGTGACAATGACTTCCTCCAGGTCGGGCCATTGGGGTGACTTCGTTATCACGGCCGGTCTCACGGATTCCACATCGGCTTCCACCGCGGCAACGCGCAGGGTGGATATCAGCAGAAGAGCGGTAAATGTGGATAGATTTCTCATGATGACTGATGGCGATGTTTGACAATTCAGTTAGCCGCAGTCAATGCCACCCAGGTGCGGCCGCTGGCGGGGATTTTGACCGTGAGGGTGAGCACATCGTGCCGGTCGAGCGGCATGACGCCAGGCGCATCACCATTAACTGACACTTGGGCCGAACCACTCAGCCCGGCATAAGCGAGCGGCACCCGGATGGTGCGGGTGACGGCCTCGGCAAGCGGGTTATAGAAAAACGCCAGGGCCTTTTCCTTGCCTTGCGGGTTGACATGCACAAAGCCGTCCCAGTCGCGTCCATCCGGCCGGCGCAGATGGATCATGTCCGCATCCAACACCTCGCGGTGGGTTTTATAGAAGCTGATCCATTTTTTCACCAGCGCCTTGGTCTCAAGGGTGTCGTAGATGCGCGGGCCGCGGTAACAGGCTTGCACGCCGGCGCCGAACAGATTGGCGAGGCGGGTTTCATAGTGCGGCAAGTGGTCTTTCAAGGGTTCGATGGTGGCAGCCGCGCCGCCGCCGTGGTATTGGGTGAGCGGCACCATCATCCAGCCCATCGAGGCGGTCTTCTCCCAAGTGCCATCAAAGACGTTTTGGCGCTCAATAATCTCTTGATCGGCCCGCGGTAGCGACCAATTGGTTTCCTTATAGTTCATGCCGCACTTGCTGCCACCATTGAGGTAATACCAGTCTGGAATATTCAGATACACACCATTGGCGCGGCACCACTTGTAGAAGTCGGTGATGGCTTGGAACTGCACCCACTGGGAATCTTCCAGCCCGCGATGAAATGGGTGGTCAGTGGCGGCGCAGGTGTCTCCGGGGTACGAGCCGTCATGTTCGAGAATGGAGAAACCGGTTTGTGTGATGAAAGTTTTGAGTTGCGCCAGATAGTCGTGCCCCCACTTTGCGCCGAGGCAGGGCATCACGCCATAGCGGATGCGGCTGCCGGGGCCGCGGCAGTTGTCGGCGGCGGTGGCGGCACCGCGCGAGGCCAGCAGCGAGTATGCCCCTAACACGATTCCCTTGGTTGCTGCGTAAGCGGACAACTCTTTGTAGGTCGCCTGATACGTGGGATCGGGGCTTTCCATGTTCAAGCCGCTGCCGAACGAGAGAATGATCATTTCCACGCCCACCTCGGCGCCCTGGTCGATGATCTCGTGGATCGACTTGGGGTTGCTCGAGATCAGGTGGATCATCACCGGGTTTTCCTGGGACCACGGGGCGATGATGCGATACATGCGGCGCTGGGCGAGGCCGCGGCGCTCGCGCTCGGAGCTGTCTAGCATCAGTTCGAACGCGCGGATCGAAGTGAAGGTTGCATTGGGGGCGATATCGGTGTCGGGGCCGGATTCCGGCGCCACTTCCAGCAGTGCAGGGGTGTTTTCCTCATAGTTCACCTGGGTGTGATAGTCCGGGTCTTTGCCGAACCTGACGCTGCGTTGATTCGCTCCTTTGCCGGTCATGTTCATGTACGCATAGTCAGTCTCGACATAGAGATTGGATGACTCCCAGCGCGGATTGTCCTCAGTGGAGCTTTCATTCTCCGTGATTTTGAGCGATTCAACCACGGTCTTGTTAATCCGCACCGGCGTGTTGGAGCGGTTGTGAATTGTCAGCCATTTCTCCATCAGCGGGATGCCGTCATAGATGGTATAATGCAAGTCGATTTCAGGCAGGTCGCTGCGGGGCTCTGACCCTGCCGACTCCGCCTCGCGGATCGCCACATGCGAGATATGACAACGCACGAGCGGCTCGCTGGCGGCGGTTTCATAGTCCACGCCCTGGCCGGCCCGGCCGGCCTTGCCGACGCGCAGCGCGGTGGGCGCTTGCGGACACGGCAGCTTGCCGATTTGCTTGAAGTGGCTGCCGTCCTGGGATGCTTCGCAAATGGCGCTCTTGTCGCTCAGGCGGATGCGCAGATAGACCGGTTTGGCGCGATCGAATTTCTCAGGGGACACCTGGCCGTTGAGTTCGTAGCAGCTTTGGTTAGGGCGGATAATCAATGCAATCGTGCCGGAGGGCGACATCAGGGCCAAGCCCGGGCCCCAGGCATTGGAGGCGGTGTCGTCACCGGCATTGAGTTTCACCTCCACCGCTGCGGCGGTGGCGGGCCACTTGCGTTCGGCATAGACGGCGGTGTCGGGCGGGGTGTAGATTTCGCCGGCCTTGCCCTCGTTGGTGAACGACGAACGGGGGTTTTTGATGCTGACGTGGGTGCTCCAACCGGCGGCAAGTTGCGCGGTGAAGGAGTCTTCAAACAACAGCTTGCCGGCCAACGTGGTGGGGGCCTTGGACGGTGGCACAAAGCGCAATATGACCTGCTTGCCGGGGGCCGGCCATGGCAGATCCTTGGACAGCCATTGCGGGCGCTTCTGCCACGCCAGGCGCGGCGACACGGCTTCCTCCTTCCATTCCGCAAAGCGGTAGCTTGCCGGGTCCGCCTGCAGCCCGTCTATCCATTCCGGTTTGAGGAAATTCATCGCCGGCTGCCCGGTTAGACCACCGATGGCATATTCCGTGCCATTCAAGGTGACGCGTGCCTCCGGGCCGACGGCGCGCAGTAGTTGCTCGCCGGTGGCCAGGTTGGTGAAGTCGGTGGTGGCGGCATTGGGAGCGAGGCGCAGGGTGCGGCGGGTCAGGCCGTTTTCCATTACCAGGTCGTGTTTGGCCTCATCATAGCTGACGTGAGCCTTGAACGGGGCGGAATTGACCAGCCAATCCGCGGGTGGGGCCACGTCGGCCCTGCCTGGCAAGATGGCAGCGACGGCAATGGCGAGGATAGCGGATGGAGTGAGGGTCATGGAAGGTTTGGAGCGGGGCTTGGTAATCCTATACGGGAATTAGGCACAGGGATTACACGGACTACGCAGGAACAATATGTTCTTGCAATGATTGCCGCGGAAGTGGATCTCCCATCGACTCGGGGACGGACTTGCGGACCATGCGGCCTATAGTTTCTCAATCCGCTCGACTGGCGGGCGGGTTGTCTGTCTGTAACGCGCACCTTGGCGAACGCCGGGCCGGAGTCAGTAGGCGGAAGGCTGAGCCTGCTCCCGGCGTTTGCGCTGCCAGCCAATGAACGTCTGATAGCAGACACCGTGACCACGGGCGAAAGCCATGGCACTCAGGCCGTTGCAGTCGAAGGCGTCCGGCAGTTCCTGGCGTTGAGCCGTAAGCGTGGGTGAAGCGCAACCGACCGTCTCTGGCGCCGCGGTTGATCGAGGAGTCAGAGGGGTGGGTTCAGATGATGTGGATTGCAATTAAGGATGATGATCGGAGGCGGGCTGCCCAGAAGGTTGGCTAGACCTGCGTTGAGAAAACCGGCAATGAACAAAATTCTCTGGTAGTGGCTCTCAGTGTAATCAGTGGTTCTCTTGGTCCAAATATCTAAAATTCTCCACGTGTAGTGTAAGCCACAGGCTCCTCAGTATGGGTTCCAGATGATTCACGGGGCTGGAAAATCGTTGCGGTATTTCTCAAACAACCTCCTGCTCACCTCGCAGGTGTCGCCCTCCGCCCGCGTTGGGAATTTGCCGGCTGCGGTCTGCGCGAAATGCCATTCGAAGTCCTGGATTTCCTGATAGGCGGCGGCCCCCACATCCACCGGCGGCTTGCCGGTGCCGGCGGAGGCGTCCACCGCCGCGCCCATGGCATCGATATACATCTTCCAGCGGACGAGGTAGAACTGCTTGAGCAAGCCGTTCCAAGTACGATCGGCATAGTCGTTGAGGAAATGGGTGCGACCCATCCAGGTGGTTACAATGGTTCGGGCGCTTCTCTCATAACAATCCGCTTCGGCGGCGTCCTTGCCCCAGGCGCGGGCCTGCTCGACCCAATATCCCATCAGGTATTCCGGGCGCGTCCCGAGCAGGGTGTCAAGGTCGGCCCCGATTTCCAGAAATTTGCCAGACAGGCGTTTGAATGCGGGGGCGTCTCCCTTGCGCCAGGCCTCGAGCAATGCATCGCGGACGATGGACCCGAGGTTGGCCAGCGCGGTGCGGCTGATATCCGCCAGATCCAACTGGTATCCCTGGTGCTGGCGGGTTTCCGGAGATGCTTCGAGCATGCGCTTCCAGGCCCTCCCCAAGGCAGGATGGTTGTAAACCGGCACGGGTGCCGAGCAGCCGCGGCCGCCCCCAACAAACCGGGGCATGATGGTAAAGACATCGGAGCAACCGTTGAGGATGCTGTCACCAAGGACTTCCTTCCAAAAGATGCGGAAGCCGTCCTCGGCGGCGGGGTCGGCACCGCCGGCGTGGGCCCGCGCCTCGGTTAGGTACCAGCCATCGGGGTCGCACGAGGCACCTTGCCAGGCGCGGGCAAACAGGAATTCATGCATCGCCTGGTTATTGAGGCCTTCGAGGGTAGAGCCGATGCCGCTGAGGCTGGAAGCGGCGGAATCCGCCTCGGTGGCGGCGAGCAGGTGATGGACCTTATTGACGGGCCCGGCCAGCGGGCTATTACCGCCGAAATTGCCCAGATAATTCCAGATGAACGGCGCGCCGTAAAAACTGTTGTGGCGCCGCCAGATCTCCATCGATTCGCAATAATAATCGAGGACTATCATGCGGCCCAGAGGGACGGCTTTGATCATTGCTTCGAGCCGGGGTTGGGTCCAATTGGCCCCTTGGAAGGTCCAACCCATCTGCACCCACACGGCGGCGGGATCGGCTGCGGCCATGCCACCGTAGATGGCGTCGGACACGCCGGCGAGGTAGGACGGCTCCCAACTGGGCGGGTTCATTTCGTTGAAGGGATCGGTGCCGTAGAGGTGGTCGGTGCCGAGTTGTCGCTCCTGTTCCCGGAGGAATTTGCCTTGGATCTCACGGAACAGCGGATCTTTGGGATCGATGAAATTCGGGTTCCACTCTTGCCCGGCGCACCAACCGATCTTACTGAGCTTCACGTCCGGGCGCACCCGTTGGAGTGCCTGCGGCACATGGCCGGCGAACGCGGGCAACACCGGCCTCATGCCAAAGCCGCGCTCGCGGCCGACGATTTTCTTGGTTAGGGCCAGTTGTCCATCGATATACGATTGCGGCAATGGCCCCTGCCAGCGGTCGAGGTTGCCCATTCGATGCCACCCGAGGTGGGCCGGACCAGTGAAGAAATCGGCGCGGATCTCCAGGTCGGTTAGACCGTATGTTTGCCAGACTTTCTGCCACACCGCCTCGCTGCCGCCCTGGGCCAGCGGCATGTTGATGCCTTGCAGCGCCATCCAATCAATGAAGCGTTCCCAATTGGGCCATTGCCACCACGGAAAGGAATATCCGAACGTGCAATAGTTGATGAAAAAGCGGTTCTTGAGGCGGGTCGTGCGGTGGACGGCTTCTTCCGGCAATGGCAAGACCTGCGGTTGAACAATAGGAACTTCGGCATAGAGCGGCACGGACACCCGGGCAGTGCGGGTGAGATAATCATTGAGGGCCACACATTGTGATAGGGTGTCATCGCCCCGCAGCACGATTTTGCCATCCTTGGCGGCGACTTCAAATACGTTCTCCTGCGCCGAGGGAGCGGCGATCGTTTCAAAGACGAAATGCTGCGCCTGGCCGGGCAGCAGGCGCTCGATGAGCGCCGCCACCGGATGATTGGCAGGCGGCGTGACGGCGGGGCTCGCTGCGGCAAGAGCAAGCATAAGCAGGACAGTCGTCAGAACGGACTTCATGTTTGTTAGCTAAAAGTGGATTGGGATGGAACAACCGGATTGAAAACTCACACCGGCATATGTTCTCATCCAGATACGGGATTCTGCTGACGATTGTGTCAGTTTGGTGATGAAGCCACCTTGCTGGTGATGGATGACGCGCAAGTCCCCTGCGGCGGGGACGTCACGCAGCCCCTGCAATTATCGCTTGAAGGGCGGGTCGCGCGCCTTGACGGCTGGCTGAATCCAGCGCGATACTGCGGCGTGCCCAAGCGATTCAACAACCCCTGGCCGGCGCACGTGCCCGGCCTCAGGGACGTCCTGCGCTGGAAACTAGGCTTCGGCGAAAAAGTGCAGGCGGACTTCCCCGACGCGCAAGCCCCCGCTGCCGGGGAGACTCTGACGCCCGGGCAACTCCACGCCATGCCGGAGCGCGGCTGGCGGGTCACCTGGCTCGGCCATGCCGCGTTTCTGCTGAGTGGTGGTGGGGTGCATCTGCTGATAGACCCGATTTTTTCGGACTATTGCGGGCCGCTACGCATGTTGGGATTGCGGCGGCGGCTTCCCCCGCCCTGCGGCATCGGCGATTTACCGGCCATCACGGCGGTATTGCTCACCCACACCCATTACGATCACTGCGATCTGCCAACCTTGCGGAAGTTGGGAAAAACCACTCCACTCATCGTGCCGGAGGGCCACGCGGAGTGGTTCGAGTCGCTCGGATTCGGCCGCGTGACGCCTGTCGCCTGGTGGCAGAGCGTCGAGGTGGCCCGTGGCGTGACGGTCACCGCCACCCCGGCGCAACATTTCACGGCGAGGAGCCTGTGGGACCGCAATCGCGGCCACTGGTGCGGCTGGTGCATCGAGGCGGGCGGCGTGAAACTCTGGCACTCCGGTGACAGCGGTTACTGCCCGGCCTTTGGGGAGATCGGCACCCGGCTCGGGCCGCTGGATTTCGGCATGATCGCCATCGGTGCCTATCAGCCGCGCTGGTTCATGCGGCCCTTGCACATGACTCCCGGTGAGGCGGTGTGCGCCTTTCAGGAGAGCGGCTGCCGGCGGGCCACGGGCATGCACTGGGGCACCTTTCAATTGAGCGACGAACCATTGGGCGAACCGCCGTTGCTGCTCGCCAAGGAGTTGGCAAGCCGTGGCATCGCCCCGGAGTGCTTCGAGTCCGGCCGCGTTGGCCAACGGTGGAGCGTTGCAGCCGCAGGCCGGGACGAGGCCAGGGCAATCCCCTAATGACACGTAGATTGACGCGGATGACCTCAGGAATGCCACCCCGATTAGGTTCTTCACAGGTTTCCGCCAATAAACTCCTTGGCACCGCGGAGCCCGCGAGTAAGGTCAAAGCCGAGCAAGTCAGTCCCCATGCCTCCCACACCTTCCAACCTTGATGCCCTGCGCATCGACCGCTCACAGGTGCCTCCCACGCCCCGGCACGGCGCTTGGCGGTGGCTGGTGCTGCTGCTTTTGATAGGGGCTGCGGGTGCCGGGTGGTGGTTCACCCGGGCCGGCGGAATCGTGGTGAAAACCGCCACCGCCCAAGCGCCAAGCGCCGAGAGTGGCGGCGGGCGCACGTTGCTGAATGCCTCCGGCTACGTGACCACGCGGCTGAAAGCGACGGTTTCCTCAAAAATCACCGGCAAGGTGGCCGAAATCCGCGTCGAGGAAGGCATGAAAGTGGAAAAAGACCAGATTCTGGCCACCCTCGACGCGTCTAACGTGCAAAGCGGGCTGCACCTGGCCGAAGCCCAACTCGCCGCGGCCAAGCTCAATCTCGCCGAAACCCAGCCGCAGGCGAAATTCACCGCCGCCGAATTGCAACGCATCACCGCGCTGGGCTCGTCGAAATCGGTCAGCCTGACCGATGTCGGCAAAGCGGAGGCCGAGGCGCGCGTCCAACAGGCGAAACTCGAGCGCCAGCACGCCGAGGTGAGCGTCGCCGAGCGGCAGGTCGACCAATGGAAACAACAGGTCGATGACACCATCATCCGTGCGCCGTTTACCGGGGTGGTCACCACCAAGGACTCGCAGCCCGGCGAAATGATTTCACCCATGTCTGCGGGCGGCTTCACCCGCACCGGGATTTGCACCCTGGTGGACATGGCATCGCTAGAGATCGAGGTGGACGTCGGCGAGAGTTTCATCAACCGGGTGAAGGCCGGCCAAGCGGTCGAAGCCACCCTGGATGCCTATCCGGAATGGAAAATCCCGTGCAAGGTCATCGCCATCATTCCCACCGCCGACCGCCAAAAGGCCACCGTCAAGGTGCGCGTGGGCTTCGAGCACCTCGACCCGCGCATCCTGCCGGAAATGGGTGTGAAAGTCGCTTTCCAAGGCGATGAGCCCGCGGCCACCACCGCCACCCGCAACGCCGTGGCCGTGCCCAAGGGTGCCGTGCAATCGCGCGACGGCCGCGACGTCGCCTGGGTCGTGAGCAACGGCAAGGCCGAACGCCGCGCAGTGACCGTCGCCGCCTCTAACGACACTGAAACCACCCTCAGCGCCGGTCTGGTCGCCGGCGAGACCGTGGTGATCAATCCCCCCGCCACCCTCAGCGATGGCATCGCCGTCACCGTAGAATCCACCCGATGAGCGCCTCCAGCCAACCCCTTGTCCAAATCCACAACGTCACCAAGAATTTCAAGCGCGGTGCCGAAGTGGTCCATGTGCTCTCCGGCCTCGAACTGGCGGTCGACGCCGCGGAATTCCTCGCCCTGATGGGCCCGTCAGGGTCCGGCAAATCGACCTTGCTCAACCTCATCGGCGGCCTCGACCGCCCCACCACCGGCACCGTCCAGATCGGTGACGAGCGCGTCGACCAGCTCTCCGACCGGCAGCTGGCGGCTTGGCGGGCCCGCCACATCGGCTTTGTGTTCCAGTTCTACAACCTGTTGCCCGCGCTCAACGCCGAGCGCAACGTCGAGCTGCCGCTGCTCCTAACCGGCCTCAGCAAGGCCGAGCGCCGCCGCCACGTGGCCGCCGCGTTCGAAGCGGTGGGCCTGACCCATCGCGCCAAGCATTTCCCGCGCACCCTCTCCGGCGGCGAACAACAGCGCGTCGGCATTGCCCGCGCCATCGTCACCGATCCGACGGTGCTGCTGTGCGACGAGCCCACCGGCGACCTCGACCGCAAGTCCGGCGACGAGATCCTCGCCCTCCTCCAATCGCTCAACAAGGACCACGGCAAAACCATCATCATGGTCACCCACGACCCCCACGCCTCCGCCCGCGCCAGCCGCACGGTCTATCTGGACAAGGGCCAACTTTCCACCACCCCGACGGCCTGAGGCCCCCGGCAGCATGAAATTTCTCCCCCTGATCTGGGCCGGCCTCAAACGCAAGAAACTGCGCACGGCGCTCACCCTGCTATCCATTTTCATTGCGTTCATGTTGTTCGCCTTTCTCGGAGCGCTCAAACAGGCGTTGAGCGGCGGCGTCAGCATGGCGGGACTGGACCGGCTCATCGTGCGCCACAAGGTGTCGCTCATCCAGACCTTGCCGGAAAGCTACAAGGCGCGCATCCAGGGCGTCGCCGGGGTGGCCGCAGTATGCCACCAGACGTGGTTCGGCGGCATCTATCAAGACCCGAAAAACTTTTTTCCCAACATGCCGGTCGAGCCTGCGGAGTTTTGCGCCATGTTTCCGGAGTTCGTCCTCAGCGATGCGGAGAAATCCGCCTGGCTCAACACCCGCACCGGGGCGGTGGTCGGGCGCTCCACGGCCAAGCGCTTCAACTGGAAAGTCGGCGACCGGATTCCGCTGCGCTCGCCGATCTGGCTTGAGCCCATCGGCCAGAGCCAATGGCAGTTCGACATTGTCGGCATCTTCGACGGTGCCAAAAAGGGCAGCGATACGAGCCAGTTGTTCTTCCGCTACGACTACTTCGAGGAAGCCCGCCAGCGCGAAAAAGGCCAGGTCGGCTGGTACACCGTCCGCATCGCAGATCCGGACCAAGCCGCAAAAATCGCCACCGCGATTGACCGGGAATTCGCCAACTCGCCGTATGAAACGAAAACCGAACCGGAGGGTGCCTTCGCCCAAGGCTTTGCGCAACAAATCGGCGATATCGGTTCGATCGTCATGGCGGTGGTGGGCGCGGTGTTTTTCACCATCCTGCTGGTGGCCGGCAACACCATGGTCCAGTCGGTGCGCGAACGTACCGAAGAACTCGGCGTGCTCAAGGCCATCGGCTTCTCCAACGTCCTGGTGCTGTTGCTCGTGCTGATAGAATCGTGCTGCATCGCCATCATCGGCGGTTTCGGCGGTCTCGGCATCGCCTGGTTGATCATCGCCTCGGGCAACCCCATCCCCAGCCTGTTGCCGGTGTTTATCCTGCCGACCCAAAGCCTCGTCACCGGCGCCGGGCTCGCCGTCGCGCTGGGACTCGTCGCAGGCGCGCTGCCCGCCTGGCAGGCCATGCGCCTGCGCATTTCCGAAGCACTCCGCCGCGGTGCCTAGCAACCATCCCTCTATCTAACATGTCCATCCTGACCCAATTGTTTGCCGTCGCCTGGTTCAACCTGCGCTCACTGCCCGAGCGCAAGGCCGCCGCGCTGACCGCCGCCGTCGGCATCGCCGGGGTCGTCGGCGTGCTGGTCGGCGTGCTGGCCATTGCCGAAGGGTTTCGGCGGGCGATGACGGCGTCCGGCTCGCCGGATGTGGCGGTGGTGTTGCGCAGCGGCGCGGACAGCGAGATGACCAGCGGCCTGGAGCGCGACGCCACCCGCACCATCGGCGACGCGCCGGGCGTGGCCCGCAATGCCGCCGGACCGCTCACCTCGGCGGAGTTGTTTGTCATCATCAACCTGCCGAAGCGCTCGACCGGCACCGATGCCAACGTGCCGTTGCGGGGCGTGGAACAAGGCGCATTCGACGTGCGCGGCAACATCAAGATGGAGGCCGGCCGGCGTTTTGCCACCGGCCGCAACGAAGTGATGGTGGGAGCCGGCGCGGCACGCGCCTTCGGCGGCCTGGATATCGGCAAGCAAATCAAGGTCGGCCAGAACGTCTGGGATATCGTCGGCATTTTCACCGCCAACGGCGGCCTCGCAGAGTCGGAAATTTGGACCGACACCGCGGTGCTGCAACCGGCCTATCACCGCAACTCCAGCTTCCAGTCTGTTTACGTTAGATTAACTTCCGCGGCGGCCTTCCAGCAATTCAAGGATGCGTTGACCACCGATCCCAAGCTCAACGTCAAGGTCTTGCGCCTATCGGATTTCTACGAGGAGCAATCCACCGCGGTCACCAAGTTCATCACCACCATCGGCGTGTTCATCGCCACCCTGATGGGACTGGGTGCCTTGTTCGGCGCGCTCAACACCATGTATAGCGCGGTGGCCGGCCGCACCCGTGAGATCGCCACGCTGCGCGCCCTGGGCTTCGGCGCGGGACCGGTGGTGTTTTCCGTGCTGGTCGAGTCGGTCTTGCTCTCCATCCTCGGCGGCGGCTTCGGCGCGGGTGCCGCCTACCTGCTTTTCGACGGCTACCGCGCCTCCACCATCAACTGGCAGTCCTTCAGCCAGGTCACCTTCGCCTTCCAGGTCACCCCGGCGTTGTTAGGCAAAGCCATTGCCTGCGCCACCCTCATCGGCATCGGCGGCGGACTGTTCCCCGCGCTGCGTGCCGCGCGCCTGCCCATCGCCTCCGGCCTGCGCGAGTCCTGAGGCACCTCGGATTGATCATCGGCGAGGCCCCTGTTGAGTGGGTGCAAGCTGTGAGGTTCGGGTCCGCGGCGCACTCAGCGGCCGTCCGCGCTGCTTGCGGCGGCATAGAGCCAGCGTTGGGTCATGACGTAGAGCACGCCGTTGGCAGCGATGGGTGAGGTGGAAATCGGCGAGTCGAGGTGGGTTTCGCCGAGGATTTTGAGTTCGCGCGACGCGGCGAAGGTCCACAGCACGCCCGTATCGGTGCCGACGTACACCTTGCCGTCGGCCACCAGCGGCGAACTCCAAATCGGACCGTCGGTGACATGCCGCCACAACTCCCGCCCGGTGTCGGCATCGAGGGCGAAAATGCGGCCGCTGAAATCGGCGGTGTACAGGATGCCGTCCTGGATCGCCACCGTGGTTAGACTGCGGTCGATGTCGGTGTTGACCCACACCAGGCCATTGGCGGTGACGTCGCCGCTGCCGCTGGCATCGATGCAGGCAAGGGCGCCGCGGCCCTGGCCATGGCGCGGGTCCTGGCCGACGCCCACATACACGCGGTTGTGATAGAACACCGGGGTGGCGATGATTTCGCTAGGGCCGGTCACATTATTTTTGTAAGCGCCGCCGCGTTTGGCTGCGGCATTGACATCGAAGTGCCAGACACACTTCAAGACACCGGGAGCGCCCTCGACCGCGGGCGCGGCGGGCACGGGGTCGAAGGCGTAACAAACGCCGTCACCGCCGCCAAAAACCACCAGCGTCCGGCCGTTGACCTCCCCCAGCGCGGGCGATGACCATTCACCGTGAAACAACCGGTGGCCGACCTGTTCGAAGTCGCGGGCGATGAGACGGCCGGTGTGTTTATCTAACACAATAAGACTCGGCGCGTCGGGATGCGGCACGATCGTGTGGCCGCGATTGACGCCATTGGACGGGCACACGAACACATGCTCGCCGTGCACGAGCACCGAACAATCCGCGGCATCTTGCGGCCAGGAATTGACGTCCTTGTCCGCGATCATATCAAACCGCCAGACGATGCCGACAGCATTGGAATCGGTGGTCAGCGGTGGCTGTTCCGAGCCCGCGTTGGGGCGGGCCACGTCCGGCTCGGCGGCGTGTGACTTGCCGTCCGGGTCGAGGCAGACCATCTCATCGCGATTGGTCACCACGAACAAGCGATGGTCGGCCAGCGTCGGCGTGGAACACACGCCCAAACTCAAGTCGTCGTAATTGAAATCCTTCCACTCGGTGAGCATGCGCGGAATGGTCAGACGCCACAACGCCCTGCCCGTGGCCTCCTCCAAGCCCATGACCGCCCCTCCCCCGTCGTGGTTATTGGTGCCGATGAAAATTTTCCCATCGGCCACCACCGGACCGCCATAGGCATGGGTGTTGAGCCGCAGCTTCCATTTGAGATGAGTCGGTTCGGCCTCGGCGGCCGGAGCCTCGGGAGCCGCCGCCGAGGCCGGGCTCGGGCTGAAAGCAGCCGGCAGCCGGGTCTCGGCGGACACCGCATTGCGGGCCGCGTTGCCGCACCATTGCGGCCAGTCGCCGGCCAGCGAACGCTGCGCCAGCAGACAGCCTGCCGCCGCCGTCATGAGGGCCATCCGCCTCATGGATCGGTTTGAAATTTCCCTCATTGCGCGATGTCCTGGATTTATGGTTAGAGTGTCAATGGCGCGCGACCCTCGAAATGACGGCAGGCGAAGACGCGGGGGTTACGCTGTCACGGCCGGAGTCCTTTCACCTCAAGGGGCTGCGGAGCTCACAGGGCAAGCGACTTGACAGGGGGACAGAGAAATAGTCTCGGGGGGGGTTACACGTATCCGAATTCCCAGCCCTTGCGCGGTTCGCGCTTGAGCATCTCGTTAGCCTTGTCGTTATTGGTAAATCTGCCCGTGCGGAAATCGTACGACAACTTCCCGCGCACCCGTGTGGCGATATTACCGATGAGCATGATTTCCGTGAGCCGCGCCGAGTAATCAAAATCCGACGACGCCTTCCCACCCGTGCGGATCGCGTTGAGGAAACTGTTTTCATGCCCCTCCTTCACGCGCGCTATCATCTCCTTCGGCTTGCCAACCTCCTTCATGAACGTCTCAGGAAAGAGCCGCGTGCCCTCCATCCACCAACCCGACACCGCCGTGCCCTTGCTGCCATAGTAGGCACTGGGATGCTGCGCGGTCGCCGCTATGCGCTCAGGTTCAATCGTCTTGGGCATCGGCTTGGCCACGTAATCATTGTAGATACCCGAGCTCCAGCGCATCACGCAGGGAACCATCTCGCCGCGCTTGGGGAAGGACCACGACACGCGGCATTCATGTGCCCAGTTCGTCTCGCTGGTCTCCTCGCCTTCGCATTCCACCTCGCAAGTGTCCGCCTCGGTCAGCTTCAAGCCCCAGATGGCTCCATCCCCGTTGTGGCAGAACCAGTCACCCAGCAACCCTGTGCCGTAGTCGAGCCATCCGCGCCAAGTCGCCGGATGGATGCCGCTGCGGAACTCGCGCTCCTTGACAATTCCCTGCCAGAGATCCCAGTTGAGGCTTGCCGGCGGCTGGACCGGCTGGCCGGCATTGCGGGAACCGTAATCCATCTGGTTATATGGCGGCCGCACATGCACTTCCGTGACATCGCCCAACGCTCCCTGCCAGATCCACTCGCAAAGCAGCCGGACATTTTCGCCGGAATGCCCCTGATTGCCCATCTGGGTCACCACATTCTTAGCCTTGGCCAGCTCACGAAGCTTGCGCACCTCATACACGTCATGGCAAAGCGGCTTCTCACAATAGACGTGGTACCCGGCTTCCAAGGCGCGGACCGTAGCCGGAAAATGATGGTGGTCGGGCGTCGCCACCCACACGGCGTCAATGTGCTTCTGCTCGTCAAAGAGCCTCCGGTAGTCGGAGTAAAACTTGGCATCCTTGAACCCGCCCTTGATCTTCTCTACCGACTGGGCCGCATGGCTCAGGTCAACTTCGGCCACCGCCACAATCTGTTCCCCCGAGGCACAGTTGACGCCCTTGGCACCCATGCCTCCGATGCCGATGAGCGCAAAGTTGATCTTTTCATTTGCCGTATAGGTGAAAGCGGCGCGCGCGGAACAAATTTGGAACGACGCGGCAGCACCGGTCTTGAGGAAACTGCGACGTGTGAATGTGGTTTTCATGCTGTTATTCATTTGCTTCCGGAATAGGTCCGCCCGGCACGATGGCCGGACGAGCGCAGTGAACGCAACCGGCTTGCGAGTATACGGGGTCGCCCCCAAGCTATCTTTCAGCGTTAGTTCCGCGGCGTGCCCCTCATCGTTCGGCCAGCAGTGAATGGCCACTCTCTGATCAATCATCGGCAGGACGCCCGCGGATTCATGCTTGGCAGCGCGGCCGGGAGGGTTGAGTCTGGGCCGGGACGATCGGTTGTAACCGAGACGCGCCGCCGAACGTCTCAATGATGGAAACGAATTGTGGAGACACCCGTAGGATCCACTTGGGGCCATGAGATCGCATTGGTCAAACAAGGTGACGAACCCGCCGCGCGCCGGCTGGTTGACGCGCTGTACCCGCAAGTCATCCGGATTGTGCGCTCGCATTTGCCCAACCGCAGTGACGACGACGACGACGTGCAGGAGGTGTTCATGAAGGTATTCACCAAGATCGAGCAATACCGCAACGAACAGGACCTGTTCGACCATTGGGTGGCGCGCATCGCAGTCAATCACTGCCGCGACCGCCTGCGCAGCCTGCGCTCGCGGCGCGTCCTCAGCTACACCGATCTCAATGTGGAAGAAGCCACCTTCGTCAGCCAAATCCTGCAAGAAGACGCCCAAACGCAAGCCGCAGGCAGCCGGGAAACCCTCGCGGTGTTGGAAAAACTCCTGTCCGGCCTCAACGAACGCGAGCGGATCGTCATCCGCCTGCTGGATCTGGAGCAACGCCCGGTGCGCGAGGTCGCGGAGCTCACCGGCTGGGGCGAGTCTAAAGTCAAGGTCACCGCGATGCGTGCCCGTCGGCACCTCGGCGAGCGACTCGCAGCGATGGAAAGGAGGGCAGCACCGTGAAGCCGCTCGCACCCGAGGAACAATGGCAACGCTTCGCCGCCGCCGCCCGCCAACGCCAGCTCGACACCCAGCCCCAAGCCGACGCCGGGCAGCCCCCGGCGGGCTTCGTGGTGCGGGTGGTGGCGCGAGCCATGCAGGCGCGGCGGGAGTTTCTCGCCTTGCTGTGGGAACGCTGGTCATGGCGGGTGGCGCTCGCTACGGCGGCCGTCGCCGTGGTCCTTGGCGGCTTTGTCATCCGCCACAAAACCCAACTTCGGCTTGACGTGCCGACCACCACATTGGATGTTCCCCCTCTGTAACGCCTGATGAACCGTACCCTCCAACGCGGAAAAGTGGCACTCGCCTTGCTGGTGATTCTGGCCAGCGGCATCGCCGTGGGATGGTTCGGCCGCGAGGCCCGCAAGACACCCGTCGAGGCGGCCCCTCCCGCCCACAACACAGCAGACGCCGCCACCCACTGGACGGACCGTGCCATGGTCACCCTCGGGCAGGAATTGCAGCTCACCGCGGAGCAAGCGCAGACCATCCGGCCCCTGCTGCAGGAGGCGTCGCGCAAAATGGACCTTGACCGTGAGCGGGCCTTGTTCCAGCTGCACCTGCAAGTGCTCAGAGTGCACGACGAATTGCGCCCCCATCTGCGGGCCGACCAAGTGCCGGCGCTCGAACGCATGAGCTTGCGCTTGCAACAGGACATCAAAACCCGCTTTGCCCCCTTGCTCAAAGACCCCGCGCATCCAGCTCCAGACCTTTAGTTTCTAACAACCCGATACCCATGAAACACCGTTGGACAATTCTCGCCGCTTGCCTGTTCGCACTGGCCTTCGCGTTGGTGTTGTTCAACCACGACGCATCCACGCCGGCCGACCCCGCCACCGGCGTGCCCCAGCGCAGGGATAGCCGCCCGGCCGCTACTGCTCAAAACACCGCCGGCCACCCTGGGTCCGAGGCCCCGGCACCGGGCACCCACCCGCCCCTTGGCAATGACTTGCCAAACGTCGACGGACCAAGCCACTCCCTCACCCGACAAGCGGCCAGCCACGACGCCCCGTCGCGCGCCGAATTGGAAATCCGTGCCCAAGCGGTCGAGCGCGAAGCCAACCACGAACTGGCGCGCCTGATTCCGTTACTCGATCTGGCACCCGACCAACAGCAGCGCGTATTCCAGACCCTCGCCAGCACCTCGCCAAGCTTTGTGCCCGGCATGCTGGTGGACGGCGCCGCCGTCAAACCGCCCACCGCCAACTCCCAGCAATCCATTCTCGCCCAACTTTCCGATGCCCAAATCGCCGCCTACCTGCAGGATTCCAACGAAAGCAGCGCCTGGTGGTCCGAATATCTAAGCCGTGTCACCTCCCAGCTGCAAACCGGCACACCTGCACTCGATGGTGCCACCGCGGCCCCGACTGCCGCCACCACACCGGTCGAAACAGCCCCTGCCACCAAGGAAGCCCACGCCATTTCCGGGAGTGAGTGAATTTTTTCCGGCAAATTTGTAACCGCTTGGCATCCGCCGCGTCTCCAACCGTGTAAGCCAGCTGTCCGAGCCCGCCACTAGCCCGCACGGAACGCCAGCCCGACAACTCGACGGACCCGATCAGGCCCAACCACCACACCCACCATCATGAAACTAACCATTGCGCTTATTGCCTGGGCCTTCGTTGCCTCCGGCATGTCAGTCAAAGCCCAGACAGGCCGCAGCTTCGGCGACGGAACCCTGCCCGATTTCCTCAAACCCTACGACATCAACAATGATGGAGTCCTCTCCGCCGAAGAACGGGAAGGTGCCCGCAAGGGCCTCGCCGATCGCGCGAAAGACGCCCTCCTCGCCAAGTGGGATACCAACGGCGACGGCAAACTTTCACCAGCCGAACTTGAACTCGCCCGCAAGGCCGCCTTCACCGAAATCACCAAAATCCGCACCGAGCGCTTCAACGCGGCCGACACCAACACCGACGGCTTCCTGTCCCCCGCGGAATTCGCCGCCATGGTTCCGGCCAGCGCCGTGCCCGATCCCAGACTCTTCGCCATTCTTGATACCGACAAGGACGGCAAAATCAGCCTGGCCGAGTTCCTGGCTCCCTGCCCAACACCGCCGGAACCGCCGTCCATCCCACCCTTGCCGCCATCCATGCCGATGCCGTTATTCTCGACCGTGGATACCAGCAAGGACGGAATCATCAACCTCGACGAATTCACCGCATTCATCACTTCACTCCCGGTGCCGCCAGCGCCAGCCGTAGCTCCTACCGCCGATCAAATCGCCGCGATGTTCGCCCATCTCGACACCAACGACGATAACGGCATCACACCCGACGAATGGCCGATCAAGGACCACCCAACGCAACCGCCGGTAGCATCGGGCCCGCTGCCGCTGCCCGCATTTTCCGTCGCCGACGCAAATAAGGACGGCTTCGTGGGCCCCGCGGAATTCGCTGTGGTCGCCTGCGCCAGCCACATTCCGGCACTCGTCGCCCGCAACTTGTTCCTCAAAGCCGACGTCAGTGATGACGGCAAGCTCACTGCCACTGAGTATGCCTCGATTCCCACCGTGACGCCACCCACGCCGCCGCCGACGCCTGCCTCACAGCCACTGCCTTTGTTCGCTGTAGCCGACAAAAACAATGACGGCTTCGTGGATGGCTGGGAATTCTCCATCGCCGCTGGCGCCAGCCACATTCCGCCATTTACCGCCGGCGGCATGTTCGTCACGGCAGACGCCAATCACGATGGCAAGCTCACGGCTGCCGAGTATGCTTCCATCCCGACCACGCCCTGAGTGATCCGGGATTGATTTGCAGCAGATCAATTATATGCTGAAGCGGCCCGGGCAATCCGGGCCGCTTTTTCGCTTTCCGCTGCCAACCCAACCGCCAGCCCATGCTCCGCCAGTCAGCTTGCCTGTCCGTCCTTAATCGTAACTTCCACGCTGTCGTCCTGACTCTCGCCGCCGCCACCCTAACAGCGAGGGGCGGCATTCTGTATCAAACCGGCTTTGAAACAACCGGCACCCCGCCGTTCACAGCAGGTGTCGGCACCGTGTCGACGCCCAGACTGGTGGGCACCGACAACTGGGCGATGGTGGTGAACCCGAGTACCATCGCCACCTCCTCCTGTTATCCATTTGCCGGTATCGACAGCTATCCGTTGCTCGAACTCGGCCAGACGGCAGCCCTCGGATGCCTTGACCACGTCACCTTCACCGCGCCGCCCAGCGGCACCCAGTTCATCCGCGTCGGCCGCAAGGTCGATGCCCAACCCGGCGGCCTGCCGGTCATCGATTTCTATTGCCAGATCGGTCTCACCCAATCCACTAACGGCCACTCCGACGATTTCGAGCTGCTGGTGTACAACTGGGACGACAAGGTGCTCGGCGGGCTGACCTTCGATCTAACACAGAGCAAGCTGTTCCGCTACGACGCCAACGAGTTCAACGGCGTCACCTTCGACCCCTATACCGACACCGGGCTGAGCCTCTCGTCGCTCTACGGCAAGGTGGTCGAGGTGACCATGCGCGTCAATTACCAGACCAACACCTGGACGGCCACGGTCGGCGGGGTGCAGGTGGCCGGCGGTGCGCAGTTCACCCGGCGCCCCACCACCGGGGCTAACGCGGCCGCCCGCACCTTCGGATCGCTTTCGGCACGCTGGTATATCACGACCGTAAGCTCCCCTGGCAACAACTGGATGTTGTTTAATGATTGGACGATCACCAACTCCACACCATCGATGCCCACCACCGCCAGCGCCGGCTATGCCGCCAACTCCACCGCGGCCATCGCCGTCACCGACGCCGGGTCCGTTGGCTGGACGATAGTCAGCGATCAGACCTGGGCGGTCGTGAGTCCTCTCTCCGGCACCGGCAGCAGCACCGTGACGGTGACTTGTGCCGCAAACCCGAATGCCGCAACCCGCAGCGCGACCCTCACGCTGGGATCCCAAACCTGCACCCTGACCCAAACCGCGGCGCCTGCCGTGACCACCATCCCGGCCACGGCCAGCGCCTCCTATGCAGCGAACTCGACGGCGTCGATCGCGGTGACCTCCAACACCACTTGGAGTGCTTCAAGCTCACAGACATGGGCGGTTGTTAGCCCGCTCTCCGGCAGCGGCAATGGCACGCTCACGGTGACCTGTGCGGCAAACCCGAATACCACAACCCGCAGCGCGACCCTCACCGTCGGCACCCAAACCTGCACCCTGACCCAAGCCGCGGCGCCCGCGGTGACCACCATCC
>CAIVSK010000291.1 GCA_903908495.1 Akkermansiaceae bacterium
CTCAGCGCCCAGTTAGCCGGCGACGACGGAGCGGAGTTGCCAAAAATCAGGGAGTTGATCCGTTGGTTGGCGTCCAAGGTGACGGTCGAGTCCGCGGTGACGGCCAGGCTGCTGAAATCGGCGCTGTCGGCGGATGCTGGCAGCGTGCCGCCGCTCCATGGCGGGCTGGCGGCGGTGTTCCAAGAGCCCGAGGCATCCCCGCCCACCAACTTGTTCCAGACATTGGCGGGCCCCGGCCCTAATAGACCGTATTGGGAGATCAATGCGCTTTCCCGGGTCACCCGCTCGCTTTCATTGAGCGTGGAATCGAAAACGACGACCTCGGCGATATCTCCAGTTAGATAATTGTTTAGGGTTTGTTGGGCACCCAGCACCAATTGGGTCGGCGTGCTGAGTGATTGTTGGCCGCCGCTGGCGGTGGCCTGGGCGAGGCCATCCACATACAATGTCAGGGTCCCGCTGGCGCGGCTGCGTTGAAACGTCGCCAGGTGCGCCTGACCGTCAGTGAAATACGAGCTGCGGGACACGGCGGTCAGATCCGGATTGCCGGTGCCGGCGAGGACCAGCCCGTTGGAATTGAGGCTCAGCCCGAAGTCGTTGACGATGCCGGGCATTTCCCCGCTGAGCAGGCCGGAGCCCTGATAGAACTGGGTTCCGGTGCCGATGCCCAGGCTGCTGCGAAACACGCAAAATATGGTGAAGTCATCCTGCACCGGACGGGCGAAGGCGAGGCAGGTCGAGTTGGCGGCGTTGAATCTAACTGCCGGCAGGCCGTGGATCGCGGTGGCAGCGAAGGTGGGCCGGTTGGTGGCGGTGCCCTGGGTGGCATTGTTGCCGTGGCCGCTCGCATCGATCCAGTTGGCAACCGCGGCACCGTCCGCCAGCCCGGCGAGATCAGCGGCTTTGAACCAAGTGACGGGCTGCGCTGCGGGCACCAGCGGCGGGGTGATGGCGAGTTCGGCGGAGTCGGCGCTTGCGCCGGAGGCATTGAGGGCGCTCACCACATAGTAATAAGTGGTGCCGCCGGTGACGGCGGGGTCGGCCGCGCTGTTCAAGGCCGGCTGGGCTAGCACATTCGAGTAGGGGCCGCCGCTGACCAGTGCACGTTTCACCGAATAACTGGTTGCTGCGGGTGATCCATCCCAGCCCAGGGTTATGCCCTGCGCCCCGCAAGCTCCGTGCAGGCCTGTGGGTGGGACCGGCAACGGCCGCGGCGGAACCGCGAGTGAGCTTTGCAACTCGGCGATGCCGACATCAATGAATTGTCCGCCGGTGGTTTGATGGCAATGTACGGCCAGCTCATTGCTGGCATTGGTCAGGAGCGCCGCCTGTCCCGCGCTGATCATCGGGATGATTCCATAACTGGTGGTATATCCCGAGCCACTGGCGGCCAACACCCCGTTGAGATAGATCTCGACCGTCTCATCATGATAGACGTTGAACACGAGATTGCTGATCTGCTGCGCAGTCAGGGAGCCCGGATTGAAGCTGCGCCGCAGCCAGATATCGGCGGTGGACCACGCGGTGCGGACCGACGCGTTGGGCGGGTTGCCCGCGCCAAATCCCGCGCTGCCGGCACTCCATGCACTGTCATTGAAGCCGGGCGCAATCCAATCCGCCGCAGGAGTGTTCGTCGTGTAGGTCCACACCTGGCCGGTGGTTTGCGAGGTCGGCAGCACCGTGGCCAGGGTGACGGGCGATGCCGCGGACAGGACCGCCTTGCGGATGCGGTCGGCATCGGGCTTGCGGATTTTGCGGTCGTAGGTCAGAAATCCATTCAACTCGATTTCCACATCGCTGAGTTCGGTGTACACCGCCGCGCTCAAGCCATGATTGCTAACAAGGTCCGACAACTGATAGCAGAAGCCTTCGAACTGGAGTGCGAGGTCATCGCCATTTGCGGCCGGGGTGTATCCCCAGCCGGGTGCCCAGGTATGGTGGGTGATGCCCAGACCGACGCCGCCAAACTCGCCGCAAACCACCGCCTGAGTGGTGCTCACCGGGCCGGCCGGGTTTGGATAGCTGTGATCGTCCAAGACATCACCCACGCCGTAGCTGGTGCCGCCGCTGGCTTGACTAACCAGGCGGGACGGGTCGAGGGCCTGGACTTGGGCGACGAGCGCTGCGGTGTCGTGCTGGCCCTGGGATTCATTGAAGATGACCCACATGATGATAGCCGGACTGTTCCAGTGATTGGTGATGAGGCGGCCCAGTTCGGTCTGGAACTGCGGGGCATCGAGCGGCTGCGGATTGGCGGTGTATGAATTGGCGCAGGGCATGTCCTGCCAGACGAGGATGCCGAGTCTGTCCGCCCAATAATACCAGCGCGCTGGTTCCACCTTGATGTGTTTGCGAACCATGTTATATCCAAAAAGTTTTTCCTGCTCGATGTCACTCTTGAGGGCGGCATCGGTCGGCGCGGTGTAAATGCCGTCGGGCCAGAAGCCTTGGTCCAGCGGACCGAATTGAAACACAAACTCATTGTTGAGGAGCATTTTGACGAATCCGCCCGAGTTGCCGAGACTGATCTTGCGCATCCCAAAATAGCTCGTCACCGCATCCACCGGGGTCCCGCCGTTGGACAGCCTGATGTCCAGATCATAGAGAAACGGCCGGGCCGGGCTCCACAGCTGCGGCGATGGCACCGGCAGCAGCAGCGGGCTGTTAGGCGCGCCGCTGATGCTGCCGACCACGGTGGCTCCGATGCGGGCGACGGCATTGACCGTGATGCCGCTGGTCGCTCCGGCCACATTGACCGTGACGTTGAGGCGGGCATTATCGATGTCCGGCACCAGTTTGAGACTGTCGACGCGGGTGGCGGGCGCGGGTTCCAGCCACACGGTCTGCCAGATGCCGCTGTTAGAGGTGTACATGATGCCGCCGGGAGTGAGGGTTTGCTTGCCGCGCGGTTCACCGGCGGCATCGGTGGGATCATAGATCCGCACGATCAATTCCTGCGCGCCGGTGCCACTCAGATACGGCGTGATATCATAGGTGGCCGGGTCATAACCGCCGCGGTGCACGCCCGCGCTCTGACCGTTGACGAACACCTCCGATTCCCAGTCCACCGCATCGAGGTGCAGCAGGATGCGCTGGCCGCCCCAGGTCGCCGGGACGGTGAATGCGCGGCGATACCACGCGCGGTCGTGGTAAGCGGCGACCCCGGACAGAGCCGACTCCATCGGGTAGGGCACCAGGATCTCACCCGCCAGCGTCTGGCCGGCCGGCACCGGGTCGCTGGCGGCGGCGGTCTGAAATTGCCAGATGCCATTCAAATTGAGCCACTCGCTGCGGACCATTTGGGGGCGCGGATACTCTGGCAACGGAGCATTGTTGTCCACCAGTTGTGACCAGTCGGTCATGAGCGCTGCAAATTTGGGCTGCCACGCCTGCGCCGTGGAGGCTGTGCTCAGGATGACCGATGCCATCCCCGCTCTCATGAATCGCCAATGGTTTTTGTTCATAATCGGAACCCGGGAAAGAGCGTAAGATCGGCTGGCGATTGCCAAATTCAATGCGCCATGTTTTTTCTTTCCCGGAAGCGAAACGCTCCCCGCACGGGCACGCTTTGCCAAGGAAAATCTCCGACAGGAAAAGCGACGCTTCAGAGATCTTGACCCAGCCGGGAAGGGGTCGTTTTCAGGGGCATTGAATGAACCGGTTGGATTGCGGGCAGGATGCGCGGCCCACGGCCTAGCGAGTGCCTGTAGGGTCGGCGGGGCCGTAGGCGAACCGGGCGGTGGCGGTGGTGGTGGCGCTGGACTTGACCCGCACCCAATGGGCGTGAAAGCCGGTGGGAAAGAGGTGGGTGAGCGTTTGGCCGGCGCTGAGGCTGAAGGTCTGATAGGTGGACCAGGTGTTGTCGCCAAGAAAATCGAGCTCCACGGTGATGGTGGTGGCACCGGCGGCCGACAGTGTGAGTTCCTTGCGGTCGTAGCCGTACATCAGATAGGGATCGGAGGCGGTGTTGGCGGTGACGGCGGTGTCCTGCCACGGGCCGCCCTTGCCGCGGGGCTCGCCCATCCGCCAGAGGTCGTCCACCTCGCCGAGCCAGAGGGCGGCGCTGCCATCGGCGGATTTGACGAGTTTGTCGGAAGCGGGGGCACCATCGAGCACGCCGGTAAGGACGAGCAGGCCGCGCCACGAGGCAAAGTCGGTGATGCGCTTGCCGTGGGTGACGAGCGCGCGCATTTTCCGCATGCCGCCGGAGATGCCGCGGGGGACTTCGTAGAACGTGCCGTGGCAGTTGAGGAGTTGGCGTTCGGTGACGACCTCGCGGAAGCCGCGGGCCCAGCCACCGGCGAATGGCAAGTCGTAGAGCGGATCGAGCTTGGGCAGGCGGAATTTGTTAGCGCCTTCCATGATCCAGGCGGAGGCGGCATCCGAGCCGAATTGCCGGGTGGTGGCGGCGGTGGTTCGCAGGGTGCTTTCCGCGGTGGGATTCGCAGTGTCTTCCAGCACCAGATCGCCGCCGAGGCGATGGTAGCGGTGGCTGGCGGTGGCACCGGACGACGGGTTGCGGGACGAGGCGAATTCGAGCGGCAAGGTGGCGTCGTCCACCACGCGGATGAGGCCATCGGACATGGCATGGGTGTCGCGGATATCGGCCAGGGCGGCGAATTCGTTGGCGGCGCCGGAGGCTGGCGTGCGGTGTTGATAGGGTGTGTGCAGATGGAAGAACGCCGTGACGCTGGAGGCGGCGGTGTTGGCCTTGAGGCGGACCCACGGGGCGGTGAGGTCGCTGATCAATTCAAAGACATAGCCGCCGGCGGGAACCCTGACGCTGCGGACGGGCGTCCACGTGGGGGTGCCGGGCGAGGTCTGGATTTCCACGGTTACGGCGGAGGTTCCGGTGTTTCTGAGATGGAGGGTGCGTTGGGAAAACCCCTGGATGAGAAACGGGTCGGAGGTTTGGTTGGCGGCAAGCGCCTCGTTGATCCAGACGGCGCCGTGGCCGGTGGGCGCGCCCCAGGTTTTCAAGTCGGATAGTTGGCCGAACCAGAGGTTGGATTCGGCTTTCGGGACGAGGGCGTTGGAGAACTTGGTGGTGTCGTTCTTGGCCATCACGAGCCGGCCGTTGAACAGGCAGTAGTCCACCGGCATTTTGTAATACGATGCGATCGGCGCGAGCCCGGCGAAGTTGGCGGCGGAGAAGGTTTTCGGGAAATCGTAGAACAGGCCGTGCATGTGCATGAGGTACATGCTGTTAGGGTCGGCGGGATCGAGTTGGCGGATGCGGGGCCATTCGGTGTGCCAACCGTGGGAGCCATCATGGGTGTAGGAGGCTTTGGGCAGGCGCCAGGTGTTCCAGGCGCCGCCTTCGTAGGTGTGCAGGATGACGGATTTGGCATCGAAGCCGGTGGTCCAAATCGGATCCGTGGCGGGATTGGGATTGCCATAAATGCCGCCGGGACCGGTGACTTCGCAGGTCTGGATGCGTTCGACCTGATTCCACGCGACCATTTGATTGGGCGTGGCTCCGCTGCCCTGCACCGTGCCATCCCAGGTGGCGAGCACACCGGATGGCATGGTTTGGTTGGCCTCGCCGTTGTTGCCGACGATGAACCTGCCTTGACCGGTGTAGGCCCCTTTGCCGTGGTAGCCGGCAAGGAAATCGTCGCCGCTGCTCTGCACATCCGGGTAGCGGGTGATATAGGTTAGATCGGTGGCGTTCACATCATAGACGCCGTTTTCCATGGTGAAAATGTACAGCCGGTTAGGATCGGTGAGATGGGCGGCGGTGGCGGTGAGGCGGCCGGGAATCACCCCCGCGGAACCGGTGGCCTTGAGCACGCGGACGTTGCGGCTGGCGTCGATGAAATACGGGCCTATGTTGAGCTGGTTGGAGGAGGTGTGGATAAAGCGGTTGGCGGGGGTGCCACCGACGGACTCCGGGCGGATCACCCGCGAGAGGTCCGGCGCGATTTCGTAAAGCTTGTCGATGCTGCCGGCGGGCCGGTGCGGACCATAGGAAACGGCCCACAGCTTGCCGGCCCATGGCACCAGCGCGCCGATGCCGCATTCTTCGAGGTTGTTGGTCACCGCGAGGTGCGGATAGACGCCGGAGATATTGACGACCTTGTCGGGTGCGCTGATCACCACTGTCGCGGGGTTGGAGTCAGTGTTGGAGTCGGCGCTGGAATCGGCGCTGGCAGGCAGCATCAGGATGGCGGCAAGGACAAGATAACGAGTCATACGGCAATGCTAGTGGGAATCGGCAGCAGGGCCACAACAAACACTTGCCCCCGGTGGACGATTGTTTGCCCGTGCTGGACCTTCTGCCGGCAGCCCGTGCGCCTTTTGAAGAAAACCCGTTGCGGCAATTTGCAAGGTGAGCGACTTGAGCGTTGGCGGCGCTCCTGAATGCCGCTAGAACGGGCGTGTGAACAGTTCAGCCGAGAGACAGCGCAATGCAAGGGTTGGCGCGACCATGCGGCCGCATGCTTGGAAGGCCGCGACCAAGGCGGAACTGGACAAATATTTTCGCAGCCGCCGATCTCCGCGTTTGATGCTGACGGCCGTTCTGATGCTCACCGGGGTGGCAGGGCTGGGCTTGTGCCGGGCTCTGCTCGCCTGTGGTGTGTTTGCCATGTGGCTCCGTTACCCGCTGGCGACGGTTGGCGGCTACGGGGCGTTTCTTCTGCTCATGCGTGCTTGGGTGGCGTGGGAACATTACTGCTTTGATCACCGGGCGCTGCGCTTGCCGCAGTTGCCGGAGGATGCCGACCTCGCTCAGTGCCTTGAACCGGTGCCTGCACCGCCCCAACCCAGCAAGTCAGATCGCGGAATGTGGAGTTGGTTGGATTGGCTCGACTGCGGGAGTTTCGATTTCCCCGACGCTGAGGGTTGTCTGTTCGGCATCTTGGTGGCCGTCGTCTTGGCGGTCCTCGCCATCGCCGGGTTTGCGATTGCCGATGCCTCCGCCCTCGTTGCGGATGTCTTTCTGGATTCCTTTCTGGTCACCCTGCTTTACCGGAAATTGCGGGCGACCACACCCGACGCGTGGCTGGGCACCGCGATCCGCAGAACCTACCCGCGTGCCCTGTGGGTGGCCGCCCTGCTGGCCGTGGCCGGCGCCTGCCTGCAAGGGCTGGCGCCGGGCAGTCACTCCATCGGCCCGGCCGTGAGAAAAGTCCTGGGCCATGAGTGATACCGCAGCGATCACTCATCCGCCGGCGAAAACCGGTTTGAAGCCCGCTTCGGTGAGGATGCGCTTCATCTCCTCGCGTTTGTCGCCTTGGATCTCAATGCAGCCATCTTTGACGGTGCCACCGACGCCGCAGGCTTTTTGCATTTTTTTCGCGAGGTCGTGTTTTTCAGGCAAGCCGATCCCGATGAAATTTTTGGCCACGGTGACGGCCTTGCCGCCGCGGTGAGCGGTTTGGCGGACGATGTCGACCCGGCCGCGGTGGGTGTTGGGCAGCCCGCGTTGGGTGGATTGCGCTGGATGGAGTGGAGCGCCATCCTGGGGTGCCGCGGGTCCGGCAGGCAAATTGCCGAGCCCGGCGAGCACCCCGAACGGGTTCTGAGCTTCTGCGGCGCGGGCGGCTTTGCTTTCTTTGTTTCGGCTCATCGGGGGCGATTCAAGCACGGAAACCGCGAAGTTCACGCATTTTTTCGGCTGTAGCCGGCGGGCACCGGGATCACGCGCGGCAGTCGCCTCCGAGACCGACCTGTGCCCCGGGCGGCGGGCCGGGATGCCGCCCATTTGCCGGTGCATTTCACCCCCTGGATCGGAGCGCCGGTTGCAGTCCGGTCATTTCCCAATATTTTGTATTGATTCGAACTGGCACGGCAATGTATGAGGCCCCCCCACCGACTGAGGTCGCCGCAGCAGCGGGACCGCGGGACGTGGCATCCAATCCAGCAACCAAGAAAGGAATTACCAATGGCCGTCACACCAAGCAAAGATTACAAACGCCGGGAGCGCGAACAGAGAAAGTTTGATAAACGCATGGCTCGCGACGCCGCAAAATCCGTGGAGCTCGAGGCCCAGCAACTCGCCGCACAGGCCGCCGCCGAGGAGGCTGAAAAGACCAGCGAGGCCGACCTCAAGGCCGAGTTGGAGGCGAAGTTTGAGGCCGAGTTTGCAGCCGAACTCGCCGCCGAAAGCAAGTCCCGGAGAGTGGCGTGAGTGCCACGATCCGCCGGTTGCGGGAAAATTGAATGATGCTTTTAGAATCCGGGCAGCCTGCCCGGGCCATGGGGAGCGCCGGCATCCTGCCGGCTGGGTTCGACATCCTGCCGAACCCTCTGCGAGGAGCATGGGCGTGCTCCAGGCGTCGCCCATGCTCGCACCATGAGCAACCGGGCATTCAGCCCGCCGCCAAGTGGCACCTGTTTCACGGCAGTGTGGCTATCTTTTCCAGCATGATGCGGCCGTGGGAATCCGGACCCCAATCGGTGCTTACCGTGGCACGCAGGGTCACGGGCGCGGCAGAGAGTGACGGCAGATCCAGTTGATAGACGTTATTCTGGTCACTGCCACCGGACCAGCCGAAATGCTTGTCGGTGGCCAGCACCTTGCCATCCTGCAAAATCTCCACCGCATGGATCTGGTAGCGGCTTTTGCCGTGTTCGTATTGGAAGGTGACGGCGTAGCGGCCAGCGCCGTTGATGCCTTTGTCCAGCGCCCAGTCCACCACTTTTGGCTTGTCCGAGGTTTGCTCGGACGCCCAGTGCCCGACCACGCTGCCAGCTCCGGCAAGCGGCATGTAGTGGACGCCCAGCGCGGCCAGGCGTGGCAGATGGGCACGCAAGCGCCGCGCAAAATCATCGTAGTTGCGGCTGGCCCGTGGCGACCACACGACCTCGGCCAAGGCGGCCGCCCGCGGATAGACGAGGGCGTCGATCCGGTCTTCCGATGGATGGTTGTCCGTCCACATCTGTGCCTGGGCACCCAGCACATGCCCGGCCTGGGCGGCGGACAATTCGTTAGGAACCGGCTCAAAGCTGTAAACTTTCTCCACCGGAGTATTGGGATAATCAAAATAGGTCCATTCGGTCGGGGCCATGACCACATCGTGGCCGGCCTTGGCGGCTGCGATGCCCCCGCCCATGCCGCGCCAGGACATCACGGTGGCATTGGGAGCCAATCCGCCTTCCAATATCTCGTCCCAACCGATGAGCCGGCGGCCTTTGGATTGGAGGAATTTTTCGATCCGCCGGATGAAATAACTCTGCAACTCCTCACCGTTCTTGAGCCGCTCCGCTGTCATCCTTGCCTGGCACAGCGGGCAACGCAGCCAGCGCCCCTTGGGGCACTCGTCGCCACCGATGTGGATGTACGGCCCGGGAAAAAGTTCGGCGACCTGTCCCAGCACTTCTTCCAGGAACGCATAGGTTTTTTCATTGCCGAGGCAAAACTCCCACGGCCGCTCGACCTTGCCGTCCTTGGCGTTGCGGGGCAGCGGGCAATCCAATTCCGGATATGCTAACAAGGCTGGCGGCTCGTGGCCGGGCATGTCGATTTCCGGGACGACGGTGATATGTCTGGCCGCAGCATAGCGAACCACCTCGCGAACCTCGTCCTGGGTGTAAGAACCGGGTTTGACTCCCGGCCCGCGGGTGGCCGCATCCAACAGCTTGGGACGACCCTTGATTTCGATCGCCCACGTTCCCAGATCCGTCAGGTGCCAGTGGAACACATTGAACTTATGCAGGGCCATCAAATCAATGAAGCGCTCGACAAATTCCTTGCGCTGGAAATCGTGGCCGGAATCCAGCATGAGTCCGCGCCAGGCAAAGCGCGGTTGGTCCTCGATGGTCACGCAGGGCACGGACCAAGCCACGTCCTTGACCGCCGCGGCCGCAAAGATCTGGGTGGGCAGCAATTGCTGCAGGGTTTGCACGCCATAAAACACTCCCGCCTGAGCGGCTCCCACAATGCGAATCCCGTCCGCAGTGACCATCAGGCGGTAGCCTTCCTTGCCCAGTTGCGTTAAACTTGCATCTTGCGTCAGGCGAATGACCGCCTTGGCATCGGTTGACTGCCCGGCCGTCACCTGCAGGGCGACCCCCATGGCCGGCTTCAGGCTGTCAACCAGTTGGCGCGCGCTTGCGGCGCTGGCCTCGTCGGCGACGACGCGGGTCTCGCCAGTGATGGTAAACGTGCCGTCACCGATCACCATTTTGACCGGCATTGGCACGATGGCCGGAGCCACGGGTGCCCCCTGCGCCCCCGCCAAAGACCACCCGATAGCGCCCATCACTGCGGCGGCACGCAGCGCTGGCAACAGGGGGGGCACTGTCACAAATTTGCAATTTGCTAGATAGCGCCGGAGGAAGCCGTGTCTAATCGCGGTGGGTGGGTTGGCCATGCATGGAAGTCAAACAAGCGGTGGCAAAATGTCAAGGACCAGTGAGGCCATCATCACAGCGCGCCGTTTTCCTCGAAGCGGGTGACGATCCATTCGTTGTGCATCGAGTTGAGCGGCACCCCGCAGTACTGGCAGTTGAGATCGAGGGTGTCGCCCACGGCGCCGGCGCAATTGGGGCACTGGTGTTGATAGAGGGCGCCCTTGGTGGGGACCGCCGCGGCGTCGCGTTCGAGCGTCACCACATAGCCGGCCCGGATTTCCTCCGGATCCACCGGCGTGAAGCCGCGCTTGGGTGCCAGCTGCACCCGCTGCAGCGTGGCGGTGAGGCCGACGCGCAGTTGGTGGCGGCCGTCGACGCGGGCGGCGTCAAACAACACGGCCTCATTGAGGTAGAGGCGGTTGAAGATGATATCCTGTTGCGGGATGAGCGCGGTGACGGCGGCGAGGGCGTCATCAGACACGAAGCGCCGCACCACGGCGGGATTGCGGGTGGCCAACGCCGTCATGATCTGCATGAAGGCGTTGCTGGCCTTGTCCTCGATGAGTTGCACCGCGAGGTCCGGTGCCTCGGCAGTCAGCTCGGCAAGCGCCTGCGGCAATTGCGGTGCCGCGCTCCCGGCCCAACGACTATCGCGGCCGTAGTCGGCCTCCTGGGTGATTTCGGCGAGCACCCAGTCGAATTCGCCGCTGTTGACCATCACCTGGCAGTACGTGCAGCGGCAGAGTTCGCCCATGTCGGGCGGCAGCGGCGCGCCGCAGGACGGACAGCCCTGGTTCTGATAGATATCGCCGCCCGGCTTGGTGGCGACGCGCTTGCGGATGAACGACCAGTATTCGGCGAACGCCTCGTGGCCGTCGGTGTCGAGCGAGTGGTCGAGCTGGCAGACAAACGCATCGTTCATGGCGGCGGAGATCCGGACTTGGAGCACGTCGTATTCGCCGTCCCTGCTGGCGGCGACGGGGCTGATGTCGAAGATGCGGACGTTTTCCAGGCGATTTTGCTGTTGCAGCAAGGCCATCATGTGGAACTGGGTGGCGAAGCGCTGATAGATGCCGTCGGAGATGAAGGGGCGGACTTCCGCCAGGCTTTGGGCCGACCACGCGGCCTGGATCTTGAGGAAGGCGTCGGAGACTTTTTGGCGGAAGGCGTCGAGCTCGAAGTCCGGGTTGGCGGCGAAGAAGGCGGCGAGGCCCTCGTCCTCCCCGTCGGGCAGCGGGGGTGGCGTGCCGGGCTTGCCGGTTGACCAGGATTTCATGTTGCGCAGCGTGAGATAGAGGATCAAGCCGGCGATGCCCAGGAAAATGAGGAAGCAGAACAGGCTGAAGACCGAGCTGCCCGAGCTGCCGCCGGAGCCTGAAGAACTGTGCACCGAAAAGCCGCCGCTGCCGCTGCTGTGGCTGCTCGATGAGCCGCCGCCACTGCTGTGGCTGCTGCTGCTGCCGCCGCCGGCCCCGCCGGCGCGGGCCGCCAAGCGCGTCAACAAGCCGAGAGTGAGCCAAATACCGGTGGCAAGGATGGCGACGGGACGCGCACGATCGGTCGGAGGTTGCATGACGGCTGAAATCCAATGGAACTTACCCGCCGCAGGCAAGAGCAAAGGACGGCGATTCGGAGAACGCCGCTCCTTGTGCTGGCGCATTTGGCGCTTGGCATGGGCGGCGGGGGGGATAGGTTGCGGCGCATGTCGGATTACGGATTGGACCTGGCCATCCTCGGGGCGTACTTTGCGGTGATCGTCTGGATCGGGGTATACTGCAGCCGGCGCAATGGCAGCGTGGCGGATTTTGCCTTGGGCGGGCGCTCGATTCCTTGGTGGGCGGTGCTGGCGTCGATCCTGGCGTCCGAGATCAGCGCGGGGACATTTTTCGGCACGCCGGGGGAGGGATTCCGACTTCGCAATTTCACCTATGCCCAACTGATGCTGGGCTATCTGCTGGCGCGGGTGGTGGTCAGCGCGGTGTTCATTCCGGCTTATTACAAGCACAACGTGGTGAGCATCTATGAGTTTCTCGAGATCCGCTTCGGGCCGCGCACCCGCCGCATGGCCAGCGCGATTTTCCTGGTGACCCGCTCGCTGGCCAGCGGCTCGCGGCTGTGGGTGCCCACATTGTTGTTGGTGGTGATCTGGAATCAGACCCATCGCGATCATCCGCTGGGCACTTGGGAGCAATTCTGGTTCACCGGCGCGGCCCTGGTCATCATCAGCCTGCTGACGGCGGCCTACACCGCCTTGGGCGGGATCAAGGCGGTGATTTGGACCGACGTGTTGCAGATAGCCGTGTTGTTTGCGGCGCTGGGGTTTTCGGTGTGGTACTTGCTGGGGCACATTCCCGGCGGTTGGGAGGGTGCCAAGAGCCACCTCCGGCAACCGCACGACCTGCAGCTGTGGCAGTGGGAGGGCGACGCGCCGGCCACCAGCGCCTGGGGGGCGATCAAGAGCGTGTTAGGCACGGAGTACACCGTGTGGGCGGCGCTGTTTGGCTCGTTGTTTGTGACGCTGGCCACCCACGGCACCGATCAGGACATGGTGCAGCGGATGCTCACCGCCAAAAACCAGCGCCAAAGCGCGGTGGCCACCATTTTGTCGGGTTTGGCGGACATCCCGCTGACCTTTGCCGTTCTGACTATCGGCATCCTCCTCGCGGTTTATTACGGCGAGGTGGTGCACGACCCGCGGCTGCCCATGGCGCAGGGCGTGGCGGACAACACGCGGATTTTCCCGTATTTTGTCATCGACGTGATGCCTGGCGGCTTGCGCGGGTTGGTGGTGGCCGGGGTGTTGGCGACGACCATGGGCTCGCTCGGCACGGCGATGAACTCGCTGGCGACGAGTTACGCGCGGGACTTCCATTTCCGCTGGTTCGGCACGCCCAACGATGACCGGCAGCGGGTGCGCATCATCAAACTCAGCACCGTCGGATTCACCCTGCTGCTCATTTTGGTCGGTTTGGCCACCGCCTTTGTCAAGGCCTGCCACCCGAACCTCAGCATCATCGGGATCATCCTCGGAAGCTTCGGTTACACCTACGGGTCGTTGTTAGGCATCTTCATGGTCGGGTTGTTCACCCGCCAGCGCGGCAGCGAGGCCGGCAACCTGCTGGCGATGACGGCTGGGATGGTGGCGGTGGCGATCCTGAGCAATCTGCCCAACGATCTGGCGAATATGGTGCTCGGCGACGACCTCTACGCCGTTCCCGGCTGGTTGCCCATCATCGAGTTCCCGTGGCGGATCCTGGCCGGCACCCTGGTCACCGCCGGGGTGGCGCTGTGCTTCAAAGGCACGCCGGGGACCTGCGCCTCAAGCTGAGGCGGGTGCCGGCCGCCAGGGTGTTTGGCTGATGCATCGTCTCCTCTGCTTGCCAATGTTGTCAGTCTGTCAAAATACACCACCAACCCACCCAGATTCACCGCGCCAAGAGGCCGCCTCAGACCGGCCAAACTCATCTCCATGGCGCCGTCGCTCGCGAGCCCCCGAAATTCGCCGGAAATCGGTTAGCAAATGGTTTCGACGATCGTCGAAACCATTTGTCGACCCTTGGCACAGCGTTTTTGTGGGTGTGACGGTGAGTCTCTCCGACTAAGTGCTGTATTTGCAGAGTGTTGCAACTTTTCGCAACGCTGGACAACCTGATTGGAATGCTCCAGCTCCTGTTGCCGGTGAAATTTGTTAGCAAATGGTTTCGACGATCGTCGAAACCATTGGTCGGCTCTTGGCGCGCCAGGCTGAGTGGACTAATCCGGAAACGGGAGGGTGCCATTGATTAGTTTGAGAGAGTTTCCATGATAGTCGCGGTCATGGGTGAGCATGGCGCGCAGGCGGTGGCGACACTTCAGGGGGGCGCGGGGATTGGGGTGTTTTGAATTGCGTCGGACAGACTGCGGAGTTGCTTGCATTTGAGCGCGCAATGGCTCCGGCGGTGGCTTCCCTGAGGCCCTTGGCATGGGCTTTGGGAAGCCCGCCAGGCCCATGCAGCGGGTGGCCAGGTTCAGGACTCTTGATCTTGATGGCTGGCGAGAGGCACCTGGAAAGCGCCAGGATGGCCGGATTGTGAGGGTTTGCCGGCCCTGGCGCGGACCGGCGATGTGTAGTTGAAACTCAAAAGCGTTTGCGGCTCCTCAAACACAGGCTGATTAAGCCAATCGCCCTGTGCCGGTCGCCGCGCGCAGGGTTTGGCGCTTGCGTTTGGCGGGGAGTGGATTACCCTCCGCCGCGATGACCCGTTGGAATGTCCTGATCAAGGCGGCAGTGGTCCTCACGCTCGTGTGGACGGGTGTCTGGGGCATCCGGGCGTATGCGGGATCCAGGAAAAACACCGCCGAGCGGGTCGCTCGGGTGATCGCCACCGCGGAGTTCGCCGATTGGTCAGGCCGCAACCCCCAACCGGATAACCCGGAGGCGCAGCGCCGCGCCGCAAAGTTGGGCGAAATCGCCGGCCTGGTCAATTTGTTGGATTTCCAGCAACGCGATGCGCACCGTCGTGACCACAGCGACACCGCGTTGTTCAGCAAACTCAGTGCGCAGGAAAAAGTCCGCTACATGGATCTGACGGTCAAGAAGTCATTCCGCCAGTTCATGAAATCCCTCGACGGGATGCGGCCGAAACAACGCAAGCAATTCATCGAGCAGGGGCTCAAGGAGTTTTCCCAGGGCGGCAGCGAGGAGGACGTCGCCCGAGCCAAAGCCCTCGGCACGGATATGCTAACAACAATCAGCGTCGACAACATGCGCGCTTACTTCGAGGCCTCCAGCCCCGATACCCAACTCAGCCTCGCACCGCTCATCGAAATGGTCAATGAATCCGTGCAAGGCCTGCGCGGCAACGAATTCGGCCACCGCAACGAAAACTAACCCACCCATGCTCGAAGCCCGCGGCCTGTGCAAATCCTTCGGCGGCAAACCCGCCCTCGACGACTTCTCCTTCAAGGTCGAACGCGGCGAAATCTATGGGTTGTTAGGCCACAACGGCGCTGGCAAGAGCACCACCCTGGGCATCATCCTCGGCATGGTCATGCCGGATGCCGGGGACGTGACCATCGGCGGTGTGTCGGTGCGCAAGGACCGCTCGCTCGCCCTGCGCAAGGCCGGTGCCATCTTCGAGGCACCCGCGTTTTACGATTACCTCAGCGGTTGGCATAACTTGCGCATCCTCATGGGTTATTCCGGCGGCTTCGATGCCGCCGCCGCCCGCGTGATCGTCGAGCGGGTCGGCCTGACAAAACGAATCCACTCCAAGGTGCGCACCTACAGCCACGGCATGCGCCAACGCCTCGCGCTGGCGCAGGCGCTGCTGCCGGAACCGGCGGTGCTGTTGTTAGATGAGCCGACCGACGGCCTCGATCCCGAGGGCATCAAGTGGTTTCGCGAATTCATTTTGCAACTGCGCGACGAGCGCGGCATGACGGTGTTGTTCAACTCACATTTGCTAGGTGAGGTCGAGCTGATGTGTGACCGCGTGGCCATCCTGCGCGACGGCAAGCGGGTGTATGAGGGTGCGGTGGGCGGCTTGCATGATGATGCGCCGCTCTTTGACGTCGATTTCGAGCCATGGGACGGGGTGCCCGCGCTGCTGCATGCAATGGGTGGCGAGAGGGTCGCCCCCGGGCGGATCCGCCTGCCGCCTGCGGCCGACCCCGCGCTGCTGGTGGCGGCGCTGGTGGGTGCCGGCATCCGCGTCCGCGCGCTGGCCCCGGTCCGCCGCTCGCTGGAGGACTTATATATGGAGATCCACCACGGGGCTGCAGCCAACTGACAATTTTTTCCCATGCTCTTTTTACAACAACTCCGCGGCGAACTCCGCAAGCTCTTCGCCCGCCCCCGCTCGTGGATGGGCTACGGCGCATTCTTCCTGATGGAGGCGCTCATTCTGTTTGTGTACAAGCTGGACGGCAGCCAGCGCCACATGCGCGGGCTGATGGAGCGCAACGGTCTGGAGTTCGGCACCTATTACAGTTCGCTGACCATCACCTTCACCATCATGCTGGTCAGCATGTTTTTGTTAGGATCTATCTACTTCGCGCTGGTGGCCGGCGACATCGTGGCCAAGGAAAACGAGGATGGCAACCTGCGGATGGTTTTCGCGCGGCCGGTGAGCCGCCTGCGCTTGCTGTTAGTGAAATACGCGGCCGTCTCGCTCTACACCTTCAGCTTCGTGTTTTTTGTCGGCATTTCCGGCTATCTGATGGCGGTGCTGGCGCTCGGCCGCGATGGCGGCTTGTTTGTGATGGAGCCGCGCATGAAGGTCTTCGCCGCGTATCCGGACTGGTGGGACGGTGCCTGGCGGTTGCTGCTGGCCGCCGCGGGCATCGGCGTGAGCATGCTCACCCTGTCGTCGCTGGCCTTCATGTTCTCCTGCTTGAAGATCAAGCCCGCGGCGGCGACCATCATCACGCTGACGATTCTGTTCGTTGACATGATTCTGCAGGGGTTCCCGTTTTTCAAGCCCTATGAGAGTTACTTTGTGACCTGGCGCATGAGCGCCTGGGTGTTTTTCATGGAGCCCCACCTGTCGTGGCCCAAACTCGTAGAGGCCTACGCGTTTCTCATCGGGCTGGACGTCTCGTTGTTCACCCTCGGTTGGGCCGCCTTCCAAACCCGCGATTTCAAAACGTGAGGCGGCGTCTTAACGAACTCTTTACAATATTCGTCTGCAACTCCGGCGGGTTTGCGGAGTTTCCTTGATGTCGCGGTTCGGCATGCAGCCACCGCGCCCAACCTAACAACAATACAGCAATCGAACCATGAAAGCAACCATCGCCACCCTCAGCGCCCTGGCCATCGCCACCACGCTATCGTTCGCCCAAGACAAGCCCGCCGGCCCACCGAAAGGCCCCGGTGGCCAGCAAGGCCAGCGCCCCACTGCCGAGGAGGCATTCAAGAAGATCGACGCCAACAGTGACGGCAAGGTGACCCTTGACGAATTCAAAGCCTCGCCCATCGGCAAGCGCGATGAAGCCAAGGCCGAAGAGATCTTCAAGAAGATCGACACGGATTCCAGCGGCGATATCTCGCTTGAGGAATTCAAGGCATTCCGCCCGGCACGTGGTGCTGGCGGCCCCGGCGGCAAAGGCGGCCCGGGCGGCAAAGGCGGCCCCGGCGGCAAAGGTGGCGGCCCGGGCAAGGGCGGCGAAGCGCCTCCCGCCGCTCCTGCCGGCCAGTAAGCCTCAAGTCCAGAGTTAATCCTTCCAGGCTCCGCGCCCGCTCACCCGGGGGCGGAGCCTTCTTGTTGGGCTGGGCGGGGCAGGCGCACGCTGAAGGTGCTGCCACGGCCGGATGCAGTGGCCACCGCGATGGTGCCGCCGTGGGCGGTGACGATCGCCCGGGTGATGGCCAGCCCCAACCCGCTGCGCACGGCCGCACCGGAGCGCGCCGGGTCGGCGCGATAGAAGCGCTCGAAAATATGCGGCACATCCTGCGGCGCGATCCCGTGTCCGGTGTCACTGACGCTGAGGACAATCTCATCGGCAGCGGCGGTGACCGCCACCCGCACGCAGCCGCCGGGGCGGGAATGGGCGATGGCGTTGTCGACGAGGTTGGTGACCACCTGGCCGAGTTGTTCAGGGTGGCCCACGCAGGGGGTGGGGGTGAGGTCGGTCTCGAGGCGCACCTGTTGTTGTGCGGCGAGGGCTTGCAATAAGTCGGTCGCGTCGTGGGCGATCCGGTCCAGCCGGCAGGGCTGGTGGTTGGCGGCGGCCTCGCCGGAATCAAGGCGTGCCAGTGTGAGCAGCGATTCGGTGAGCCGGCGCATCCGCTGGGCGGCGCGCTGACATGTGGCCAGGCTGTCGCGGTATTCGGCCGCGGGGCGTTCGCGGGCCAGGGCCGTCTGGGTCTCGGTAAGCACCACCGTCACCGGCGTGCGCAATTCGTGGGATGCGTCGGCGGTGAATTGCGCCTGGCGCGCAAAACTGGCCTGCAAGCGCGCAAAGGTGTCGTTGAGGAGTCCGGCCAGCGCTCCAAGTTCGCTGCTGGTATCGGCAGTATGGATGCGTTGGCTGAGGTCGCCCCCGGCAATCTTGGCGGCGGTGGCGGCGATGTCGCCAAGCGGGCGCAGCGCCCGGCTGGAAACCCACCATCCGCCGGCCAGACCTACCAGCAGTACCGCGCCGCCGGCTCCGCCCAGAACCCAGCCAAAGCGGTGGCTGGCGGCCACTTCGTCGCGGATGTCGCGGCCCACCAGGATGCAATCGCCCGTCGCCATGAAGCGCACATACTCGCGCAATTCGCCCCGCGAGCGCGCCGTGCTGGGCTCGTCGCCACGTTCCGGCGGCGGCACCGCTGCGGGTGCCGAGACCGAGCGAGCGGCCTCCCGGCCGTTTGACAACCAGGCGACGTAATAGGAGCCCCCGCCGCCGGAGTCTCCCTCGAACAAACTTTCATCACGTGGCGTCAAATGCACCTCCGACGGCGGTACCGGCGGCGGTGCGCCCGCCACCTGCCGGTCCCGCGGCCGCGGCCGCTCGGCTGCCCGTCGCGCCGGGGCCGCTGCGTCACCCCGCAGTGCGCCGGCGATCACCGCCACCCGCCGCTCCAGATCCTGGTCCACGCGTTGCAAGCGGGTGGCCTGTTGCAGCCGCCAGGCGGTGAAACCGAAGCCCGCGAGGACCAGCACCAGCAGCAAGCCGTGCCACAGTTGCAAGCGCCAGCGGATGGAGTGGAAGAAGTTCATTCGATGCTGTAGCCGTGGCCACGGTGGGTGGTGATGGATCCGCTTCCGAGTTTCTTGCGCAGGTTGGAAACATGCACGTCTAACAAATTTGACAGCGTGTTATCGTCCTCGTCGAAGAGGTGTTCATAAAGGATGCTGCGGGTGACCACTTCGCCCCGGTGCAGCGCCAGAAACTCCACCAGCGCATACTCGCGGGCCGTCAGCGCGATCGGGTGGCCGCCGCAGGTGACGCGGCGCGCGGCGGTATCGATGGCGAGCGCGCCGATCGCGATTAAGCTGTTAGATCGACCGGCTGCGCGGCGGATCAGGGCTCGCAAGCGGGCGAACAGTTCGTCTAGATCGAAGGGTTTGACCATGTAATCGTCCGCCCCGCTGTCCAGCCCGCGCACCCGGTCGCGGGCGGCGTCGCGTGCCGTGAGCATCAGCACGGGTGTCTTCTTGCTTTGGCGCAGGCGCTCCAGCACGCGCCAGCCATCCAACCGTGGCAACATCACGTCGAGCACCAGCGCGTCGTAGTCCCAACTTTGAGCCTTGTAGAGCCCCTCTTCGCCGTCGGCGGCGGTATCGACGGCGTAGCCCTCCTCGCGCAACGCCTTGGCCAAGCTTGCGAGCAAATCAGCTTCGTCTTCAATCACCAGAACTCTCATGCGGGGTTGCCCTGACAGCCTACAGCCACAAGCGCGGATTTGGACAGGCGGAAAATCGCCTCAGCTGCCGATCGCTGAGCCCCGGTTCGCCTCTGTGTCCAACGAATGTCCCCCAAAATAGAGTGTCAGAGAAAGAATCATTTTTCAAACTTGACGGTGTATTGGCTAAACGGGCGGCCCGCCCGTGGGCCTCTTGACGGGTGGAGCGGGCAGCCTGCCCGTGTGTGAGGGCCCGGGCGACCGGGGCCGCGCGGTGCCTGCTGCCGGGCGGGCTGCGAAATGCTGAGTTTTCGGCTTTGCTGAATCGGATTTCCGCGTCAACGTTGCTGCATGCCCGCCTCTGCCGAAGCTGACCCCCGATTCAGCGAGTTCATTCTCCTCCAAGCCCAAAATGCCGGGCTGTTTCTTGGCCAGATTCCCAATCCGCTCAGTGGCCAGAAGCAAATCAACCTGCGCGCCGCCCAAACCGTTCTCGACTCGCTGGAAATGCTGGTTGCCAAGACGCGTGGCAATCTTACCCCGCCGGAAGCGAAGCTGCTCACGGCCGCCCTCACCAATTTGCGCCGGCTGTTCGAGCAAGCAGAACAAGCCGCGATCGATTCCGACTCATAACCGCCCCCCGCCATGTCCTTCGAACCCTTCAATATCGGCCACGTCCCCGTGGGTGGCCCCATGCCATTTTTCATCCTCGGCCCCTGCGCGCTTGAAAGTGAGGCGTTTGCCTGGGAGATGGCCCGCTCGCTGAAGGAAATTGCCGAGCGCACCGGCATTCATTTCCTCTTCAAAGCGTCCTTCGACAAGGCGAACCGGACGGCCATCGGCTCGTTCCGCGGTCCCGGCCCGCGCGAAGGCTGCCGCATCCTCGGCGAGATCGCCAAAGAACTCGGCGTTCCCGTGACCACCGACATTCACACCGCCGAACAGGCGGAAATCGCCGCCGAACACGTCGATCTGCTGCAAATTCCCGCCTTCCTGTGCCGCCAGACCGATTTGCTCGAAGCCGCCGCCAAGACCGGCCGCGCCGTCAACGTCAAGAAAGGCCAGTTCCTCGCGCCGTGGGATACGGTCAACATCGCCGACAAGCTCCGCGCCTTTGGTTGCGAGCGGTTTTTGCTCACCGAGCGCGGCACCACCTTTGGCTACAACAATCTGGTTGCGGACATGCGCTCGCTCTATTGGATGCGCAAGGAAGGTCTGCCGGTGGTGTTCGACGCCACGCATTCCATCCAGCGCCCCGGCGGATTGGGCGGCAGCACCGGCGGCGATGGCGAGTTGGCACCGGTGCTGGCACGCGCCGCCGTGGCCACCGGGATTGACGGGCTGTTCATGGAGGTGCACTCGGATCCGGCCAATGCACTGTCGGACGGCCCCAATCAGATCCCGCTGGAATTCATCGAGGATCTGCTGGTGAAACTCATCGCCATCCATCACGCCTCGCACTGAAGTCCAGCCACCCCCTGCTGATCTGACCGGCAAACTTCCAGCCCTGATGCTGCTTGCGCCCGCCTTGCTGATGGCGCGCGACGCGGATTCACCCGCCCCGCCCAAGCGGGGAATCTCAGCGGCCTCGCTGCTGCCCCCGGGCAGCCTGCTTTCCGGCGTGTTGCTCCCGCGCTACGATGAAAACCGCCGGTTGGTGGGCGTGCTGCGGGCCAAGAGCATGACCTTGGTCACTGCCGAAATTCTCGACGGCGTGGCCGTCTCCATCGAGTTGTTCAACCCCGATCGCAGTCCGCGGGCGCGCATCGATCTGGTGAAAGCGCAGTTTGACCAAATCAAAGGGACCCTGCATGCCGAGGAAACCGTCACCATGAGTTTCGATAGCATCTGCGCCACCGGCAGGGGCCTCATCTACGAGTTCGACCAGGCCCAAGGCATTCTGCTGGGCCCCACCACCACCCGCATCAAGCCGCCACCCGCCACGACCACCATGAAACGTTCGGAGTCCCCCCGCCGCGTCGCCGCTGTTGTTGGCGCATCACTCATCGCCGCACCGCTCGCCATCGCGGCGGTGGAACCCGCAGCGGTTTCGCCCGCCGCTGCGGCATCGGCCGCCCCGGCCGCCAGCGCGGCCAACGCGCAAGTCCGCAGTGACCTGCGGGCGGCGCTCAGCGCATCGGCCGAGGCCACGCGTGCGGCGACGGCGTTTCTGGAGCAAGAGGAGGTCATCGCCAAGGACCCGCCGAGCGCCGCGGTGCCGGTCCAGCAAGCCCGGGCCCTCGACGTCAAACCCGGCCCCGACGACACCGTCATCAACTGCGATGGCGGGATGTACTTCGACTCCGACAAAGGGCTGCTGGTCTACTTGAAAAACGTGACGGTCGCCGACCCGCGCTTTTCGCTGGACGGTGCCAATGAAATCCAAGTCTTTTTCGAGAGAAAGCCCGACGCCCCGAAGCCGGAACCCAAGCCCGGCGACAAGCCGGTTCCCGGCGGCTTCAACGCCAAAATTGGCGATGCGGAGCGGGTGGTGGCCACCGGAGCGGTGCACATTTTGAAAAAGCCCGATGCCGGCGACGCCAAGAAAGAAACGATTGAAGCGGCAGGGGCGATTTTCAGCTACAACGTCAAGACCGGTGAAATCGTCCTCAGCGGTGGCAAACCCTGGATCAGGAAAATCGGCAAGGACGGGCAAGGCGGCTTGATCACCCGCGCCAAACAATCCAATCAAACCATCCGAGTCATCAACGGCGAGTTCACCTTCTCCGGGGGGGGCTCCGAAACCATCGTCACCCTGCCGGCGGAACAACTCAAACGCAAGTAAACCCAGGTCTTCATCCCAACTTCCCCCATGCACGACCCCGGCTCGACCTGCTGCCACGCTGAATCCTCCGTTCTGTTTGCCTCGAACCTGCGCAAGACCTACAACGGCCGCGCCGTGGTTGATGGCGTTTCCATCACCGTGCAGCCGCGCGAGATCGTCGGCCTGCTCGGCCCGAACGGTGCCGGCAAGACCACCTCGTTTTACATGATCGCCGGTCTCATTCCGGCCGATGCGGGAGCAGTCTGCTTCAATGGCCACGATATTTCGCGGCTGCCGATGCACCGCCGCGCGCGCCTCGGCATGGGGTACCTGCCGCAGGAGGAATCGATTTTCCGCAAGCTCTCAGTGTTGGATAATCTGGTTGCCATCCTCGAGACCCGCCCGAACCTCAACCGCGCCGCGCGGCTGGAACGCGCCCACGACCTGCTCAAGCGCTTCGGCATCGGCAAGCTCGCCAAACATCTCGCCATCACGCTCTCCGGCGGGGAAAAGCGCCGCCTGGCCATTGCCCGGGCCTTATGCTCGGAGCCGACCCTCCTGATGCTCGACGAGCCGTTTGCGGGCATCGACCCGATAGCGGTGGAGGACATCCAGCGCATCGTGCGCGAGCTGCGCGAACGCGACGGGCTGGCGATCCTCATCACCGACCACTCGGTGCGCGAAACCCTCACCATCACCGACCGCGCTTTCCTCATTCATGATGGCCGCGTCATTCTCGAGGGGCCCTCGCTGGAACTGGTGGACGACCCGATCGCCCGCAAACATTACCTCGGCGAGGACTTCCGGATGTAGCGGCAGCGGGCGGACTTGCCGCGATTCTTCCGATATTCCTCCCGGGTCGCTTGCGGTGAGGTTTTCCGTGCATCTTCCCAAAATCCGCGCACCCTTCCAGAGTCGGCGCGGAGCCGACGGCCACCAATTGGTGCATCTTCCTCCAAGCAAGTGTCTGATTGCGCCATGTCCGCCGTCCCCTCCATCGCCCTATTTCACCAATGGCTGCTTGCCACCGCGCCCGAGTCGCCGGTGGCTTGTTCCATCGTTCTGCACGGCACTCCGCCGACGCTCAGCCCGCGGCTGTCCGGCGGGATTGTGTCCTATCTCAATGAATACGACGATGACGGCGACGGCCGCTGGCTGGCGCTCCAGCCGGATTTGGTGCCGTTGATCGCCTGCGATCCGAGCCACCGCCGACTGCTCGGCCTGGAGGACGAGGCGGGGCCGGTTCTGCCGGGTCAGCCGTTTGGGATCCAGCGGGCGTTGGCGGCATTGGCTGCGCGCGGCCACGTGGTATTGGACTCGCCACTGGCATCGGCCGCCACCCGCAAGCTCAAGAATGTTTTTCACGTCGGGATCGGGCTGCCTCCGGACAGTCTGGCCGAATGCCACATCATTCTCAATCCCGCGCTATTCCAAGTCAGTTGCCTGCCACAGATCGTGGGTGACGTCTTCTTGGAGTGGCTCAATTCGCAGGGCCGGAAAAAGGAACCCTTGCACGGGCTCTGATAAAATATCGGCAAAACCCGCTGCGGGGCTTGCTTTTCCGAAACCCGTTTTTATGGTCGCGCCGTGAACGTGCTGGCGCTAACCATTTTCATCTCCGTCTGCTTGGCGGGGATTTTCATCGTGTGCTTTGCGGCGGAGATTCGCCGCTCCCGCCGTTCCAGTCCGGAGCGCGATTCACTCTTGCCACTCGACCTTGAAGTGACTAAGCCCTCCTCGGCGGCCCGCGCTGCCGACCTCCTCAAGCCACTCTGAGACCCTCGTCCTTGTCCCTCCCCCGCAGCCACTCATGACCACGACCATTACTTACGACGACGCGTCAGTCCGGCGCTTCATGTGCGCCTCGATCTTTTGGGCCATCATTGGCATGACCCTCGGAGTGCTCATTGGCAGCCAGCTCTCGTGGTGGCAAATGAACGGGCACGTGCTGGAAATGGTGACCAAGCCCTTGCATGACTGGCTGACGGCCAAGTTCGGCTGGGATTGGTGGCCGTTTTTCAAAACCGACGGGATCTCCTACCTGACGTTCGGGCGGCTGCGTCCGCTGCACACCAACGCGGTGATTTTCGCCTTTGTCGGCAACATGATGTTTGCCGGGATTTACTACTCCACCCAACGGCTGTGCAAGGTGCGCACGGCCTCGGACACGCTCTCTGCCATTCACTTCTGGGGTTGGCAGCTCATCATTGTGGCGGCCGCGCTCACGCTGCCGGCCGGTTTCACCCGCGGCAAGGAATACGCCGAGCTCATCTGGCCGATCAATCTGGCGGTGGTGTTCATCTGGGTGGTGTTTGCCATCAACTTTTTCTGGACGGTGGCCAAGCGCAATGAGCCGAGCCTGTACGTATCGCTGTGGTTCTACATGGCCACCATCATCACTGTGGCGATGCTCTACATCGTCAACCACCTGTCGATGCCCACTTCGTTCACCCATTCGTACCCGATTTTCGGCGGTCTGCAGGACGGCCTGGTGCAATGGTGGTATGGCCACAATGCGGTGGCCTTCTTTTTGACGACGCCGATTTTGGGGATCATGTACTATTTCATGCCCAAGGCGGCGAACCGGCCGGTGTATTCGTACCGGCTCTCGATCATTCACTTCTGGTCGCTGGTGTTCATCTACATTTGGGCGGGGCCGCACCACTTGCTCAACACCGCGCTGCCGGTGTGGCTGCAAAACCTTGGCATGCTCTTCTCGCTGATGCTGTGGGCGCCGTCCTGGGGCGGCATGCTCAACGGCTTGCTCACCCTGCGCGGGGCTTGGGACAAGCTGCGCAACGATCCGGTGATCAAGTTCCTGGTGGCCGGCGTGACATTCTATGGCATGGCCACCTTTGAGGGGCCGCTGATGGCCATTCGCGGCATCAACGCCATTTCCCACTACACCGACTGGACCATTGGTCACGTCCACTCCGGTACCCTAGGCTGGAACGGATTCATGGCAGCCGGCATGTTTTACTGGCTCGCACCACGCCTGTGGAAAACCCAGCTGTGGTCCAAGGCGATGGCCGACATGCACTTCTGGATCGGCCTGGTCGGCGTGCTGCTGTATGTGGTGGCGATGTGGTTCTCGGGCATTTCCCAGGGTCTCACGCTGAGCCAGTTCAAGCCCGACGGAGCCACCCTCGAATACACCTTCCTGCAAACCCTGGAGAACATCCAACTCTTCTACATCTTCCGGGTGATCGGTGGCCTCCTGTATCTGTTCGGCTTTGTCCTGCTGGCAATCAACGTGTGGAAAACCGCACGCTCTGGCAGCCCGCACAATGAATCCGTGGAAGTCGCCGTGCTTGAATCCAAGCGCAAGGATGGCATGACCTGGGCCGAAGCCCTCCTCAACGACCCGCTCGCCTACATCTTCCTCGGCATCTGCTGTGCGCTGCTGTGGTTTTTCCTGCCGCCACACGCGGACAAGGCGGCGCTGGTGCTGACGGTGCTCATCGCCATCAAAGCGATCTTCGCCTTCAGGGCTTCCAACGACGGGTGGACCCAGTGGCACGAGCGCATCATTGACAATTACCTGCCCTTCGCGGTGCTGGTGTTTGTGACGGCGGCCATCGGCGGTGCGGTGCAGATCATCCCGACCATCATCGTGAACCGCGAGAAAAACATCGAGGGCCGCCTGCAGGAAGTCTACACCCCGCTCGAACTCGCCGGGCGCGATATCTACATCTCCGAAGGTTGCTATTTGTGCCATTCCCAGATGATCCGCACCCTCTCGGCCGACATCCTGCGCTATGGCCGCGCCGGCATCGTGGATGACTATTCCCATCTCGGAGAGTCGCTCTACGACCATCCTTACCAATGGGGTTCCAAACGCACCGGTCCCGACCTCGCCCGCGAGGGCGGCCCGTTTGCCAAGGACGCCCAAGGCAAGGACTACAAGTACATGCGCGTCGGCAAACGCGGCAACGACTGGCATTTCAACCACTTCCTCAACCCCCGCCAGATTTCCGACGGCTCCAACATGCCCGCCTTCCCCTGGCTCTTCGAGCAGGAGGCCGACGTGGCTGCCCTGCCTAGCAAAATCGCCGCCCAAGTCCGCATCGGCGTGCCGTGGCCCATCATGAATCAATATGAAATCCGCGACAGGGTGGAAACCCAGTCCCAGGAAATCGCCGCCTCGCTGGTGGCGGCCAAGGTCTATCTGCCAGCCAAGCCCCAGCTCGCCGGTGACGAACTGCGCAACTACCTGGCCAAAACCAAAGCCGTCGCGCTCATCGCCTACGTCCAGAAACTCGGAGCCTACCGCACCGTCACCAAGGACGGCCCCGCCATACCCGTTGCCCTCAACCCCGACAGCTACCGGCCCGCCAAGCCAGCCACTGCCGCCCCGGCTGCCGCCCCGGCTGCCGCCCCGGCTGCTACCCCGGCTGCTACCCCGGCTGCTACCCCGGCTGCTACCCCGGCTGCTACCCCGGCTGCTACCCCGGCTGCTACCCCGGC
>CAIVSK010000292.1 GCA_903908495.1 Akkermansiaceae bacterium
CGATGCGCCCGGCACAAAGCTGAACGAAGCGCTGGAAGGTGGCGAGATCCTGGATGTTGAGGATTTGCCGCACGTCACGCTCCAGATAGGTGCTGATGTAGTCCTGAAGCCAGAGGGTTGGTTCGACGGGGCGGTCATGGATGGGCGGGAAAAAACCGGTGTGGAGGAGTGCGTCCACGGTGGACGGGGCGCGTCCGGCGGATTGGAGCTCCGCCAGGGAGAAAGGCAGCAGAGTGAGCATGGAGGCCCGTCCGGCGAGGCTCTGGGTGATCGACTCGATGAGCTCGAACTGGCTGGACCCTGTAAGGATAAAGCGGCCCATCCGGCGGTCGGAATCGACGACTCCCTGAAGGTAGGAAAAAAGTTCCGGGGCACGCTGGACCTCATCGAGGATGGCTCCATCGGATATCTGGCGGAGGAAGGCCCGCGGATCTTCGGTGGCGAGGGAGCGGGTGTCCGGATCTTCCAGTGAGAAGTAAGGCAGGGCCGGGGCGAGAAGGCGGGAAAGCGTGGTTTTCCCGGATTGGCGGGGTCCGGTGATCGTCAGGATCGGGAATCCGGCCAGCCGCTTGCGGGCCGCAGCGGTGGCAATTCGGTGAATCGGCTGGTCAGGAAGCGGCGGGGCGGAATGGCTCGGCATGACTATTTGTATAGCCTTGGAATCATTTGGTCAAGAAATACTGGACGCGGGCATGAGGATGTGAATCCCGAGGGTTCATTGGCACTGACGTCGGCACGTAGGCCTCCGCTAAAGTCCTTGAAGAGCCTAAGAGTTAGGGGCGTATGAAGCTGAAAATGAACCAGGCTGCCGGGACGCCTAGAATCACTGTCCACGCAATGAGCCGAATGGAGAACATCGAGGCAGGTGCTTCCAATTGGCGATTCCACTTCGCATCCAATGTCGCGACTCGGATTAGAATATCCGGAAGCCATATCATCGTGAGTGGAATCATGAAAAGAACCGATGCGCGTATCGCTAGAATCCATCCAAATAGCGCGAACGCACTAATGACCGAGCCTGCAACAATCACAGATGCAGCAATCCGCTCTGGAGTCACTCGGGTATCAGGCTCGTAGTCGGGTTCATTCATCGTGCTAGCATGTATCTTGATATCATGATCGAGCCATGCGAAATCGCAGAAATCCCGGAGCTGAGCTGTATGTTATGGAGTGAAGTCATTACATCGACCGAACGTCAGGGCGGTGGTACCGTGTGATTGAGGAGCTCGTGGTTTGAGTCTGTTGGGTGTCGGGAGAAGGAGTGGATTGTTTACCGTTTCAGGATCTAAAACGGACTTGTGTTACCACCAGAAATTTTCACGACTGGCTGCATGACTTCCTTGGTTACCTGTTCAGGCGGTGATGGTGACAATAGGCCGAATGCGCGGACTTCGCGCACTGGCACTGATTAGGTCGTTCTCACGACCACGACTCAAACACCAGCCCGTCGCCCGAGCAAGGAAAATTCGCGGATTCCAAACCCGCCGCCTTTGCCGCCTGAGGAAGATCACGTGCCACATGCAGCTGGGGCAAGAATTGGCGCGCCTGACAGTGCGGGTTGATTGGACGCCCGGCTGGGCAACCGGGCAGGTTTGTCCAAGCGCGCGGTGAACCAGAATTCCGAGCCGCTGTGAGGTTGGCTGGAGACGCCGATCTCACCGCCCATCAGCTTGGCGAGCTGTTTGGAAGTGGCCAAACCCAGACCAGTGCCGCCGTATTGGCGCGTGATTGAGCCGTCCACCTGGCTGAATTTTTCAAACAACAAGCCGAGTTTGTCACTGGAAATGCCCACCCCGGTATCGCACACCGCGAAGCGCAGCACAACATCCCGCTCGGTCTCGGCCACTTGAGCGACTTGAATTTTCACCCCGCCGGACGGCGTGAACTTGATGGCATTTTCGGTTAGGCTCGTCAGGATCTGCCGCAAACGTCCCGGATCACCCCGCACCTGAACCGGCACCGGCGCTTCGACGCTGCAGCTCAGCGCCAGGTTCCTCTGCCGCGCCGCCGCGCCCAGTGTTACGGTGAAATCCTCCAGCAGGTCCGCCATATCAAAGTCGATTTTCTCCAACTCGAGTTGCTTGGCCTCGATCTCGGAGAAGTCGAGAAGCGAGTGAATGAGGTTGAGCATGGTTTGGCCGCTGGCGTGTGCGAGTTCGGCGTAGCCGCGTTGCTCGGTGCTGAGCTCGGTGTCCAGCAGCAAGGCGCTCATAGCTAGCACGCCGTTCATGGGGGTGCGCAGTTCATGGCTGATGTTGGCGAGGAATTCACTCTTGGCGACGTTGGCCAGCTCGGCCTGCTTGGCCAGTTGCTTGGCCAGCGCGGTGGTTGCGGCAAGGTTGAGCTTGGTGGCCTGCAGTTCCGCCTCCATCTGCGTGCGCCCGGCAAGGATGCCTGCTTGCCTCTCGCCAGCAGCGGCAATGGCGGCTTCCTCCGTGCCATGAAACAACGCCAGAACGTTGATCCCGCAGGGACCGAAGCACACTCCGATCAGCGCCATGCCGGCCACGATCAATACCGCAGTGAGGCTCGTTCCCACATTCGCAAACACCGGTGAAATGTTGCCGGGAGAATTCGCCATCTGCAGCGACATCCGGGTTCCCAATGCGTATACGATCGCCAGCACCAGCATGGCCAACGGCGCTGATAGGACCATCAACGGAGCCAATGGCGGCTTGCTTGAGACAGGATGGGTCGTTCGACTCCGCCACCCTCGCCTGCCCTCCGCTTGCGCAAAACGAAAGCAGTGTTTTATGGGAAAGCAGCGTTTCATGGGAAAGCAGTGTTTCATGGGATTGTTGCGAGAGGTGTTGTTGTTGATGTTTCGATGGACGGATGCATTTGGATGACAAAACTGGCGCACGGTGTCGTCGGCAAACGCGCCAGAGGGGTTGGGACCTGGCACCGCGTCGGCGGCTTGCACGTGACCACCTTCCATCCGCCGCTCGCCGCTCGCAAAGGCTTTAGCGTAACCGGATCGTTACATTTCGAAGCATACGACGGTCGGGCCGGAAGCGCTGACAGGGATGGACGGGAGATTGCCGACGACGCACACGGGGTGGTTGCGCGAACGCACGGTGGATGGCGCATCAACGGGCGGGCGAACACGTCCGCTGCGGCGAATGGTAACAATCCTGTTACGCTAAAGACTTTGTGCAACGCTGGCGGCAGGCGCAAGTTCCCGACGTGCAAGCCGACGACGCTGCACGCCAGTTTTTTCACCTCAATTTGACCCATCCATGAAAACATCAAGAACAACAGCCCGGCGATTCGCATGGGTCGGCGCGCTGGTGCTCGCTGCGTTAACCAGCAAACTCCAAAGCGCGACGGTCGTGTGGACCGGTCCACCAATTACCATTGTCAATGCGGCGGGGTCAGATCCCAGCCTGCCGGAGAATCAGGACCGCATTACCGACAGCGTGTGGCTGACCCGGGCCGGCACCCAGGGGATTTTCAATATCGCATCCGATACTTCCTACGCCCACCACGTGAGTCCGGCCGGCACCGAATGGGCCTCCGGCACCACCGCCGATTATGCCACGCTGACCTACACCGACTGGGAAACCTGGACCGGCACCCCTCATGGCTCGCCCCCCAGTACGGTGGGCCACAATGCAGTGCTCCATCTGCTCGACGGCAACATCTACATTGACATCACTTTCACCGCGTGGGGCGGTTCCAGCGGCGGCTTCACCTATGTCCGCTCGACCGCGCCGCCGACGGGGCTGGAAGCATGGCGCCAGAAATTCTTCAACATCACGACAAACACGGGTCCCGCGGCGGACAATTTTGATTTCGATAACGATGGGCTCGTCAACATCCTCGAGTATGCCTTCGGGCTCAATCCGACGCAGGCCGATGCCACGGGCCTGCCACAGCCGCAATTGAGCGCCGGCGGGCTGGGTGTGAGCTTCAGCCAACCCGCCGGGGTATCCGGCATCACTTACGGCGCGGAATGGAGCCGCACGCTGGCTGCCGGAAGCTGGACACCCATTGCCGACACTGGAACTGGCAGCACCCACACCTTTTACGTGCCGGTGGGCAGCAACCCGCGAATGTTCATGCGATATGTGGTGACAGCCCCCTAGGTTCTTTGTGTGTGTGTCGGTTCAGAACCTGAGCGTGAATTGCGCCGCGACGAGGTGTGAAAGGGCGGCTTCGGCCTGGTCCTCGTGCTGCAAGCTGTATTGGAGCTTCAACTGCGAGCGCGGGGTGAAGCGATAGGTCACGGCGGTGTCGATGCGCCAGATGGCGTTGCCCGAGGGATCCATGCCGCCATTGCCTTTGGGGACGCTGTCGAAGAACTGTTGGTTCCAGCGCAGCGCCCCGAACAGATTCGGCGTGAACTTGTATTTGGTTTCGAGGTAGTAACCGAGGGTGTCGGCGTTGCCAACATGCGGCACGTCAAAGCGCGCTTCATACACCTCGGCCCACAACTGCCAGTGCCCGCTGGCAAAACCAAGGTCCTGCCCAAGCAGGTATTGCTTGAAATCCCCGAGACCCGTGCCGGATGGCAGGCCGGCGCGCGCCTGATCGGTTAGATACGCGCCCTCGCTGGCCGACATCCCGAGCGCCCAAGCCATGTCAGGGCGGTAGCCGAGGCGTGCGCTGAGCGTCGGATAGGCGAAGCCGTGGTCGCCGGCATCCCAGGTTTCCGGCCGCGACGACAGGGCGGAGTTCTTGAGTTCGGCGGCATAGTCGAACTTGCCGAGCCGCCCGGAAACCGCAAGACCTGTGGCATACGATGGCCCCCAGATCACCGGGAGGTATTCGTACTTGGATTCCTCTGCGACCGCGCCTACCCCGGACCGGTTTTGGGCCGGCCCGGCATCGCTAAGCTCTGTCATGTGTTCATAGATCAACGGTGCGTTGATGAAGGGATTTTCCCACGACTGGTGCCGCTCGATATAATTGCCCACGATGGTGGCGAAGCGGCCGGCCTGCAGATTGAAGCGACCATCATCCCCCGGGGTCCAGCGCAGCGCGTATTCCTCCAACCGTGCTTGCAGAGGCCCGGCACTCGGGTCGAAGCCGCGATCGAGGCGGGCTTGAGCGAACAAATAGACGTGCGAGCCGATTTGGGCATCAAACAGCAGGGTGAGCCGGGAATTCCACAGCTCGTGACCGTCGGCGAAAAGCAGTCCCGGAGGGTCGCCGTTGAATTGATAGAATTCGAGGTCGAGCAAGCCGCTCAAATGCGCGCCAACCTGTCCGTTGCATCCCGCGAAAGTGAGCGCCTCATCCGCGCGGTCCAGGAGATCCTCGCCACGCGCGCTGAGTGCGGCCGTCGCGAGGCAGGCTAGGGAAATGGCGCGGAGCGGATTCATGCGGAAACAAGTCGGCGGGCGAGGTGGAAGGAGACTTCAAATTCGGTCCAACCCTCGGCTGAGCGAAGCAATCGCAGGTCGCCGCCGTGGAGTAAAGCCAGTTCGCGGGCGATATTGAGGCCGAGGCCGTGGCCGGGGACGTTCTCGCCGACGGCGGCGCGGTGGAAGCGCTCGAAGATGTGGTCCTGCGCCTCGAGCGGGATGCCGGGGCCGGAGTTGCCAACGCGCAGGACCACCAAGTCGCCGACTTCCTCAGCGCGCATGGCGATGACGCCGTGGGGCACATTGTATTTCCAGGCGTTTTCCAACAGGTTTTGCAGGATCATCGCAATGTAGCGTTTCTCGCCGCGAATGTGCATATTGCGGGGCACATCCACCGTGACGTCAAAATCCTCGGCCCCGGGCACGGCGCTCAAATCATCCGCCAGAGAGTCGATGAAAAGCGGTAGATCAACGTCGGTCATTTGCAGCTGCAGGTGGCCGGCATCCAGCCGCGAAAGCAGCAGCAGGTCATGGATCATGCTGGAAAGCTTGGTGGTTTGGAAGATCAGCTCGACAATTTCAACGCGCATTTCCCGGGTGATTCCCGGTTGCTGTTGCAGTTCCTCCAGGCCGGCGCGCAGCACCGTGATGGGTGTCTTGAGCTGGTGCGAGGTGTCGGCGGAAAAGCGCTCCGAGCGCTGCAATTCCACGCTGGTTTGTTCCAACGCGGCTTGTGCCTGCTCGCGTTGCAGGGCATTGCGCGCCGAGTCCACGGCGAGTTGCTCGACGGGCACCGCGAGGCGACCGGCGATAAGGTGACTGGCAGCGGCGGCGCCCAACAAGAGCAAGGCGCCGGCCCCCAGGATCTGCCAGCGCAAATTCTGGCGACGTTGTTCCGCCTCCGCGAGCGAGTAAACGCAGACCTCATAGGCAGGCGGGAACAACGAGTCGGGATTGAGCAATTGGTTGAACACGAGGTGCGGCACACCGGCGATGATGACTTCGAAATGGGAACCGGTGGGCGCGCCTGGCATCACCGCGTCGAGTTTGCGGCGGGCCTCAGCGGACGCATCCGGCAGGATAAGCCGGCCGCCCGTCCAGATGCCGGCTTGCATACCATGGCCCTTTCCATTGAGATCAAACGGTTTGAAGCCGAGCACGATGCTCGCGATCACCTCGTCGGTGTCGGTTGAGATGATTGGCGCGGCGATGATTTCATCCACGCCTCCATCGCGCATCAGGTAGCCGACTTGCTGGGTATCCGGCAGTTTCGCCAAACTCAAGCCGGCCTCTTGCTCGACGCTGAGTTTTCCCGCATCCACCCCGGGCGGGGCCGCGATCACCCTGCCGTCTGCGCCGAGAAACCGATAGAACCGCGCTTGCAGCAGGTGCTCGGCGCCGCCTTCCATCAAGTCGCGCAGCTCGTCCTCGGCATTCGGATAGAGCAGGTCCAGCGCGTTGTCTTCCAGTGCGGCGTGGAGGCGCGGCTTGCGCGCCAATGCACGCGAGCGCTCCACCAGCGCGGCATGGCGCAGCTCCCAGGCCTGGTGCAAACTGGCGATCTGGCCTTGGAACGCCGACTGCAACTGTTGCTGCACCTCGGTGGTGAACTTTTGTTGGGCACTCCACAAGGCCAGCGCCGTCACCGCGCAAACCACCAGCATCATGCCAAGCAGCACGCGCAGCCGGAAGCCGGTGATGCTTGGCGTGGCGGTCACGGGAAGTTGAGCTGGGTCGTGTGGCCGCTGATGAGGGTGACGGACTTCTCGAGGGTGGTGCGGCTGTCGAGCCAAACCTTGAGTTTGTAAGTACCGGCGGGCAGGCCGGCGAGTTTGAAGCTGCCATCCGTGCCGCTGATGGTGAAGTGAGGGGTATCGAGAACCAGGATGATGCCGCGCATGTGCTCGTGGATGTCGCAGCGCAGGGTGATCAAGCCGGCCTTGTCGAACACCTGCGAGGGCACCGGGGTGTCCTCCGGGCGGTGGCGGCCGAGGTCGAAGCGTTTGGCCGGCGAAAACGAAAACACGTTGTGATAGGTGTCGTCGCGGTTAGGAAACTCCACCCTGGTGCCTGTTTGCACCGCGAGCAGCGACGGCTGAAACACCAGGTCCTTCTGCACGATCTGGCGCACGGGTGGCACCGCGGGCTTGGCGAAGCCGCCTTCCAAATAGACGATCGCGGCGGGCGGGTTGGTCGAAAGCACCCCACCCTTGGTGACGATTTCGTAGCGCTTTGCGATCACGGGGGCCGCCTTGGCCTTGGGCAGTTCGACGTGGCCTTCGATGACCGTGTCGGCGTGGGCCAGGGTGGACGCGAGCAGGAGAGCGATGAATGGTTTCATGAGTTGGAATCAGGCGGCGGCTTTGATCGTGTAGCCCATCGCACGCATCGTGTGAATAAGCGGCACCGTGAAGCCGGCGTCGATTTTCTTGCGCAGGCGGGCGATGAAAATCTCGACGGTGCGCGTGTCGTATTCGTGCTCGCGATGCCACACCCGATCGGACAGTTCGGTGCGGGAGAACACGCGCCCCGGCTCCTCCATTAGCACTTGCAGCAGCTCGAACTCGCGCGGCGACAGCGTGATGGTCTCGCCCCCGCGCGCGACGCGGCGCTGGCGCACATCCATCTGCAAATCGGCGACCTTGAGGATATCCTCCGCCGTGGGGGTGGCATGGCGCCGCCCGAGCGCCTCGACGCGGGCCACGAGTTCCTCCATCGAAAAGGGCTTGGCGAGGTAATCATCCGCACCGGCGTTGAGACCTTTGATGCGATGATCCACATCCCCCAGCGCGGTGAGAATGATCACCCGCGCCGGGCTGTGCGCCTTGCGCATTCGTTCCAGCACCTCGAAGCCGTCCAAAGTTGGCAGGTTCAGGTCAAGCACCACCAGGTCCGGTGCCGCGGCGAGCACGGCCGCCAGCCCTTTGGCACCATCGTATTCCGCGCGGACCTCGTGGCCGCAGCGATACAAGGCGCTGCACACATGGCGCGCCAGTTGCGGCTCGTCTTCGATCACAAGAATATGCATGGGGTGGGTTGGGGAACTGCAAGGTGGGGAGACTTCCCCTAATCGAGTGTTGTTCTGTTGTCAAGAGACGTGCCGCGAGCAAGGGCAACCCCAGCTACCCTCCTGGAAGTCATCGGCACTGGTGGCTAACGATGCGGTGTGTTTTCATGTGGGTGATGATGGCTGAGCTCGGCTTGGTGGATTGTCGTGGCATCGGCCGCAAGTTGCGTGGGTGGGGTGCCAAACGCAAACCGCCAAGGGTAACAAGCTTGTTACCCTTGCCCCCGCCCGGGATAGCGCCTCCGCAAGATCTAACCTGAATTCCAGGAAACGGCCTCCTGCAATCTATATGTCGGTGATGCCCGGCACCCCACATTTCATTGGGACGGCGGTGACTTCAGCCGGAATATCCCAACATCATTTAGGATTCCCAAACAACAATTCGCCCTGCCACCAACGCTGTGGCACCAGCCGGCGATCGAAAGAAATGGGAGAAAGTTGCAACCAAAAAAGAATATCAAAAAGAGATTGACTCTGAGGACACTTTTATCTACTTGATCGAATGTTCGGCCTTTCCTGTGAGGCGGGCATTAATCAACGGAACCACAACGTCCTCCCCAAATGAGCATCAAACATTCGTTTCTCAACGCCGCTCTCGGCTTGGTTCTCACCCTCACCGCCTCCGCCCAGTTAATGCCTCAGGACAACTGGCGCGATAGCGGGGTCCAGTTCGGCAGTCCCAACAACAATAGCCTGCGCTCCATCGCCGTCGGCAGTGGTGGCGTCTATGTGGCCGAGGTCAATGGCAACAACCCGACCCAGATCCTCCAATTCACCGAGGCCGGTGTGTTTGTCCGGCGCTTCAGCATGGACTTCGGCTTCATCCACGGGATCGCCTGCGACGCGGCGGGCAACGTCTATGTCCTGTCCCGCGGACTCACCCGCGTGCGGGTCTTCGACCCCAACGGCACCTTCATCCGCGAATGGGGCCAATGGGGCCAGGCGGACGGGCAGTTTGATTTGGAGGCGGCCACCGGCAATACCCTCATCGCCGTCAGCAGCAAGACCAACGAAGTGTTCGTCTGCGATCCGGGCAACGCCCGCGTCGAGGTGTTCAACAGCACCGGCACCTTCCTGCGGAAATGGGGGCAGGCGGGCAGCCTCCCGGGGCAGTTCCAAGCCGGGAGCCCGTCCGCCATCGTGGTTTCGGACAATGGCGACGTGATCGTGGCGAATTCCAACGGCGCCTCCGACCCGCCGATCAAGGTCTTTGATGCGACTGGAAATTACCTCAAAGGAGCGACTCTGAATTGGGCAGGCTTCAATGTGTATGGTCTGGCCGTTTCCAGCGATGGTCTGGTGATGACCTACTATGCCTACAACAACAATATCGACTACGCTCCGTACAATGCACTCTGGATGCTTGATCCAGGTAACAACTACGGCAACATCGGCGGCATGCCGATGATCAAGAGCAACGGCGGCGGTGCCTTTTCCCAACGAGGGGACTATTATTCCGTGACGGGCAACCGCGTCTCCAAAGCCATCCGCGAATACTCCAATGCCTCGAATTTCCCTGCGGCTCCAAGCATTCCGCAGCCCATGATCCTCTCGGCGAGCCAACGCGCCGGAACCAATCTGGTGGACGTGAACTATCAAGTCAAGGATGCCGACAGCGCCACCGTCTCCACCGGACTCCTCGCCGTGCGCGACGGCGACACCAAGAACCGGACCGGCTACTCGGTGCCCGCACGCACCTTCGTCGAAGGCACCACGGCCAACATAGGTAACGACCAACCGACCGGAGTCACCCGTCACGTGGTCTGGAACATGCCGGCCGACTGGGGGATCGACTATGCGACGTTTGAATTCGAAGTTCTCGCCAAGGACAGCCGCAGCTTGCTGGGCATCCACTGGATCACCGTGCCGGCCTCGGGTAGCGATCCCGCCATTCAAGTCAGTGCGGCACCAATCACCAATCCCCAGCTGCGAGATCTGTGGCTGTGGTACCTGGCTACCGGCCTGGTCAACCAGACCTACACCACCTCCGGTAACGGCTGGCTGGGAACCATCTGGGGGAAGAGCGGCGTATATACCGGCATCAAGCTGGCCCAAGATTACGATCATCCCTATACTTTTCTAACTAATCCAACCCCCGCCGGTTTGGTCTACGCTTATGAGCAGATGGGAGCGCACCCGATCACCCCCGCCGAATTGGCCCGCGCACAGGTCGGCAAATATGGATTTTCCTCGGTCACCACCGATTCCATCGTGAAGAATCTGGCACCCACGACGAGCTACCTCAAGGGCTGGGGTCGCAACGATTACGGTCAATCCAGTTGGCAGCAGTTCTCGGCTCCCAATATCTCGAAAGTTGCCGCCGGGGGCAACGCCTGCACCTTCTTCATTCGCGCGGACGGCAGCCTCTGGGGGGTGGGTTACAATAACTACGGTCAACTCGGCGATGGCACGACCACGGCACGCAGCGGCCCGATCCAGATTGCGACCGGAGTGACGGAGGTTGCTACCGGCGGCAACCATTCAATGTTCATCAAGACCGATGGCAGCCTCTGGGCGATGGGGCTTAACGACGTCGGCCAACTTGGGGACGGCACCACCATCAACCGGGCCACCCCGGTCCAGGTATTGTCATCCGGAGTCAGCAAGGTAGCCTGCGGCTGGCAGCACTCCATGTTTGTCAAGACCACCGGCGAACTTTTCGCCATGGGCCTTAACAACTACGGCCAACTTGGCGACCTGAGCACCACCAATCGAAGCACCCCGGTCCTGGTCACCACCGGAGCGGCCCAAGTCTCAGCGGGAATGTATCACAGCCTGTATGTGACAATCGGCGGCAGTCTTTTCGCCACGGGCTACAACAACTATGGCCAACTCGGCAACAATTCCACCACCAACCGCAGCACGCCGGTCCAGGTTGCCACCGATGTGGCGCAAGCATCGGCCAGCACCGGCGATGACCAAGGTCACAGCGTCTATGTGAAAACCAATGGCAGCCTGTGGGCGATGGGCCGCAACACCCACGGCCAACTCGGCAATGGCACGACCACCAATAGCTCGGTCCCGTTGCAGATTGTTGCGTCGGGCGTCTCGCAGGCCTATGCCGGTTCCCTGCACACCGTTTTCCTGAAAACCGACAACTCTATCTGGGCCACGGGCTACAACAACTACGGCCAGCTTGGCGATAACACCACCACCAACCGGAACACCCCCGCCCAGTTCGATGTGAACGCTGTGGCCATCGCCGTCGGTGGCTATGACACCCTTGCCATTACGCTGCCGTAATGGTCCACCCTGCCGCCAACCCCGCCAACCATCACGTGTCATGAACCGGCCACATCCCCCACCCGCGAACAGGCCAGGGTGCTGGGCCGTCCGGATCTGCCTTGCCGCCCTGCTGGCTGGGAGCGCCGCCGCCCAAACCGTTCAGTTGCGTCAAACATCGGTGCCCGTCGGTATCGTCAATCAAACCACGTTGGTTACCGTGAACTCGGTGGCCACCACCGTGACCGCGCCCGAGACCAGTGGCAACTACACCTTCTGCTACTGGACGCTCAACGCCACTCGCTGGGCGGACCTCAGCGGCGGCGCCCAGAATCCCGCCCAATTCACCGTGACAGGCGCGGTGGATGCCGTGGCGGTCTATGTGCCTACCACTGCGGACACGGACGGCGACGGCCTGCCGGACTGGTGGGAATATCGATATCTCGGCACGCTCGCCTGGAACGGCAGCGATAACCCGGATGGGGACGCATTCATTAACTCCGATGAACTGGCACGGGGCCTGTATCCCGGCGTGCCTGACCTGCTTGATCACGGTGGGGTCAGCCGTCGGCGGGCCATCGTGAGCGTGATTCAGGATCCCGCCCACTACGTCATACTCACGGAACTCAGCGACCCGGCCGGCGTCATCCTGCAAACCCGCATCGTGCCCAAAGGCGTGCCGGTCGCCCTCACCAACCCGCCCGTGTCCATCTCCGGCTATAACTTCACCGGATGGCTCCTGAACGGCACGCGATTCGACCACCCCACGGATTGGCAACCGATCACAGTGACCCCCACGACGAACATGACCTTGGTCGCACGCTACACTCCGAGCACTCAGGATAGCGACGCCGATGGCCTGCTGGATTGGAAGGAATTGCTGTGGTTTGAAAGTCTCCAATACAACAATGCCTCCGACCCGGATGGCGACGGCTTCACCATCGCCGATGAGGAGACACGCGGGTTCTCGTCGCTGGCGGCGGACGAGTTGGCGCATGGTGGCATTAGCCGCCGCCGCGGGTCGGCTATCTATGTCGATACCACCGGACGCCTGCCGTTCCGGATTGCCAGCGACCCGGCCACCATTCTGGACTCGACGACCTATCTGCCGGCAGGTTCGCTCGTCACGGTGCCGGACAAGACCGGCAACACCTATGGCAACCTCCAGTTCTGCTGGTGGGATCTTAATGGCGTGCGCCAGCAGGATGCCTCGGGTGCAGCCCTGAGCGGCTTCACCTTCACCTTGAATGCACCAACTACCGTCACAGCCCACTACATTGACCCCAACCTCGACTCGGACGGCGACGGGATCAAGGATTGGTATGAATGGACCTACTTCGGCTCGCTGCAATACAATGCAACTTCCGACCCCGATGGCGACGGATTCTCCGTCGCCGAGGAGTTGGCACGGGCCCAGGCCCCGCAAGTGGCGGATGTATTGGCCCCGGGGGGGATCAGCCGCCGTCGCTCAGCAGCGATTTTTGCGAGTACCGACGGGCACCTTCCCTTGCGCATCATCAGCAATCCGCCCTCCATTCTCATCGATCAACAGTATCTGCTGCCCGGAACCTTGGTCACAGTACCGGATAGAACCGGCAACACTTCCGGGAACCTTCAGTTCTCGTGGTGGAGCCGCAATGGCGTTAGACAACAGGATCCCTCGGGGGTCGCCCTGGGCGGCCTCACCTTCACTATCAACACGCCCACCACTCTCGTGGCCAACTACATCGACCCAACTGTCGATAGCGACGGGGACGGCATCATGGACTGGAATGAATGGACATATTACGGAACCCTGGCCAACGGACCTAACAGCGACACGGACGGTGATGGCTTCACCTATGCCGATGAACTGGCCCGCAACCAGTCGCCCCGCGTGGTGGACACCCTGGTGCATGGTGGCATCTCGCGCCGCCGAGGCATGACGGTCGCGATCAATCCCGTCGTCCTGGCCGGCCCGCCGGAAGTCGGCGAACTGCAAGCGACTGACATCACCTCCACCACCGCCACCATCAGTGCTCGCATTAATGCGTTGAGTTCCGCCACCACGGCGAACTTCGAGTTCGGCCCTACCCCCGCCTTTGGATACTCCGTCGCCTCGGTATCCATCCTGAACGGCTTCATTGCCGATTCGATGGCCGCGGATTTGATGAATCTAACACCCGATACGCTGTATTACTACCGCGTGAATGCGACCAACGCGAGTGGCACGACCACCAGTCTCGCCGCCACTTTCCGCACCCTGCCCAGTCGCAGCAACTATGACGAGTGGGCGCTGATCTATTCAATCACCGACCCGTTGGCCGATGAGGATAAAGACGGCGTCAAAAACCTGGTTGAATACGCTTTCGGGATGAATCCCCGCACAGCGAGCGATCTCTGGAAGCTACCAGCACCCGAGTTGATCAGTGGTCGCTTCCGGCTCAAGGTGAACGAGCCCCAGGACGTCACCGACGTGATCTACGGCGCTGAGTGGAGCCGCGACCTGATCAACTGGACGCAAATGCCAGACAGTGGCAGCGGGCGCTACCACGAGTTCTGGACGCCGCTGGCATTGCTAGGGGAACCCAGCGTCATGGTCCGTTGGGTCATCCAGCTAAAGCCGTAAGCAGCAAGCCGTAAGCCTGCCGATCAGCGCTCAATGAGTGGGCGCTGGTGGCAGCTGGCCGGAACCTCACACATCGGACGCCGCGGGTTGAGCCAAAGCGGCGTGGCGGGTACCTCGGGACGCTGCGGGTTGAGCCAAAGCGGCGTGGCGGGTACCTCGGGACGCCGCGGGTTGAGCCAAAGCGGCGTGGCGGGCTCCGCCCCTTCCCGCCGCACTCCAAACATTGGCCGCGTGCGCAAAGGTGGCGTACATTGGCCGCGCAGGGGCGGCTCATGCATGGAGTGCGGTGGCAAGCGCCAGCGCGACACCGCTTTGGCTCGATGCCGGGCCTCTCTACCGCCCACCAATGGTCACCGGCCGCCATCGGAGGTTCTGCCAACCATTGGCATCAACGGTCACACACCGCCGCCGCGTGGTGAGTGGTGGTTTCTCCAGCTCCAAGGATGATCGAGCGGAAATCGCCGTGTCGGGAAGGCGTACAGTCTTACATAACCCATTCCGTGACACGCCGAAATACCTTACACATCGCCAGCCGACGGGCTCCGTGAGACGCCGGAACAGATCATCGCAAATCCACTTAACTCGCTCATTATCAGGCGAATGCAGAGCCACGATCGAATATTAGATGCACGGATTCCGATCTTGGCACGGGGTTTGCTCGAATATATGCCGGCAATCCCAAATCACAGAACACAACACACAACTGCTATGAAAAATATACTACAACTAGTGGGGACAGCCTGCCTATTTGGCTTGATCCAAAACCAGCAGGCGCATGCGAACGTCATCGATTTCGGGACGTCGTGGCCAGCAATTACCGCTACTGGCCAGATCACGGATGATCCCTACGCTGCTAGTGCTTCTCCCTACAATCTCGTGCTTGCCGCGGCAAAGGGAGCGGGCTACTCCACAGAAACACAAATCGCGAATTTGCTGAATTTAGTTACAACAACGACATTCAGTTCTTCTGACATCTTAAAAACCGATAATCCTCCAGAGTTAGGCGGTTCGGACGGCTATTTCATGATCACATCAGGGTGGAAATATCTCGTCGTTCAATATGACGGACCGAATGGTGGATCCGTCGTGATCGAGCTCGACGGCAGTGGGGCAAAGGTCCCGTACGACAGCGCTTTGATTTGGGGAACCGGTGACAAGTATGCAGTTTCGCATTACGCGGTTGCCGGCGTCGCGTCTAACGGAAACCCGCAACCTGTGCCCGACGGTGGCACCACGGCAGCGATGTTGGGCCTGAGCCTGCTGGGTCTGCGCTTCGCATTGCGCCGCAAGGTCTGACCCGCATGGGACGGTTGAATGATTTATCAGAAAGGACCAGGGCGACTTGGTCCTTTCGTCATTCACCCCCGGCATCCGCTCAGGACGTTCTCAAACCACCACAGCAATCACGCAGTCCCCATTTACTCGAACAACTGGAATTCGCTGATGGTCGGGACCTCGCTGGCCTCGAGGATGTTGAGACGGAACTGGCGCGCCTTGACCGGTGAGGGAAACGTGATACTCATGTCAGATCCGATGGTGGTGCCGGTGACGATGGTTTGCCACGAGCCATTAGTCCGGGCCTGGAGTTCGAACTTGGTGACACGGTCAAAGCCTGCTTCGTCGATCACCGCGCGGCTTACCGGGCACTCGCCGCCGAGGTCGATCTGCAGCCAGGCGGACCGGCTGTTCGCTGCGGCCCCCCAGCGGGTGGCGGGGTCGTGGTCGTTGGCTTTTTGCGCATCATAGCCGGCTTGGAGCCAGGTGGATGAGGCGGAGGCGCTGCCGTCGATGGGCACCGGGACCTTGACTTCGCCGCGGATCATTTGTCCGACCTCGTGCAGGGTCTTGACATCGATGGCACGGAGTTTGCCAGTGTAGTCGGGGCCTACATCGATGGAGAGAATGTTGCCATACTTCACCGCGCCGAGGTAATCCATGTAAATGTGCATGGCGGGGAGGCATGAGTTGTCGAGCGCGGGAACCGAGTAGAACCATTCCGCGCCGGGGCCGCCGTGGTGGGGGAGGATGGGGTAGGTGAATTCAGCGGCCGTGTACGGATATTTCTTCTCATTGGTGCCCTGGCTGGCATTCCAGTTGAGGCCATCGCCGCCGATCGGGCCGGGTTTGCCCTTTTCGCGAAGCACAATGCGGCCGCCTGCTTCGCCGTTGTTGTAGCCGCTGAAACAATTGGGCTGGAACGAGCGGACCCACTTGTCGGTATCGGCATGGTTGAGCCCGCCGTCGCCGACCGCGTGGTCGAACCAGATGAATTCGATCGGCCCGTAATTTGTTAAAAGCTCCTTGAGCTGGGCCTTCTTCATTTCGGGATTGGAGCCGCCCATTTGGCCTCCGCCATCCACGGCACCCGGCCAATTCCAGTCGCCTTCGGAGAAGTAGATGGCGAGTTTGATGCCGGACTTGTCGCAGGATTTCCGGAGATCGGCCAGCACATCGCGCTGGAGCGGGCTGTTGGTGATATTTTTGTCGGTGGTATGGGTATCCCACAGGCAGAAGCCGTCGTGGTGTTTGGTGAGAAACAGGATGTAGCCCATGCCGGCGTCTTTGGCGGCCTGGCACCATTGGTCGGTGTCGCAGTGGGTGGCCTTGAAGAACGACGCGTCCTTGTCATGGGTGGGGGTCCATTCATGCTGCGAGAACGTGCTGAAGCTCCAGCAGACGAACATGCCGAATTTCATTTCGGCGATTTGTTTGCCGCGCACGGCGTCGGGCAGCGCGGCTGCTTGGATAGATGGGCCGACGGCGCGGGCGGTCATCAGCGCCATCAGGAAGGCTAACGTGAGGTATTTCAGGTGTTTCATGGATGGATCAATGCAATTTGGGCGCTGCCGTGGAAGCTGCAATTCGAGTCATGGGCGGCGGCATGGTCCACCGCGTCGAGAATGAGTAACATTCCGCGTTTGGCAGTTAGCGGGATGGAGCCACCCGGAAGATAGGTCGCCTGGCATTGGAAGCCGGCGGAGACCGGGGCGAAGAAATGCGCCGTGGCGGGATCGAGGCCGAGCGCGGTCCAATTGACCGTGAGGGTCACGCTTTTATTAGACACGGAGAAGTTGCCGAGTGCCACGAGGGTTTTGCCATTCTTGATGAAGGCGGTGGCCTTGACTTCGGGGTCGCTGGTGGTGACTGGAGCATCGCTTTGCCACCAACCTATCATGGTGGCGTCTTGCAAGCCGCCGAACTGGTCCCAAATTTTCCAAACTGGACGGGGATCGAGGACCACCCCGTTGGTGGTCCAGCCCCAGCGTTGGGTCATGCCGAAAACCGTTCCCAGCCACGGATTGCCACCGCTGTTGAGCAATTCACCCATGAGGCCGAACGGGATGCCAGACACCTGGGCAAGCCACTGGTCAGCGCTGAGGGCGTCGTAATTCCATGACTCGCCGAACCACAGGCGGTCGAGATAGGGCATGAAATCGGCGTATTGGTTAATCGGGCCGAGGGCGAAGCCGGTGTTGGAATGGAGGTCGATGCGTGAGCCGGGGCGGGCGTCGAGCATCACGCGGCGGATGCGTTTGAGGGTACGGCGGTCATAGGCGACGTCGTCGAGATAGATGCCGTCCATGTTATAATTTGTGGCGAGCCATTTGATCCCTTCGACGTAATAGTTATACCATCTGGAATCGCGGGTGGTGACGACCGAGGCGTCGTAGCGGCCGCCGGAGGTCACCGGGGTGTACCATTGAGGCGAGTAATCGCTGGCGTAGTGTTCGCGCAGCCATGGGAACCCGCCGCCAGGGCCGCCACCGAGCACTTCATTGCCGAGGCTGCGAAGCGCCCAGATTTCCGCGGTATTTCGGGTCAACTCGCGGATTGTATCGTAGAGTTTGACTTTGGCGCCTTGGGCTTGATAGGTGTGGATGAATGCGCTGGTTTCGACGGGGGTGGCAAAGGGCCAGTTGATGAACGGGTTAACCGGGTTGGAATGATGGACGTTGATGACGTTAACTCCCCAATTTTTCCAATCGGACGGGGGATCCGGGGCCGCCGGGTTGTGATAGTAGCGGTCACCAAACTGCAGTGCGGTATCGAGGGGTTTGACCGGGGTGATGAGCAGCGCGAATTCAAACACGAGCGGAGTGTTGGCGGCGAGGGTGCGGGCCCCTGAGTTAGCGCGGAGCAATGTGCCGGCGGCAGAACTGGTGACGCTGACGGAACCGCCGCCCCAGGTTGCGGGAGCTGCCGGGTTATAAAGGTTGAGCAAAGGCCCGTTGTAGGATGAGCCACGCAGTTCGCAGTGCAAACCGGCCTGCGCGCTGCCGAGCCACAGGCTGTCGTGAGGCGTGTTCCATGCCCAGGTGAAGCTGGACGGGCGCGGACCGCCATCGTACCCCATGCCCGCCATCAGCGAGGAAGCGGCGGCAGTGATGGGAATCTCCAGCGCCACGTCGGACAGGCTCACTGCGGTTGGCGCGGATAGAGTGACCTTGTAATTCACATGGCCATCAAATTCCATGCTGGCATTCGTCGTCAGGGTGAGGCCATTGGCAGCAGTCGAGGCGGATAGCCATTCGATGCGGCCGTTGTTTTGCAGTGTGACGTTGGGGGGGGCGGCGGCGAATGAGAGCGGCACTCCCGCTGAACTGACGAGCAGCTTCGCGGCGGCTTGAAGGATCGCCGTCGATCCGGCGTGGATATCAGAGGGCATGCCGTAGTCATCGAATGTCAAAGTCCGCCCGAGCACGCCAACCGTGCGGTTGGCAAGATTCATGGGTGTGTAGGGCGGGATCGGCTCGTCGCTCACGCCGAGTTGTGAATCGAGCCAGCGGAGCCGCGAATGAGTGTCGGGGTCGTTGTAGCCATGGTTGACGACCGGGTCCGGCAGGATAGTTAGATCCAGTGCGACGCTTTGGGCCGGGGCGTTGGCCGGCGTGACGGTGACCGTGCCGGTGTAGACTCCCGTGGCGGTGGCGGGCGGGACCAGCAGGGTGATCCACAACGACTGGACGCGACCTTGGGCGACATCGACCGCCTTGATCAGTGGCAGGCCATCCCAGTTGGTGCCGGCGCAATTCAGGCAGGCAAGGCAGGCGGCAGGGATCGGGGCACCACCCGTGGCGGGCAGAAGATCGCTGAAGGCGAGCCGCACATTGCCTAACGACTGGGTGCTGGCATACACGCCGATCTGGAATGCGTAGGACTCGTCGGGACTGGCGCATCCCATGAACTCATGAGACGGTCCACTGGTCCAACGGCAGGGGATTTCGTCCCTCATTTTGATCGGATGGCGGCCGTCTTCGGGAAACAGCAGATAGGCACCGGTATTGGCCGCAAGCAGCGAGGTCCGTTCGGCGGCAGTGGCCGGCACTTCCATCGGCCAGAACGCATCGATGGCCAACCGTGCCTCGAACCGCTGCAGCGTGGCCACCGGCTTGGCAGCCGCGCTGGCGGGCAGGTTGTTGGCAGCCAGCCAGGCAGACGCCGCGGTGGCCTGGAAAGCCACGTAGCCGGAGCCATAGGAACCGCTGAAGTTCAGGTCGTCATAGAACGGCAGGTGATAGATATCATATTCGCCGGCTGTTTGGGCTTGGAAGACCACGCTGGCGGACTCCCGCGTTAGAGCGGGCACGATCCGGTTGGATACCACCAAGCCGGTGGCCGCTTGGACGACGACGATGTTCTGGGTGAGCGGATCGCTGGCCTTACGGCGCCATGGCAGTTCGGCCCGCACCGCATCCGCCGCCGCTGCGACCTGAACCACCGCGCGGTGGCTGCCGCGCTGGTCGATCGGCCACGGGGTGGCCACGACCGAGTAGGGCGCAGCGGGCGGGACCTCCTGATAGGCGGATGCCAAAGCGATCAATCCCGCCATCCAAGCAGCCACCGGCAGGAGTCGGGACCTGATCGCTAAGGTGGATGAGTGTTTGGAGTTTGACAATTGGGGAGTGCCGCGCTGCAGGCTCAGGGCACCTCGGTCACCACCAGGCGGGCGAAGGTCTTGGTCTTGCCGGCGGGCAGGGTGAAGGAAATGGTGGTGGCGTCGTTGGAGGTGTAGCTGCCGACCTCTGTCCAGGCCTGGGTGATACCGAGATCGTCGGACGACTGGATGGCATAGCTGATTTTCGCATCGGCGGCGGCCTCGCTGCGCTTGGCGAAGCTCAGCAGGTTGCCGTTGAAGGTGCCGGTGGCTCCGTCCGGCAGGGTGGGATTGCGGCCGGCCAGGGCATACTCCATCAGGTTGCTGACGCCGTCGCCATCAGGATCACCGGTGGGCGATTTGTCGGCACCGGGAGCAAAGGTGAAGCCATTGATCCATGAGGTGAAGCCAGCGGTGGCGACCAGCTTGATCTGACCGGGGGTGGCGTAATCGAGCGAATAGCCGGACGGCAGGGCCGGGCTGGCGGTGAAGGTGCCGGTGAGAGCGCCGGTGTAGGTGGCGATGGTATAACTTGCGGCCGCCGGGGTTCCGGATAGATCCAGGGTAGAGCCGGTGATGTTCAAGTTGCCGGTGGCTGCCAGCACGTCGGAGCTGGTGGCACCGACCTCGCAAACATAGGTGCCCGCGAGCGTGGTGGCCCCGACAGCCAGCGTGCCGATACCGTGGCCGGGAGCGACTTTGGCACCGGCTTCCACGCTGAGGGTGCCAGTGCCCGCGCCGGTGCCCGTGAGGGTGGCGGTGGTTTTGACGGTGGTGGCGGAGGTGAGCGAGCCATCGAGTTCCAAGGTGCCGGCATTGACCGTGGTGGTGCCGCTGTAGTTGGATGCTCCGGTGAGGGTCAAGGTGCCATTGCCGCCCTTGACCAGGTTGGTGGCACCGGATTGGCTCACTTCATTGATGATCCCGACGGTCAGGTCACTGGTGGCGGCCGAACCGGCACCATGGGTGACGGTTAGAGTGTGGGTGTTGCCGGCGTCGGTGTAGTTGCCGCCCACCAGCGCCATGGTGTTGATGACAGGAGCGCCGGTGGCATCGGAAGTGGCGGCGAGGTTGGCACAGACGCGGAGGCCGCCGGAGCCGGTGACGGTGGCATTTCCGGCCATGGCCAGATTTTCGATATAAGTGTCGTAGCCGTTGTGATCGAAGGTGCCGGCCGCGTTGATGGTGATGTTGGCGGGCGTCTTGTTGCCGGCAATGCTGTAGGCGAAGCCGGTGGCGTGGGATTGGGTGACGCGCAGGGTGCCGCCGGAATTGATCGTCACCGCGCTGCCGACGTGACTCACCGAGTAATCGGTGCCCATGCCGAGCACCAGCGTGCTGGCATTGACGGTGGTGGTTCCCGTGTAATTGTTAGCCCCGCTGAGGGTGAGAGTGGCACCGCCCATGAGGGTGAGCGAGCCGGCACCGGAAATGACTCCGCCGATGGCGAGCGAGCCGCTGCGATCCACCACCAGTGCCGCCTGGTTGGTGATGTTGCCGGAGCCTAGCGAGCCGCTGGTGGAACCATTGCCGATTTGCAAAACTCCGGCGTTGATGGTGGTGGCACCGTACGAGTTGTTGCCAGCGAGGGTGAGGGTGCCCGCGCCGGCCTTGGTGAGGGCACCATTGGTGACGGAGCCAGCGATTTCCGCAGCGGAAAGCGTGGTGATCTGGCGGGTGCCAGCTGCGAGTCCCACCCCACTGGTGAAGGCAAGTTTTCCGGTGTTGAGCGCGTCACCGAGGGTCACATCGCCGCCGATGACCACGGGCGAATTGGTGAGGGTGTGGGCCGTGGTGGAATCCGATGCCAGGGTGCCGCCGTTGAGGGTGAGCGCGTCGGCAGCCAAAGCGGCATCGTTGCCAACCTGGATGGTACCGGCATTGAGCGTGGTGCCGCCGGTGTAACTGTTGGCATTGGTGATGGTCAGCACCCCGCTGCCCGATTTTACCACAACGCAGGTCCCGGTGATGCCGAAGCCGCTCGCTTGCAGGGTGTAATTTTTGGAATTGTTAGTAAACTCGACCGCGACGGGGCTGACGTCTTCGGTGGGATTGAGTGTGGTGGATCCGGTTGCGTCGTCATTGAACAACACAGCATCACCGTTGATGAAATCGGTGGCGCCACCGCCCGGCAGCGTCCAGTTTTTAGGTGCGGCCAGCGTGGTGCTGGTCCATTGCGAGCCCAGCGCGCCGGTCCACGTCGGATTGGCCCCGCTGACCACGTAGTCGATGGAGCCCGCATGGTTGACCAGGTTGCCGACCTGCCGGGACGAAAGCAAGGGCTCGGTGTTGAGAACGAAGGCGTCGATGTCGGCCAAGGTACCGGCGTGACCGATGAGGTGATAGGTGCCGGCCAGCACGGGTTCGGTGGGCAGGTTGATAGAGACGTCGCCTGGGGCAGCGCTGGTGGTATCGATCAGGCCGGTGACGGCCAGAGCGGGAGCGGCGGTGTAGCTGGCAAGCGGCCCGAAGTTGACAGTGGCATACCCGTTGAAGGTCAGATTGCCGGTGATGGCCAGCGCGCCACTGACGCCATCGCCCGGGGCGAGGCTGCCCATGCCCGCGACCCCGACGGCCACATTGCCGTTGACCGTGCCTTTACCCTTAAGGGTCTTGCCGCCCCCGAGGGTGAAGCCACTGGGCAGAGAGGAAACGTCAAAGACGGCACCGGAAGCCACTGCAATGGACGCACTGCCGGCGATGGAACCGGAGCTTCCCAGCGACAAAGTTCCGCCATTGATGTTGGTGGCCCCGGTGTATGTGTCGGTGCCGGAGAGCGTTTGTGTGCCTGCGCCGGTCTTGGTCAAGGCAACGGTGCCGGATCCACCATTTTCCAACAGGCCGCTGAAGTCGCCGCCGCCGCCGGCCGAGCCGATGACCAAGCTCAGCATGCCGGCCACACCTTCGTGCTGGCGCACGGTGCCGCTGCCGCTCAGGCCGTTGATGGTTTCGGTGTAACTGCCGGTTCCGGCCAGTTTCAGGAATGTGCCCGCGCCTACCGCCACGCTGCTGGCATTGGGAATGCGCTCGACGCCGGGGTCACCGGCTCCGGTTTGCAGGACGGTGCCGGATCCCGTCAGGCTGATATCGCCGACGAAGTCATTGGTGCTGCTGCCGAAGGTGGTCCGCTGGCCGCCGGTGATGGTGAGCGTGCCGACCGGGCCGGTGATTTTGCCGCTGTAGTCGGTGCGGTCGGCGGTGGCGGACGTCAGGGTGGTGGCCCGGTTGAGGGTGAGCGTGTTGGAAAAGGCCAGATAGCCCGAGGAAGCAGCGGTGGAGCCGAGGGTGACCGTGCCGCTGCCGTTGTTGGTGACGGTGATGGCACGGGAGGTGGAGACGGCATTGCCCTGCAGCAGCAGCGAGGTGTTATTGGAACCGGTGTTGGCATCGTTGATCGCGACCGTCGCGGCGCTGCCCAGAGCGCTGTTGCCATTGAACACGATGGCCCCTTGGGAAATGAGGGTTGCGCCGGTCTGGGCATTGACTCCAGTCAAGGTCAGGGTGCCGCTGCCGGATTTGACGAGCACGCCACCGCTGCCGGATAGCGCTCCGGAATACGTGGTGCTGGTGTTGTTGCCGCCTGTGGTCAAGGTGTTGCCTTGCAGGTTGCCGGCACCCGCGCCGGCGAGCGAGCCGATGGTTTCGTTCGCGTTGAGCAGCAAGGTCGTGCCGCTGCTGAGGCTTACCGTGCTGGCGTCGGGAATCGCGTTGCCGCCGGAGACGGCGAGTGTCCCCCCGTTGACATTCGTCGCGCCGGTGTAGCTGTTGTTTCCGACTAGGGAAACCGTGCCGGTGGCGGCGGCTCCGAAGTTCACGGTGGTGCTGCTGACCCCGTATCCGCCGGAACCTGTGGGCGGGTTGCCGTCGACGGCGATGACGTCAAAATTCTGGCCAAGGACATTGCCGGATTTGTAGGCGGCATAGACTTGGTAGGCGACCACATCGGCGCCAACTTGGCTCAGTTGCACTTTGGCCACCTTGGTGTAGGAGGAGCCGTCGTAGAACTGGAGTTGGTAGGTGGCGGTGCTGCCATTGTTGGTGAAGAAGTAGCCTGTGGCAGCCGCGGGAGCGGTCAGCCAGCCGCCATTCATAATTCCGCTGGCGGCGGTGATGCTGGCGAGGGAGGTATTCGTGAAAACGGTGGTGGGGCTTCCGCTTGCCGTAGAGAGGTAGCCGGCGTTGTAGGTGACCGGCGGAGATCCACCTGCAGAACCAGAGGTGAGATCCCCGGTGCCTCCGACCGCTCCGGAAACGGTGAGGGTCCGACCCGCCCCCGCTTTCCATGACTGACTCGCAGCCAGCACGATGCCATTGGCCATCGATAGATCGACCGCCGATCCTGTCAGTTCGATACCGCCCGCGCCGAGGGTCAGCGGGCCGCTGCCGGTGATAGCGATGCTCGAGGCGGCACCGGTCACGGCGATCCCCTGCCAGGCCGCGCTCGTGCCGAGGGTGAGTCCGGCCCCCAGCGATGCGCCTGTCCAGGTGGCGGTATCAGTGCCGCTTGGAACGCTGCCGCCCCAACTCGCGCCAGCGGTCAGATCGGTGCCGGTGGTGGCCTTGGTGACTGTGGCGGCTTGGAGGGTGAGGGTGAGGGTGAGGGCCAGAGGCGCGAGGAGCGCGAGTTGCCGTTGGATTGATCTTGGTTTCATGGAGGATTTTGGTGCGGAAATTGAAGATTGACTCGGCAGAATTCCATCAATTCGTAAAAAGTGAAGAAAAATCCAGCGGTTTGTTGAGCCGACCAGTCTGGGCGTGAGGCGATGCCTCGCTGGACATTCAGGCGGATGAAGCCCACCGGAACGCCCGGCGCTCCACCATCGGCACGGCGAAAATATTTTTTTGGGGAAATTCCAATTTGGAGACAAACTGGTGTTTCTGAGGCGTTCTTTCCATGTCGCGACACGATAGGCGGTCCGGCTGAGATGCCCCCAGGGTTAATGGGTTTTCCCTGGAGGATGATCAGTCGGGCCGCTTTTTTTCGGTTTGGACAAGGGTGCGTTCGGCACCCGGGCCCGCCGGCCCGGATGGGCTACTGTGGCAACCGCCCGCCCCCCCCGGCTTGGGTGATTCGCTGTCGGCACATGGAAATCCGGCTAACCCGCCACCTTTTTCACAAAGCAGGCTTTGAGGCCGATGGCGATTCCGTCCATTTTGCAGGAGATTTCGTGGTCGCCGTCCACCAACCGGATCGGTCTGGATTTGGTTCCCACTTTGAGGACATCGGAGGACCCCTTCAATTTCAGGTCCTTGATCATGGCCACGATGTCGCCATCGGCGAGCACGTTGCCGTAGGCGTCCTTGACAAGGCGATTCGCGGCGGATTCCTCCGCTGCGGCCTCGGCTTGCCACTCATGCCCGCAGGTGACGCACTCGACGTGGCCAGGGTGGGTCAAAACTTCGGTCATTTCGCACATCGGGCAGGCAAGGTCGCTCATGGGCGAGAGCAGACACCACGCGGCAGCCGACCTCAAGCACTTATCGGCGGCCCAAGCGGTCGCCGCCCGCGCCGCGTGATTGATGAACGAATCAGCGCCGATCTGCGTACTCAAACGCTTGTGCAAAGACCCATCATCGCCATTGCTCTGGCCGCATTCACCCTGGCTCCTATGCTGGACGCCGCCGAGACACCCCGCAACGACGCGCTCAATCTCATTCCGTGGCCAGCCCAGGTGACGCCGACAAGCGGCGAATTCACCTGGAACCGCAACACCCCGGTCGTCGCGGACGCCGCATTCACCGCCGAAGGCGCGCAACTCGCGGCGGCGCTGGCCTTGCCCACGGCAGGCACGGGTGCCGGCATCACTCTCAAGCGCACCCCCAATCTGCCGCCCGAAGGCTACACGCTGGAGGTCGCTGCCACCGGCGTGACGGTCTCCGCCACCACCCCGGCGGGCGCGTTCTACGGTTGCCAGACGCTGCGCCAACTGATGGCCGGCAAGACCGTCCCGTGCCTGCGTATCCAGGACACACCCAGAATGGCCTGGCGCGGGTTCATGCTGGATGTCTCGCGGCACTTTTTCGACAAAACCGAAGTCAAGGCGCTGCTCGACGCCATGGCAGACCTTAAACTCAATGTCTTCCACTGGCACCTAACCGATGATAACGGCTGGCGCATCGAAATCAAAAAGTATCCACGGCTCACCAGCGTGGGCGCCTGGCATCCGGTCACCGCCCAGGACCAGCGCTCGCCCCACATCGTCGACGGCCGCTATGGCGGATATTATACCCAGGACGACGTCCGCGAGGTCGTCGCCTATGCCGCGGCCCGCCATATCCGAGTGCTGCCTGAGATCGACATGCCCAGCCACATGTCCGCCGCGGCCACCGCCTATCCGGAACTATCCCCCGCCAATGGCTGGACGCCGCAGGTGGCGAGGCAGGATAAAAAAAGCGGTGAACGATGCGCCGCCTTGTGCGTGGGCCGGCCACAAACCGTCGAGTTCTGCAAGGATGTGCTCGCCGAAATCCTGCCGTTGTTTCCGTCCAAGGAAATCCACATCGGCGGTGACGAAGTGTTCTACGACCAATGGGACCCCTGCCCGGACATGCAGGCGCTCAAGCAAAAACTCAACGTCAAGGATTGGGAGGAAGTCCAGGTCGCCTTCGGCAATGAAATGGCCGCTTGGCTAACCGTCCACGGTCGCACCGCCATTTTCTGGAACAACATCTACCGCCAAAGCGTCGATAAACAGGCCATCAACCACTTCTGGCGCCCCCCGATGACCCATGCACGCGACTTCGCCAACGCCGGCTACAACGTGCTCATCTCCGACTCCTCATGCTATTACTTCGACCGCCACCCCCCGCTCGAGCGCGCCTATCTCAACGACCCGCTGGCCATCGCCGGCCTCAAGCCCGACGCTCAGTCCCGCCTGCTCGGCATGGAATCCTGCGCCTGGACGGAATCCATCGTCACCTTCCAGAACGTCCAGCAGGAAATTTATCCGCGCCTCATCGCCCATGCGGAAAGCGCCTGGACCCCGCAGGATAAAAAAGACTGGCCAGCCTTCCAAGCCCGCCTGACCCATTTTCCCGCCCCCGCCACCAAACCCGCCACCAAGCCCGGCACCAAACCCGCCACCAAGCCCGGCCCCGCCGCCCAGTGATATCTAATAGTCAATTGCCCTGGGTAGGGAAATAGAAACCACGGATTTCACGGATTTCACGGATTTCACGGATTTCACGGATAAATAAAGAGTTATGAATTTTTTTGGCATTCACTATTTGCATGAGTCTGAGACTTGATAGATCAGGACCCTCTTATCCGTGCAATCCTCTTAAATCCGTGCAATCAGTGGTTAGAAAGCGCCGCTGCAACCCCTTCCACGTCACTTTTCAGCTATGAAAACACTTTTGAAAATCATCCCACTCGTCTGGCTTGCCAGCCACGGAGCGATGACCATTGCCGCCAGTACCGCTGCCGCCGCCGCCGCGTCGGATGCGGCGGCGCCCATGGCGCTGGCCGGGACGTGGCAGTTTCAGTTGGATCCGCAGGACGCCGGACTGGCGGAGCGGTGGTTCGGGCGGCCGCTGCCCGGTCAGATCACCCTGCCCACCACGACGGATTTGGCGGGTTTTGGCGACCCGGAGCCGGACCCGAACCCCGGTTTCCTGTCACGCGAGCACAAGTTCATCGGCCCGGCCTGGTACCGCCGCGAAGTGACCATCCCGGACGGCTGGCGCGACCGGGAAGTGGACTTGCTGCTGGAGCGCGTGCTGTGGGAAAGCCGGGTGTGGGTCGACGAGCGCGAGTGCGGGGCGCAGGATTCGCTCGGCACGCCGCACCTGCACCGGCTCGGTAAGCTGGCTGCGGGCCGCCACACGCTGACGCTGCGGATTGACAACCGGATGATCCATCCGCTCGGTGATCGCGGCCATTGTTACACGGATTTCACCCAAACCATCTGGAATGGCGCACACGGGCGCCTGGAACTGCGTGCCCGCCCGATGCTGCATCTTGATTTGCTGCGCGTGTTTCCCGATGCCGGCGAGCGTCGCGTCGGCGTCGAACACACCGTTGCCAACCCCACCAACGCCACCGCG
>CAIVSK010000293.1 GCA_903908495.1 Akkermansiaceae bacterium
GCTGCCGGAACCCGTGGCTTCGGTCGGCGGCTCTGAGCCAGCTATCGGCTACGACGTGCTGGGCGGTTTCTGCATCGTGTTCGACCAGCGGACTGACAAGGTCCGGTTTTACTCCCAGCAAGCCGGGCTGATCGCTTCGCCCTCCGAACGCAGCGTGGGTTTGAGCATCAAACTTGATCCCGCCGGCTGGCGGGTCGCGCGGGTCATCCCGGGCAGCCCCGCCGAGGAAGCCCGCCTCGCCGCAGGCGACCTGATCACCTGCATCGAGGGCAAACTGGCCAGCAATTGGTCGCGTGACCAGCTTCACGATTGGGTGGACACCCACGATGCGATGAAACTTCAGGTGGAAAGCGGCGGGGCCAGCCGCAACATCAACCTGCGTGTCTGGTTGATGGTGCCCTGATTTCGGCGGCGCGGGGCCGTGTCCGTCGGGCGTCCGGCGGCAAACATTCAAAGCGCTGCCGGGAGCTGGCGTCCCCACGGGGATTGGTTGGCCTCCAGCCAATCGCGGTCGCGATCCGCGCTGCGCGCGGCCCTATCTCCGCTCGTTCCACTCGCTCCGTCGAACCCCAAGGTTCTCACCATGAAAGAGTGGTGTCCTGGACCGGGCCGTCGTTTACAGCTTGATTGTGCCTTTTAGCCGGATGTCGCGGGACGAGGCGCCGACCAGCACTTCGAATACGCCGGGCTCGAGTGTCCATTGTTTCTTCTCCGGATCATAGAACTGAAGGGCCCGCTCGTTTATGGGAATGCTCACGGTCCCTGTCTCACCGGGCGCAAGCGAAACCTTGCTGAAACCCTTGAGTTCCTTGAGCGGGCGCGGCACGGAGCAGTGCTCCGGGCTCACATACAACTCGACCACTTCCTCACCTGCCATCTGGCCGGTGTTCTTGATGTCCGCCCTGACCATCCAGGCGTGCCCGCCGGTCTGCTCGACCCGCAGGCTGCCATACTCGAAGGTCGTATAGGAAAGGCCGTAGCCGAAGGGGAAAAGCGGATCGATTTTGTGCCGGTCGTAGTAGCGGTAGCCGACGAACACGCCCTCGGCATACTGAACCTTCAGGCCCGGATCCATGTAACCGTTGAAGGCGGGCGACTGGCTGCGTTCCTGCAGGTAGGAGAACGGCAGCTTGCCGGAAGGATTGACCTCGCCGAAGAGGATTTGGGCGAGGGCGGTGCCACCCTCCTGGCCGGGATACAGGGCCGCGATGACCGCCGGCACCTTGCCGAGCCAATGTTGCATCAGAACGGGCACCCCGCCGTAGACCACCACCACGGTGTGCGGATTGGCCTGAGCCACGGCTTGGACCAGCTCGTCCTGATCATTCGACATCTTGAAGTCGGCCACGTCCGCCCCCTCGGATTCCAGAAACGCGGCGTTGCCCACGCAAAGTATGACGGCGTCCGCCTCTCTGGCGGTCTGCACGGCTTCGGCAATTGTGGGTTCCGGGGCGATGTCGTCCGGATTCTCCCAGCCCAGGCGCATCGAGGCGTCGCCGCCGACCTGGTTGTAGTCGAGCTGGATCGCATACTCCTTCCCGGCCTCCATGGGCACGACGCAGGATTTGACCTCTTCGCCGTGCTGGCCCCAGTTGTCC
>CAIVSK010000294.1 GCA_903908495.1 Akkermansiaceae bacterium
ATGCAGCGGCACATACTCGCCCTTTTTGACGGCGATCCGCAGTTCCCTCTCTTCCACCTCGGCAAGCAGTTTGCGGGCCTTGAGCGCCTCCTCGTTGCCAACCGGCGTCTTGCCTGCCTTGAGCCCCCGGACCCGGACGAACTCGCGCCAGTCAGCCACCGGCCACAATCCGTTCGACAGGGGCTTGGGGGAGCCGTCCATTTTCTGCCAGGTCGTGAGCGTGCGGCGCGTCACGCCCAACACGGCGGAAAGCTCCACCAATGTCTTGGCATAGACAACGGACTCCGTGCTGCCTGCCGCAAGGGATTCGATTCTCGTGCGCTCGGCAACCGTCATCGGTTTGCCGGCCGCCACCTTCTTCACCAGGTTGTGAAGATCAGCCTGCAAGACCTTTTCGGCGGCCTCGGTCGAAATCGTGTCTGGCGCTTTCATGGCTTGATCGCAACCCACCCGGCAAAGTTCAGATGGCGCCAGAAGCAATCCACCGAGGCGAAGCCTTCCTGATGCAGCAGGTCCTCGTTCCAGCGGGCGGTGACCGGCACCAGCACGCCTTCAAGCGAGAGTCGCTTGCGGTCGATCTCACCGGGCGAATATCCGTTGCGCTCCTTCATCGTTAGGAACAACTCGACGAATGCCTCGTCGAGTTCCGCGCTGGCACCGAGCACCTTTTCCACCAGCACGAAGGCACCGCCGGGGGCCAGCGAATCGAACACGCGGCGGATGATCCGCTGGCGGTACTCGATGGGGGTGAATTGCAGGGTGAGCACCGAGAGCACGACGCTGGATGTCACGACCGGGAACTCGTGGCGCAGGTCGGCACGCTGGATGGTGACGCGATTGCCGTGCGGGTGGCTGGCGAACTGCCCGCGTGCCGCCTCGATCATCGGCTCGCTGATTTCCAGGCCGACATACTCATTGGCGTCCCCAAAGTTGGAGGCAAAGGGAAGCAGCGCCTCGCCACGGGAGCACCCCATGTCGATGATGGCGGTGCCGGGTTGCACGAATTTCCTGCCGACCTCAAAGACGACCATCCGCATCGCGTTGTATTGCGGGATGCTTCGCTGGAGCATGTCATCAAAGACATCGGTGACCTGCTTGTCGAATTGCCAGAGGCCGGAAGGCATCACGTGATCGGTGTCGCTCATGCCCGCGTGAGCAGTGTCAACGCGGCAGCCGCTTCACGATCCGGGTGCCCTCTGTCAGGCAGGTCCCTTCCTCGGTCACCCAGAAGCACGGGATGTCGAACTTGGCATACATATCGCGGGTCCGGGGGTTGCTTTCAATGGCGAGATATTTTGCGTCCCTGCCGTGGAGCGGGAAAACCGCAGTTCCCAACAGGTGTTCCTTGATCGCCGGGGGATTCCACCACCCTTTGGGGGCGAAGCACGCGTCGTCGGGAGTCCATCCGGTTTCCCGCTCAATGCGGTCGAGCGTTTTGATCATCCAGGTTTCAGGGCGGGCCGAGATGAGAACAACGGTGTGCGGCCTCACGAGTTCCACCAGCCATTGCCGGTATTGCTCGCCTGCGAGGCGCTTTTCCATGCGCTCGGGTGTGGTGCCGTGCTTGGGCGAGTTGGCCACCAGCGTGTAGTTGAGGTCTAGCAGGATGATCATAGGTTAGTCTGAAGGCGTTTGGAGAAAGAGTCCATGGCGGATTTCACAAGGTCCATGCGAGTGCCGTCCGGATAGGGCAGGTCGAATTCAAACTCGATGGCGGCACGGAGTTTGTCCTTATCGACGGGCAGCGCCGAAGCACAGGCCGCGTTGATGTTGTTGGAAAAGTCATCGACCTTCACCACTCGGAAGAACGGGCCGAACAGGTCGCGGAACTCAGTCTCGGTGTGGTACTTCTGGACCTTGGGCTTGTCCTGAAAATCCCCGATGCGGATGCCAGGTTCATAGTCTAGCCGAAAGGCGATATTGCCCGCGTTGGACTCGTTCATGAACGCCTTGCCATTGACCTGCCGCCACCCGGATTCCCCGGCGGAAGA
>CAIVSK010000295.1 GCA_903908495.1 Akkermansiaceae bacterium
AGACTGACGCTTTCAAAACGCATTTTCACACGACCCCCTTTACAACCATGGGATACGGGGCTGTTAAAGATGGCGGAGCTGACGCACTCTCCAATTCGTCAAACAATGGGAATGTAACTCGAGATACGAATAGCTCTGGTGGCAATGAAACCCGGCCTATCAATGCCAACGTGAACTATATCATAAAATACTAACGAGGCTCGGCCTCAGACGCAAGATTTGAACACACAAGACACAAGACTTCAAGACGCAAGAGAAGAAAAGCAGATGAGCGGGCGTGGCGCGAAGCCTATTGCTAATAACCCATTTCTAATAACTAATAACTCATTCATCTTGCGTCTTGGATCTTGAGGTCTTGCATCTTGCTCGCGAGGCGCGTGATCGCGCTGGTGGAGTGGGCGGCGGAAAGACTGATGCGGAGGCGGGCGGTGCCGCGCGGCACGGTCGGAAAACGGATCGCTGGCACTAACAAACCCTGGCATTCCAGCGCCGCCGAGGCCGCCAGCGCGGCCTCATTACTGCCTAACACCAGCGGCAGGATCGGCGTGGTGTGGGTTGGCAGCAGGCCGCTGGCTTGTTGAAAGGTGGCGATATTGCGGAGGAGGGTGGCGCGGCGGTCCTGGCCTTGGCGCGAGCCGATGAGTTGCAGCGAGGTGAGCGCGGCATGGGCGAGGGCCGGTGGCGGTGCGGTGGAAAAAATGAACGAGCGGGCGCGATTGATCAGCAGGTCGATCCACTCGCGGGAGGCGGCCAGATAGCCGCCGGCGAGTCCCACGGCCTTGCTGAGGGTGCCCATTTGGAAGGCGATGCGCGCTTGCAGCCCGAGCTCCTCGGCCAAGCCCATGCCGTGCTCGCCTAACACACCGATGGCATGCGCCTCGTCCAACATGAGCAAGGCATCGTGCTCCTCGGTCAGTTCGACAATTTCGCGCAGCGGGCAGAGGTCACCATCCATGCTGAAGACCGACTCGGTGAGCACCAGAATGCGGGTGGTGGCGGACTTGGCACGGATGGCGTTGAGCAGGCGGGAGAGTTTCTGCAGATCGTTGTGAGGAAACACGCGGAGGGTGGCACCGGAAAGGCGGGCGGCATCGACGAGGCAGGCGTGGCTGAGTTTGTCGAGCACGATGCAATCCGCCTTGCCGACGATGGCCGGGATGACACCGAGGGCCGTGGCAAAGCCCGACGCGAAGGTCAGGGCAGCGGCCGATTGCTTGGCTGCGGCGAGGGCATCCTCCAGCGCCTGGTGCGGCGCCAGGCTGCCGCATACCAGGCGCGAGGCGGTGGCACCGGCCCCGAAGCGGCGGATTCCCTCGATGAAGGCGGCTTCGATTTCCGGATGGCGGGCGAGGCCGAGGTAGTCATTGGACGCAAAATTGGCCAAAGTGTGCCCGTCGCGGGAAATTTCGGTACCGGCGGCGGAGTCAAGCGGGCGGAGCGAGCGCAATAGTCCGCTGGCGGCGAGCTGGCGCAGGACTTCGGCGGGAGCGGTCGCCTTCAAATGGGCGATGGAATGGGTTGCAGCGGCGATTTTAACCACGGAATTCACGGATTGAAGAGGATTTCACGGAAAACATGACCGGCATCTATCAATATTTTCGGTTCATCCCAAAGGTAAGTGCAATGATATTCATAACTCTTTAATCATCCGTGAAATCCGTGTAAGCCGTGGTTTCTAATGCCATTTTTGGGTCAAGGCAGTGACGCGGTTTGGGGCTGGCAAAAACCTCAATTACTCACCGAGGCGGCGGGACGTTCGAGCGCCCAGCGGAGGAGTCTCTCGGAGTCTTTCCAGATATTTGCGGTATTGTCCTTGAGGATGACGGTGATGGCGGAACGGCCGTTGAGCGAACCGGAGGCCACCAAGCAGCGCCCGGCGGCGTTGGTGGTGCCGGTTTTCATGCCGTCGCAATACGGGAGGGATTTGAGAAGGTGATTGGTGTTTTCGATCTCGCGGGTGCGGCCGTTGTTGAATTGGAAGGTGAAGGATTTGGTGGCGGTGTACGAGCGAAACAGCGGGCTGCGGTAAGCGGCGCGCGCGGCGATGGCCATGTCGCGGGCACTCGAGTGCTGGCCGTCCATCGGCAGGCCGTTGGGATTGGTGAAGTGGGAGTTGCGCATGCCGAGCGAGGCGGCCTTGCGGTTCATGAGGGCGGCGAAGCCCTCCTGGCTGCCACCGACATCCCGCGCCAAGGCGCGCGCCACATCGTTGGCACTCTTGACGACGAGCACTTTGAGCAATTCGCGGCGGGAGTATTGTTCGCCGGGCTTGAGTTCGAGTTTGGTCGGCTCGCATGCGCCGTCAGAAGCTTCGATGGTGACCGTCGAATCGATGTTTCCGGCATCCAGGATGCACAGTGCGGTGATGATTTTCTGGGTGCTGGCGACCGGGCGGGGGGCGTCAGCGTTTTTCGCGAACAGCACGCGACCGCTCTGGGCATCAATGACAATGGCGCTTTCACCCGTGACCGATGGCGGCGGGGTGAGTGGAATGGAGCCGTCACTGACGGGTGTCTGGACTTGCGGGTAAGCTGGCGGGGTGGGTTGGCGGCGCGGGGGAGGATTACCGCCACACGAGGTGACAAGCGCAGCGGTGAAGCAAAGCGCGGCGAGGTGGACGCAAAATGGGCGTGGCATGCGCCGGATGATTCCCATCCTGGCCCTGGCAGCAAGCCAGGAATGAGGGAATTTCGTCACGGGTCTTTCGGTGGGAGCAGGCTGCCGTCCATTTCAGAGCCGGCTTCGGGCAGTTTGGGTTGTACAAAGTCCGCCGTGCCAGCGAAGGCCCAAAGCCCGGATTTGCGTTGTTTTTCAAAGGCCAGCGCTCGCTCGTGGCCGAGCGGCAACTCCTTCAAATCCTTCTCGCGCACCTTCACGATGGGTACCGAAGCAGGAAATAGGTTGGCGACCGAAAAGCGTGCGGACAGCTTGCTGGCAGCCGTCCCCTGCCCCGCGCCACCACAGGCACCCAGCCCAAACGGGCTGGCAAGGACGAAAATAACAAGTAGAGCCTTGGACATGGCTGTGGACATGGCATTGATGCACGATTCAACGGGCAAAATATCACACGCACCGGCCGAAGTCCACCGGGCATTTCGATAAAAATGCCACTTGGGGTGCATTGAGGAGCTGGGAGATTCTTTCATGGGAGAGAAAGAGTCTGGAGCACCCGGCGTGCTGGGTGTGGAACGTTGAGCAACTGCCAAATGTGCTAGATTCCGGCCGGCGCGCCACAGGCCTTGGCCAAGGGGACCGCGCGGATGTTGTCGGCCAGCGCGTATTCCCGACTGCCAGGATATACGACAAGGAGTTCTTGCAGTTTGAGATCCTCCATGGAGATGCGCATGGAACGGGTGAGCTTGGGGGCATCCTGATACTTCACTTCGTTGCCATTCCACACCTGGCCGTGATAATGGGCCAGCATGGTCCAAAACCGGCCCATCGCTTGGGGTGCCATCCCAGGCAGGGGGACAGAGAATCAGTCCCATGACAGACAGGATGCCTATCCTCCGGCGGAATCTCAGCGGGCGACGAGGACGAGGAAATTTCGGACCGGGCGGTTCCATGGGGCGCGGCGGGTGAGCGGGCCGCCGGGGATGGTGGCGCTGATGCTCAGATCGGCGGAGCGGCCGCCGTCGAGGTTAAGCGCCATGTCCACCGGCCAGGAGGCGGGGGCACCGACGGCGAGCGCTTGGGCGAGCGAGGCGAGCGTGCAGGACGACGCCCTGCCGATCCACCAGCGGGTACCGCCGTCCCACAGGATGATGGAACGGATATTGAACTTGGTGGCCTCGAGGCCGCTGACGGGCTGGTGGTGGTCGACGAGCATGGGGCCGGCCTGGATGAGTTCGTGAGCGGAGACGGCAGAGGGCACGGCGTCGAGGCGGCGGATGGCGGGGGTGGTATCGGCGGGTTCGAGCCAGACGCCGCTGCCGAGGGAAGACAAGCGGTTCCAAGAACCGTTGCCGGTTCCCGCGGCCACGACCCTGCCCAACGGCTGGCCGCCCGGGGTGAAAAACCCCGCGTTGATGGCGGCAAGGCCGGAGTGGGCGGAGGCGGCGGCCTCGGCGTCCGGCCAGCGCGTGCCGGGACCTGCGGGTTGATCGGCAACGATGAGCCGGTGACTGCGCGCGTCAAATGCCACCCCTTCAAACAAAATCCCGGAAATCTCCCTAAAGGTGGCTCGCGGTGCCACGAGCGGCGCAGCCGGTTTGGGGACTAGAGCGGAGCGGCCCACGGCGGGCCGGGAAGCGGCAGGTGGAGTCACTCGGGCCAGCGACGCCCTGGGAGCGGCGGGCGGCTTGGGAGGCCGCAAATCAACGGTCGGCCCCGCCACGGGTGGGCGGACAGGGAAACAGCCGATCAGGACGAGGCAAGCAAAGCAGCAAAACACGCGACGCATGCCTTTGGATGGCAGGTTTGGCAACGGATGGCAACGCGGGTTAGCGCCCAATAAAAATGCAGCAACGACATGATGTCTGGCAAGATATTCCGGCGTGGAACGACAGGCTGGAAGCCCGTCGTCCATGACAGGCAGGATGCCTATCCTCCCAGGCTGGATGGCTGTCCTCCTGCTGGACTGTCAGTATAGGGTGCGGCCGCCAGCGCACGAAAAAGCCGCCGGATTGATTTCCGGCGGCTCTTGAAAAACTGATCAATCTGCTAGGTTCAGGCGAGCGTGCCGTCCTTATCCTTGTCCTTGTCCTTGTCGCCCTTTTTGCACTTGTCGCATTCGGCGAGGGTGCCGTCCTTGTCCTTGTCCTTGTCGCCCTTTTTGCCCTTGTCGCAT
>CAIVSK010000296.1 GCA_903908495.1 Akkermansiaceae bacterium
TCGGCCGTCTCGACCGCATCGGCCAAACCGGCACCATCCACATTCACGTGCCCTACGGCGTCAACAGCCGCTCAGAGCTCCAGGCCCGCTGGCTCCACGAGGGACTCGATGCGTTTTCCCGCCCGCTCAAGGGTGCCACCGCCCTCGCCTCCGTCCTGTTGCCCGAACTCGACGCCCTCCACACCACGCGCGCCGCCGCACCCAAATTCCAGGCCTTCCTGCGCCGCAGCCGCGTGCTCAAGGATCAAGTCACCCGCGAGCTCGCCAGCGGCCACGACCGCTTGCTCGAACTCGGCGCTCCCGCCCCGGCCAAGGCCGCCGAATTGCTTGTGGCGCTGCGCGACGCCGACCGCGACCCGCGTTTCGAACGCTTCGCCGTCTGGTTGTTTGACCACCTCGGCCTCGATGTGACCGAGCTGAGTCACCGCAGTTATCACTTCGCCCGCGGCCAACGCCACAGCGAAACCTTCGCCGACCTGCCCCCCGACGGCCTCGCCGCCACCTTCGAGCGCGCCACCGCCCTCGCCCGCGAGGATCTCACGTTCCTCACCGCCGACCACCCCGTCTTCCTCAGCGCCCTCGAACACCTCCTCGACAGCGAGGCCGGCAACGCGTCCTTCGCCCACTGGCACGCCGGCCATGGCAAGGCAATCCTGCTCGAATGCACCTTCGTGCTCGAAGTCATCGCCCCCACCCGCCTCCACCTCGACCGCTTTCTGCCGCCCACTCCCATCCGCGTCCTCGTCGATCACCGCGGCACCCCCCTCGATGCCGAGCCCCCACCCGCCGCCCTGGTGCCGGGCGACTCCCGCCGCCTCGTCGGCCAGGCCTCCTTCCGCAGCGACATCTTCCCCAAGATGCTCGCCGCCGCCCAGACCCTCGCCACCACCGCCGCCCAAGCCCCCACCGCGGCCGCCAGCCAGCTCGCCGAGCTCTCCCTCACCGCCGAGCTCGCGCGCCTCGCCGACCTCGCCACCCGCAACCCCCAGGTATCCGCCGCCGAGCTCGCCTCCCTCCGCGCCGTTCGTGACGAATCCCTCACCGCTCTCGCCACCCCTCGCCTCCGCCTCGACGCCCTCCGCCTCATCTGGCGCGACGGCGCAACACACTCGGCCCCCACGCCTTGACCGCGGCCATCGTATACCCGGCGCGAGTCGGTCTTTTGACTATTTGTCTGTCCCTTTATCTGTGAGTGACACTCACCAGCAAGCCACGACCCAATCCCTATGACCCGTTCTCTCCGCACCTCCGCCTCGTCCGCCGCCCTGCTCCTTCTCGCCTGCCTGCCGGTCAGCGCCGGGCAAGGGTCGACTGCCCCTGCTGCCGATCGCAGCCTTCCGCTGGCCGGCGAATGGCACTTCCAGCTCGATCGCCAGCGGGTCGGCGTATCCGAAAACTGGTTCGACCAGGACCTCGCCGACACCATCGCCCTGCCCAGATCCACCGATCTCGCGAAAAAGGGCGTGCCCAACTCCCAGCGCGCAGAAGGTAGGCTGACCCGTGTCTACCCGTACTCAGGTTCGGCTTGGTACCAACGGCGTGTCGACATCCCGGCGGTCTGGACCGGCAAGCACGTCACCCTGCTGCTGGAGCGCAGCAAGTTCACCCACGCCTGGCTCGATGATCACGACCTCGGCAGCCGGCAGAGCCTGGTCTGCGCCCAGGTTTACGACCTCGGCACGGTGACCCCCGGCCAACACCGCCTGACCATCGAGGTCGAGAATGAACGGCTGCTGAATCTGGGCGATACGCACCAGCTCAGCGATAATACCCAGACCAACTGGAACGGCATCATCGGCCGCATCGAGCTGCGGGCGACTGATCCGGTGTGGATCGACGAGGTCTGGGCCTATCCCGACCTGGCCAAGAAGTCGTTCCACATCAAGGCGCTGCTGGGCTGCAGCCCCGGCGGCACCGCCGTCGGCCGCATCAGCGTGGCGGGAAATGCCCGCTTTGGATCCGCCAAGAGCAGCGTCTCAGCGGGCGCCACCTTCAGTGCGGCAAAGACCGGCCAGTCGGTCGAGGTGGACCTGCCGCTAGGTGCCGGTGCCATGACCTGGGACGAGTTCAGCCCGGCCCTCTACCATCTGGACGTGACCATCGACGGCAAGTCGGGCACCATCCCCTTCAGCGATCATCGCGGCGTCGACGCCGGCCTGCGCTCGTTCACCGCCAAAGGATCGCAGTTCCAGGTCAACGGACGCAGCGTCTTCCTGCGCGGCAAGCACGACGCCTGCGTCTTCCCGCTCACCGGATTCCCACCCATGGACAAGGAATCCTGGCTAAAGGTGATGAAGATCATCCAGTCCTACGGCATCAACCATTACCGCTGCCATTCATGGTGCCCGCCCGAAGCCGCCTTCGCCGCCGCCGACGAGCTTGGCATCTACATCCAGGCCGAGCTGCCGACCTGGCACAACTACGGCTCTGACGCCAAGGTCGATGCCTTCCGCTTCGCCGAAGGCGAGCGCATGTTTGCCAACTTCGGCAACCATCCGTCGTTCGTGATGCTGTCGCTGGGCAACGAACTCAACGGCAGCGCCGAGGTGTTGCGCCAGTTCCGCGCGTTGGACCCGCGTCGCCTCTACACCATGTCATCGAACGGCGGTTTCGACCGCGCCGCTTGCGATTACCGCATCACCGTGCGCGGCAACAACGGATTGCCGATCCGCGGATCCTATGCCCACGTTGATGCGCCGCTCGGCCCGGTTCAGGCCGGACCCGCCAACACCATGGGCGACTTCAGCGCGGCGATCGCCGGCCTCGACTTCCCGATGGTCGGGCACGAGACCGGCCAGTACCAGGTCTACCCCGACTTTACCGAGATCCCGAAGTACACCGGCGTGCTCCAGGCGAGGAACTTCGAAGTCGCCCGTGAGCGCCTGCAGCAGCACGGCATGCTCGACCAGGCAGCCGACTTCGTCCGCGCCTCGGGTGCCGCCGCCGCGCTGTGCTACCGCGCCGACAACGAATACGCCCTGCGCACCCGCGGCTTCGGCGGCTTCGAGATCCTCGACCTCCAGGACTTCCCCGGCCAGGGCACCGCCCTGGTCGGCATCCTCAACGCCTTTCTGGAGTCCAAGGGTCTGATCGAACCGGCGGCTTGGCGCGAGTCGTGCTCGTCCAGCGTGGTTCTGGCGCGCTTCCCGAGCTATACTTGGACCACCGCCCAGACCCTCACCGGCACGATCGAACTGGCCCACTACGCCGCCGCAGCCGCGCCGCATGCGGTGGCGGCATGGACGCTGCGCGATATCGGCGGCACGATCATCGCCAGCGGCAAGCTAGCTCCGGTGGATGTGCCGCAGGGCAGCCTGACCGGACTCGGGTCGTTCACCATCCCGCTCGCCCGTGTCAAGGCACCGGCGCAAGTCGAGTTGGAGATTCGCGTCGATGCCACCAAGGCCGTCAACCATTACCCGCTGTGGGTCTACCCGGACGCAATCAGCAGCACTCCGCCGAGCGGAGTGACCGTCGCGCGACGCCTCGATGCGGCGACCCGCAAGGCCTTGGCGGATGGTGCGACCGTCGCGCTCGTGATCGAGGCTCAAAACCTCGGCGACGAAATCGCCGTACCCGGCTTCTTCACCCCGGACTTCTGGTGCTGGGCGATGTTCCACAACCCGCCTGGGACCATGGGCCTGCTGATCGACCCGAAACACCCGGCCCTGGCCGGCTTCCCCACCTCGTTCCACAGCGATTGGCAATGGTTCGAAATCGCGATGGCCAGCCGGCCGATCATCCTCGACTGCTTGCCCGCCGGAACCAAGCCGATCGTGCAGGTGATCGACAACTTCACCCGCTGCCACCGTCTGGGTCTGGTCAGCGAGTTTACCTGCGGCAAGGGCCGCCTGTTGCTGATCGCCTCAGACCTGATCAAGCTTTCGGACAAGCCGGCGGCACAGCAGTTGCTCGCGCGCCTGCTGGCTTATGCAGGATCGAAGGATTTCAAACCAACCACCGCCCTGCCCGACGAACTGGCGCTTGGCCTGGCCCGCCACGACATCGCCAGCGGCAAATCAGCGACCGCCGACGCCAGCCAGAATGGATACGAACCGGCAAAGGCGGTGGATGGCGATGCCTCCAGCCGCTGGTGCGCCCCGGACAACAAGGACGGCCACTGGTGGCAGCTAGATCTGGGGACTGCGGCATCGGTTGATGCGTGCGAGATCACTTGGGAATCGGGTGCCGACTACCGCTTCATCGTCGAAGGCTCCAGCGATGGCGCGACCTGGACCGTGCTCAGCGACCAGCGCAACAACCAGGACCACAAACGCAGCCGGATGCTGCGTATTCCACCCACCACCATCCGCAGCTTGCGCATCACCGTGAGCACGGCTCCGAAGGGGCACTGGGCGAGCATCGCTGACGTGCGCATCTTCAGCGCCGATTGAACGTGGCTCGAAGCTCGCTTCAGCGTTACAGTCTGGCGAGCGAGCCCTCGGTGACGCCGAGTTTCTCGAGTGCTTGGACTTGCTCGAGGAGGGTGCTGGCATCGAGGGTGCCGGCCAGCAGGTTTTGATAGGCGCGGATGGTGGTGGCTGCCTGGACTGAGGATTCATCCAACAACTCGATGCGGAAGCGGGCCAGGCCGCTGGCGCGGAGGTCGTCGTAATAGCGGGCGCCGGTTTGTGCTTTGCCATTAAACAGGGTGTTGCGGCAACCGACGTCCGCTTGCAGGCGGTGCAACAGGCCGACGCGGTCGCGCAGGTGGACGACATGTTTCTCGCAGGGGCGGCCACAGTCCTTGTAGGTGGTGCCGCTGCTCAGAAAGGCGCAAAAAACACAGTGCTGCATGTGAAACAAGGGCATGTGTTGGTGGAGGGTCAGCTCAAACCACTCCGGCGGTGCCGCTTGCAACAGGTCCAGCACCTGCGAGATGTTCAAGTCGTAGGACAGCGTGAGGTGGTCGAGGCCGGCCGCTTCCATGAGCGCCCTGGCGGTGATGGGATTGGCCACGTTGAGCGAAAAATCGCCGGTTTTTTTCAAGTCGCTACGATCTTTGTAGTAGTGCAGCGCGCCGAGGTTGCGCAGCAGCAGGCCGTCGGGCTCGGCGTGTTCGATGAGCTTGAGGTAGCCGAGTTCGCCGGGCTTGAGGATGCGCGGAGTGGCCAGGTGGATCGCGGGCTGATAGATGCCGGCCGCCGCTGCTCGGACGAGCTGGACGGCGGCCTGATAGCGGCGTGGGTCCTCGAAGTCGCAGTAGAGGTGGGTGACGTGGCTGGCGAGGGCGGCACTGACTTGCTCGAGGGAGCGGCAGAGGACGGAGAGCCGCGCGGCAAGCGGCGGGCCGGGGGCGGGCGGGATGGCGGGGGAGAGGGCGGGGATGGGTGACTCGACCGGGGAGGTCTGCCGGTTGGAGCCGGCGCTCCATGCCTTGCGTTCGGCGCTGGTGAGCATGGCGACGAGGTCGCGGCGGAGTTGGTTGAGGGCGGAAAGGGCCAGATGGCAGCCACCTTCGAGTTGGTTGTCGAGGGTGGCGAGCTCGTAGGACGAATCGCCGAGGCGGCCGAGCTGGGCGGCGAGCGTCTCGGTGGTCAGCGGATGCTTGGCGGCCGGCTGCAACGGGTCCGGCGAGGTGACGGCGGCCAGTGGTTGGAGCGAGCCATGGGTTTGAGAGGCGGCGACGAGGGTGAGCGGGGTGCCGGGGCTGCCTGTGACGGTTAGGTGGAGCGCCTGTTTTTTTTCCACGGGGCGGGCATTTTGCCAGAACCGGCGGATCTCGCTTTCGAGTTTGGGATCGGAGGTTTTGTAGAGTGTGTGGCCGGCCTTGATGCGCTCGAAATTGATACCGCTGTAGGTGCGGTGGAACACCAGGATGCCATCCTCGATTTTCCAGATGCGGGCACCTTGTTCGAGGTCGCGGTTTTCCCCGGCGTCAAACACCACCCCGTCGCCGGGCGCGATGGGCACCCCGGTGGTGGCCCCGAGCTTGATCCACCCGGGACCGCTGGCGACGATCGTTCCTAACAAGGGCCCGCGCTTCTTGCCATAGCGGCCATGGGTCAGATAGGGATGGTTTTCGCCGGCCAACCAGCCGCTGCTGAGGCCGCGGGAGAATGTCATTTCCAAGGCATAGCGGTCGGCCTCGGTGACCGGGGAGGGCGCGTCAGGGGTGTTAGGTCCGCCGCTGCAGGCATCGATGGCCTTGCGGTAGACGCGGGTGACTGCGGCGACGTACTCGGCGGACTTCAGGCGGCCTTCGATTTTAAACGAGCGCACGCCGGCGCGCAGCAAATCCGGGATGAGATCCACCGCCGCCAAGTCCTGCGGGCTGAGCAGGTAGCGGACCTCGCCGAGGTCGCGGGTTTCCCCATCGACGACGATTTCATAGGGCATGCGGCATGCTTGGGCGCACTCGCCGCGGTTGGCGCTGCGTTGGCCGAGGGCCTCACTGGTGAGGCATTGGCCGGAATAGGCGACGCAGAGTGCGCCGTGGACAAAGACTTCCAGCGGTGTTTGGGATGCCAGCGGGGACGATTGGAAGCGGTGGATTTCCTTGACGGATAGCTCGCGGGCGAGGATGGCGCGGGACAGCGGCACGATGGATTCCACAAACGCCAACCCCTCGGCCGAGGTGAGGGTCATCTGGGTGGAGGCGTGGATTTCCACCTCCGGCGCCACCGCCCGGGCGAGCTGGGCGAGGCCGAGGTCCTGGACAATGATGGCGTCCACGCCGGCCGCGGCGATCGTCCGCAGCTGGGCTTCGGCAGCCGCCAGTTCACTGGTGAAAACCAGCGTGTTCATCGTCAGGTAGCCGCGCAAGCCGTAGCGGTGCAGGTATTCCATGAGTTCCGGCAGGTCCGCATCGATGAAATTGTCCGCCCGCAGCCGGGCATTGAACTTTGGCAGGCCGAAGTAAATCGCATTCGCGCCGGCTGCCACCGCCGCGCGGGCGCAATCCCAATTGCCTGCCGGGGCCAGCAGTTCGGGGGGGGAGGAGGGACAGTCGGGTCGGGGCATGCGCGGACTAAAGCAGAGGAGTGAAGGGAAAAACAGCGGCATTTCCAGATTGTTATGGTTTGGCTTTTGGGGTGACTGCTTCCCGGTCCCGTAATCCGAGATCATTGCCTGTGATTATTTGTCTGTCCCTTTATCGATGATTGCCTTTGCCTCGGGCGGACCGCAGTGGCAGCATCCCTGCCATGACACGCTGGCTTGATGCATTTTTCGGGGTTGCCACGCTGGCTTTGCTGGCTTCCTGTGGAGTCCCCCCGGCGGCGTCTCCGGTGGCACCGCAGGGTGCGGCGGCGGGTCGCGACTACTGGGGGCACCGGCCGGGACCGCGGGGTTTCAATACGGTCATCATCGACGCGGGGCACGGCGGCAAGGATTCGGGAGCGGCCAGCAGATCCACCGGCCAACAGGAAAAGGAACTGACCCTCGACATGGCCAAACGCATCCGCAGTGAGCTCGGCGGCGGCTTCAATGCCATCCTCATGCGCAGCGACGACACCTTCGTCGAACTCGACGAGCGGGTCGCCCGCGCCAACCAGCATGGCGACGCGGTGCTCGTGAGCATGCATTTCAACAGCGGTCCCCAATCACTGCGCGGCCCCGAAACGTATTTCTGGCGCGTCGACAGCCACGGCCTCGCCGTGCGCCTGCAACAAGCGATGGCTGCAGTCAACCCGGGCCACAGCGGCAATCGCGGCTTGGTGCGGCGCCGCCTGCGTCTCACCCGCAATCCGGAAATCCCCTGCGTGCTCATGGAAGGCGGCTACCTGAGTCATCCGGCCGAGGCCCACCTCATCGCCACTCCCGCCTTCCGCCAGCGCCTCGCCGCAGCCATCGCCGCGGCCATCCGCACTCAGGCAGCCGTCGGCGATGCCGGTACCGGCCCGCTGCCGCCTCCTCTAACGGAGCCGCCGAGCCGCGCCAGCGACCGGCGGCAGTAGCTCTCATCAGCGATATCCGCCGCCCATGCGGCCCGCCGCGCTGCCCTCGGCCGACCTGCGGCGCGAAAAAAGCCCAGTTGGATCTTGCGCCGCCGCCCTTGCGAGCGTATGCGAAGGGAGTGCGGACCAGACCTCGCGTCTGCCCCGGCCGTGCAGCATCCCCAATTCCCACCACCCACCACCATCATGTCAGTCCTAGTCGGCAAGCCCGCACCCACGTTTCACGCCAAGGCCGTCGCCGGCACAACCATCATCGAGGATTTTTCGCTCGAGCAGTTCAAAGGCAAGAGCTACGTTGTGCTGTTCTTCTATCCGAAGGACTTCACCTTCGTGTGTCCCACCGAGCTGCACCGCTTCCAGGAAGAACTCGGCGAGTTTGAGAAACGCAACGTCGCCGTGGTCGGCTGTTCGACCGATTCGGAGTTCGCGCATTGGACGTGGCTGCAAACCCCGCGCCAGCAGGGCGGTATCCAGGGCGTGACCTATCCGCTCGTCGCCGATATCAATAAAACCATCGCCGAAGCCTATGACGTGCTCGCCGGCGAGTACTCGGCCGATGACCAGGGCGTCGTCAGCGTCACGGGCGAACTCGTCGCCTATCGCGGCCTGTTCCTCATCGACCGCGCCGGCATCGTCCGCCACCAGCTCGTCAACGACATGCCGCTGGGCCGCTCGATCGGCGAGTGCCTGCGCACCATCGATGCGCTCCAGCATTTCGAACAATTCGGCGAGGTCTGCCCGATGGATTGGAAAATCGGTGACGCGGCCATGACCCCGGACCACACCGGCGTGAGCACTTATCTATCGAAGTGATCGGCACCCGGCCACGGGTGGCCTGCCCGGCAGTGCCACCCATGATCCGCTCGCGGGTCCTGCGGAGGCACAGCACGGCTCACAGTACCCGCGACCACAGCACCTTGAGGTAGCGGGATTCCGGGTAGTTGGAGAGCGTGGGATGGTCGGGGCCGGCACCGCTGCGGTCAAACGTCTGCAGGCGCAGGTCGCGGCGGTGGGCGGAGGTGACGACGATTTGCTCGAACTCGCCCGCGCCCAGCTGGCCGGAACAGGAACAGGTGACATAGAGCCCGGCGGGAGCGACAAGTTGCAGGGCGAGCTTGTTGAGGTCGGCGTACTTGGCGATCCCGAGGTCGTCCTCGCGGCCGTGGATGAATTTTGGCGGGTCGGCGACGACGAGGTCGAACTTGCGGCCGTTCTCGATCATGGTGCGCAGCCAGGTGAAGGCATCCGCATGGGTGAACTTGACCTTGGCGGAATTGAGGTTGGCGTTGCGCTTGGCCATCGCCACTGCGGTTTCGTCCAGATCGATGGCGGTCACTTCGCTGGCCCCGCCCAGTGCCGCGGCAATCGCAAAGCCGCCGGTGTAGCAACACAGGTCCAACACGCTGCGCCCGGCCGCCAGTGCCCCGAACTGCCTCCGGTTGTCGCGTTGGTCACAGAAAAACCCGGTTTTGTGGCCTTCGCTGAAATCCACTTCGTAGCGGATCCCGTGCTCGCGGATTTTGACTGAGCGGACGTTGTCGGATACGGCGCCGCCGACCCGCGGAATGCCTTCGATGCGGGCGAGATCCGGATCCACGCTGATGATCTGCCGGCGGGTGCCAAAGCACTCGTGCAGCAGCGGCAGCCACTTCGGCAGGCGCTGCCATGCTGCGAGATTGGTGATTTCCACCGACAGCACGTCGGCGAATTTGTCGGCCACCATGCCGGGCAGAAAATCCGCGTCGCCATGAATCGCGCGATATGAGTCGGTGCCGGCATCGAGCTTGAGGATCTCGCGGCGGAACTCCGCGGCCCGGCGGATGGCCGTCTCAAAGAATGTTTCGTCGACCGCGTCCAGCGAGTGGCTCACGACCCGCAGCGGCATCCTCGACTTCGGGTTCCACAGGCCCCAGCCGAAGGGCGTGCCTTCTTTGCTGAGCACTTGCACCAGCGCGCCGGGCGAGGCGTCGCGCGACACCTCGCCGATCATTTTCGGCCAGATCGACGGGTGGAACGTTTGATATTTGATTTGAACAGTCGGCACGCCGCAAATCAGGACCCAGGCGAGCGGGAATGTCGAATCAATTGATGCCCGCACGGCCCAACAATGTCAGCGAAGACCGCTTTCCGCTTTCTACGCCATGGCATGAATGCCGATCTTGTGGAGTTGGCAGAGCCGCTCGACGGCGGACCTTTCTAACATGAGTGTGCGGCCCGCCTCGATGGCGATGCCGGCGACTCCGGCGGCGGCGCAGGTTTCCAGCGTGTGTTGGCCGATGACGGGCACGTCGAAGCGGAAATCCTGCTGCGGCTTAGAGACCTTGACCAGCAGGACGTCCTTGCCGCGGCCGAGTTCGCCGCCGCGCCGGATACATGCGTTGGTGCCCTCGAACGCCTCCACCGCCAGCACCGTGCCATGGCGCACCACCACTGTTTGGCCGATGTCCAGCGCGCTGGTGGCCTTGGCGATGCGAAAGCCGAACTCCGCATCAGCCAATTGCCGTTTGGAAAAGACCGGCCCGCACACGTGGCCGGGGCCCGGCAGGTGGTCGTCGAGAAAGGTGGTGGCAGGCAACAAGGTGATGCCGTCCTTGGCCAGTTCCTCGGCAATCCCCCCAAAAAGCGTCTCGGCATTGCGCTCCTTGAGCCGGGCTAACAACATCAGCGTGCGCAGGTCCGGCCGCAAATCAAACAGGTTCTTCGGCGCAATCTGGCCGACCATCACCGCCTCCGTCGCGCCCTCCTTGCGGAAAAACTTGAGCATTTTCCCGAGTTGGCCCACCCGCAACCATTCGATCGCGTCGGCCAGCCCGCCGAGTTCGGGCTTGGTTTCGTTTTCGAAGGCGGCAATGACGAGGCGGATGCCGGGGGCTTGCCGGCGCGCCGCCGCGATGAACGTCTCCGGATAGACCCCGTTGCCGGCGATGATTCCAAGAGTGCGGTTGGCAGGCATGCGGCAGGTGGAAAAAGTAGCGGCTGTGGGACTCGAACCCACACTCGTTAGAACTCGATTTTGAGTCGAGCGCGTCTACCAATTCCGCCAAGCCGCCTTGGGTGGCCAGAAGGTGGCTGCCCCGCGCCCACAATGCAAGCGGATTTTTCGCACTCGGGGACGAAGAATCCAGCACGACGGATGTTTGGCCGCGGGGCTGCGCTGCGGCACTTATTTCTGGGACACCTTGAGGCGGGCGAACGCGTTGGCTTGGCCGGTGGGCAGGGTGTAGGAAATCGTGGTGGCGTCGTCGACGGTGGGCGTCACCTCAGTCCATGAACCGGTGCCGAGCGTGGTCGATTCTTCGATGGCGTAGGTGACGTCGCCATTGGCCACGGCCAGCGCGTTCTTGGTGAAGCTCAGGGTGCCGGCGACAAGCGTGCCGGGTGAGCCATTGGGCAGCGTTGGATTAAGGCCGGCCAAAGCGTATTCCATGAGGTTGCTCATGCCGTCGTGGTCAGGATCGGCTGCGGGCAGCTTGTCCGCCGCGCTGAGGCCGCTGAAGCCATCCATGAACGCGTCAAACCCGCTCTTCGCCAGGAAAATCTGCTTGGCAACCGCGTCGTAACCGAGCGTGTAACCGGCCGGCAGCGTGCTCGTGGCGAAGGCTCCGGTCAGGCTGCCGCTGTATCGAGCGATGACATACTTGGTGGCCGTTGGCGTCGCCAGCGTGCTGACATTCAGAGTGGCGCCGGTGAGGTCCAGGTCCCCGCTGACGTTGAGCACGGAGGCGCTGGTGGCATCCAGCTTGGTCGCCAGGATGCCCGGCAGCACGAGTGAGCTGATGTTGAGCGTGCCGATGCCGCCCGCGCCGGGAGCAATGACGCTGCTCGGGTCCAGCAGGGTCACCGAGCAATTGACCGTGCCGGTGCCGCCCAAAGTGGCAGCCGAGCCAATGGCCACGGAGGAGGCGATATTCAGGCTGCCATTCACGAGCAGGGTGCCCGAGTAGAGGGTGGTGGCACCGGTGTAGGTGTTGTCACCGGCGAGCGTCTGAGTGCCGCTGCCGGTTTTGTTGACGGCCACCACTCCGGCCCCATCCTGGATGGATCCGGCGAAACCCGGGCTGCCGGCGCTGTTGTTCTGTCCCAGCGTCAGGGAGGCGGCCGTGGTTTGGGTGTTGGTGATGACCCCGCCAGCGCCCGCCAGGCCGTCAAACCCCTCGCTTTGGCCGTTGAGGTCGAGCACGCCGCCGTTGATGGTCACCGAGGAATTTTGATAGATCTGATCGCCGCCGGTGCCAGCCAGTTGGACGGCGCCGGCGGTGATGACCAGCGCGACGTCGGTGCCGCCCCCCGAGCCGAGGGCATGAACCGAGGCGCTGGAGTCCTTGGCCAGGACGAGGGTTCCCGCGTTGACCGTGACCCGGCCGCCGGAATTGTCGCGGTTGCCATCCAATGTCAACTTGCCCGAGCCCTGCTTGATGGTGCCCCCACCGGCCGAGCTTTGCAGGGATCCGGAAAAGGTGCTGTCGGCATCGGTGCCCAAGGTCAGCTTGAAGTTGCTCGTCATCACCGTCCCGTTGATAGATCCGCTCAGCAGGTTGATCGTGTCGGAGAATCCGTTGAGATTGAGGATGCCGTTGACGATGACGTTGCCTTTGCCCGGGCCGTCCGGAATCACGTTGTTGGCACCGAGCCGCAAGATGCTGTTGTTAGAAACGGTGGTATCGCCCTCGTAGTCGTTGCTGCTGTTGGATAGATAGATGATCGCGTTGCCGTTGGTATCGCCCACCACGGCGTTGTTGACCTGCAACCCGCCGATGCCGGTGACCTGACCGCTGAGGGTGAAGGTTTTATCACTCCACCAGGTGGTGACGCTGTTGGGGCCGCTGGCGGCCAAGGTCAGGATGCCGGTGAGCGTGTTGGCACTCGCGCCATCCTGGAAACCGCCCATCAACGAGCCGACCCGGCCGCTGACCGTGGCGAGGCCGTTGAGCGTCACGTTGTTGGCGATGCTGAGGTTATTGCCTGAGATCGCCAATTGGGCGCCGGCGCTGACCGTGACCGGGCCGCTGCCCAGCCCGGTGTTGCTGCCTTCCTGCGAGCTGGCACCGGTCAATTCTCCGATCGACAAGGTGCCGGCGTTGACCACCGTGTTGCCGGTGTAGGGATTGGCGGCGGTGAGGGCCAGCGTGCCGCTGCCGGTTTTTGTCAGACCGCCATTGGTCGCGTTGGCTCCGATGGCAGTGGTGCCGAGGGTCGCCGCGGTGGTGGCGCCACCGCCAACCAAGGTCACCGTGGGAGGGCTCGTGTAGCCGGTCCCGGCGCTGGTGATTTGAATGCCGGTGACCACGCCGCCACTGACGGCGGCCACCGCGGTGGCACCGGTGCCGCCGCCGCCGCTGAATTTGACGACGGGTGCGCCGAGGTAGCCCGCGCCGGCTGTGGCGAGCGGGATGCTGCTGACGCCGTTGCCGGTTGCGCCGCGCAGGACCTGGCCGATGATGATGCTTCTGCCGTTGGAATCGATCACCGCGCCGCCCGCAAAGATGTTGGCGGTGGTGAGGCCGGTCATGAAGCCGCCATTGTCAACATTGGCCTGCAAGGTGCCGCCATTGAAGTTGATGATGCTGACGCCCAAGGCGCTGCCCGAGGCGACGGCGTTAGGTCGGGTGACGCCACCATTGAGGTTCAAAATGCCGTAGTTCAGGGCGGTGTTGCCGGATGCCAGAAAAATGCTGCTGTTGACGGTCAGCAAGCCCGCGCTGACGGTGATCACGCCGGTCGAATCCGCGCTGAAACCCACGTTGAAATTACTGGTGCCGGCATTGAATTGGGCGCTGGCATCGGCGATGTTCAGCACGTTGGTGCCGTTGCCCTGGCGGCTGAGCGTGGTGGTGGTGCTGATGTTGACGGTGCCGCCGGTTTGCAGCATGTAACTGTAGCCATTGCCGTTGCCATTGCCGCCGTTGCGCAGGTTGTTAGTGTTGATCGTGCCGCCGGACATGTAAAACGCGCCGTACGAGCTGTCCCAGTTGGCCATGTTGATGTTCTGCAAATTGAGCGTGCCGCTGGAGAAATTGACCACGCCCACGCCCATGGGAGACGCCGTGCCCTGTCCCGAGACCAGATCGGTGGCCATCGTGATGGTGCCCGTCGAGGCGAAATTCAGGGTGTTGGACTCGTTGTCCCAGCCGGTGCTGATCCGCGAGATCGAGCCGGTGCCGGTGATGGTGACCGTTCCGCGGTTGGCATTGGCGCCATTGCGGTTGCCCATCATCAGGGCGGGGTTATTGGTATCGGTGGCGTTGCCGGTCACGTTCAGGACCCCGCCCAGCACCAGCGTGCCGGTGCCGGCGACCTTGATCGGACTGTTGACCGCACCTGCATTGCTGATCGAGCCGCTCAGCGTCAGCGTGTTGCCGTTGGTGTCGAACACATCGCTGGTCGTGCCTAAAATCACCGCGTTGGGCAGGGTGACGTTCGCGCCCCCGGCTTGGAGGGTGCTGCTGGCGGCAAAGGTCAGGGCACCGCCTCCGAGGCAGTTGCTTTGTGCCACGTTGAGAATTCCCGCATTGAGGAGGGTGCCGCCCGAGTAGTAATTGGCATTGTTGCTGAGGCTCAGCGTGCCGGGGCCGCTCTTCGTCACGAAGGTGGGGTTGGTGTTGTCCGCGATGACCGCGCCAACACTCAAGGCTCCGGCCGTGTTGTTTTGCGTGAAGGCCAATTCCCCGTTGGCAGCACCTTCGAGCGTGCCGCCGGTGAGGGTGGAGACGTTCGCTCCCACCGCGCTGGTGGTGAGCACGCCGCCGGAGTTGACCAGCGTGGTGCCGGTCAGCGACAGCGTGTTGGCCGCCGCCGCATTGAAGCGGATCGAGTTGACCGTGGCCGCCCCTGATAGCACCGGCGAGCTGGTGACATCCACGTCACTGGTGGCTAGATAGTTGGCTGCGGTGTTGCCGGCCGCTGTGGTCGTTAGATAAGTGGCCAGCGCGGTGATGTTGCCCGCGCTGCTGCCGTTGCCCGCGCTCACCGCCCAGCTGTTGCCGCCCGCGACGGCCCAGCAGCCGAGGATGCCGGCCGAGGTGTTGGCCTTGGTGGTGGTGATGGCACCGGTGGCGGGCAGCGTGAGATTGAGCATGCCGAGGTTGTTGCGGGTGATGTTGCCCAGCGCCAGCGATGAATTCAGCCCGGCGGCACCCACGGTGTCGGTGACCGTAGAGAGGCCGGAGAACGTCAGCCCGTTGATGGTCTGGCTGGTGGTTTGTCCGGCCGTGGCGGTGCCCAACTGGCTCAGCGTGGCGTTGTTGAGCGTCACCGCGGTGGAGGCACTCAAGCGCTGCGTGCCGGTACTCGAGCCGGTGAAATCGAGATTGAGAGTACCCCCATTGACGAGGGTGGCGCCGGTGTAGGTGTTGGCCGCCTGGAAGGTGGCGATGTTGCTCGCGGCCGCTCCGGTCCAGGTGAGGCTGCCGGTGCCGCTGATGATGCCGGAGAAAAAGGTCGCGCCGCTGCCGTTCGTTAGGAAGAGCGAGGTGGAAGGCCCGGCGTTGTTGGTGATTTGGCATTGGATCTGGCCGCCGATACCGCCATCCACAATGGCCCCGCCCGCAGCGGTCACCAGCACTCCACGGGTGTTGGCCAAGTCGTTGTTCGCGCCGGTCTGCGTGATCTGCAAGGTGCCGGCCGACAAGGTGACCTGCGGCGTGGCCTGATTGCCCCCGTTGCCTAGCCGATTTCCCGCCGCCACCGAGAGGATGCTGTCAAAAATCCCGCTCGCGGAGTTGAAGGTGCCGCCGGTAATGGTGTAGAAGCCTTCGTTGGTGGTCGCATTGGCGTTCGCAATACCGTATACCAGAGTGCCCGGGCCCGTTTTCGTGATCTGGGTGTTCGCCGTCGGGTATTGCACCGTGCTGCCGATGGTGCTGGTGCCGCCGTTGGTGGTGTATACGAACGGATTCGCGGCAGGAACGATATTGAGGGTGCCGCCGGTGACGGTGTAGCCGCCGCCTGCGGCAAAGGTCATGCTGCCGACATTGACGGCGCCGGACACGGTGACGGTGCCGGTGGTGCCGCCGAATTGGGCGGTGATGCTGCTGGTGTTGGCGTTGGTATACACTGCGGTGGCGGCGGTCCCGGCGGCCAGCGTGTTCCAATTCGCGGTGGTGAGGTCCCAGGTGCCGGTGCCGCCGATCCCGCTGGCTGCGCCGTTGATATCCCAGTAGAGATCAGTGTTGGCGTCAGCTCGCGGCGCCAGCGCGGCACCGATGAAAATGGTGGATATGGACCAGGCAATGGCAAAACGGGGTTTCATGGCAAGTGGGGTGGTGTTTGGGTTGCAACGTTGCAAATGCCCCAAGGCAACCCGCTTTCGTCAGCAAGTATGCAGATGGGATCGGGGCGGAGTTTCTGTGCTTACGCCGACTTGGCAAGGGATTTCTTCAAATTTATCACCTCGGAATCCGCCCGTGTATACAAAACCTCCGGCCCGCGGCGGGTCCAATGCCGGGGCAGGGTGCCGCCGGAGGCAGCCGGTTTGCTGCCGGTTTGCAGTGGCTATTTCGGTTGGATTCGGCGACAACGTCCGGGTGACCCCTGACCCAACAACCGGTGTGCGAGCGCTTTTTTCCCTCACCCTGCACGCGCTGCTCATCACCCTCCCGCTGTTCGCTGTGGCGACTGCGGCCGCGACCCCCGAGGTTTTCGCAATCGGGACCCGCAGCTTCGCCCTCAATTTCGAGGTCGGCACCGATGGCCGGCTCTATCAGCACGCCCTTGGCACCGATGGGGACCGCTCCAAGCCATCCCGCAACGACGAGGCATACCCGCCCGCCGGCGACGGCTACATCTATGAGCCCGCCCTGCGGGTCGTCCACGCCGATGGCAATACTTCCACCGATTTGCTTTATACAGGAATCACGCGGACCAACGAGGCGGCCGGACGCGAGCTGGTGCGCATCGGCTTGCGCGACCCGGCCTATCCGTTCGAGGTCGCGCTTTGCTTCCGCACCCACCGCGATGACGATGTGGTCGAGCAGTGGAGTGAAATCCGCCATTCCGAGCCTGGCAGCGTGCAATTGGAGCGCATGGCGTCGGCATCGATGCTGCTGCCGCCGACCAACGTCACGCTGACGCATTTTTCAGGCGACTGGGCTGACGAGATGAATCCGGTTAGCGAGTTGATCACGCCCGGCACCAAGGTGCTCGATTCCAAAATCGGTGTGCGCGCGCATCAATTCGGCAATCCATCGTTCATCCTCTCGCTCGACGGTCCAGCGACCGAAAATTCGGGCCGGGTTCTGGCCGGATCGCTGGCCTGGTCCGGCAGCTTTCAATGCGCCTTCGACCACATCGGGTCACGGGTGCGGGTGCTAACCGGTGTCAACCCGTACGCTTCCACCTATCACCTCAAACCCGCCGAGACCTTCACCACCCCGACGATGATCTGGGCGTGGAGCAACAACGGCCTGGGCGGCATGAGCCGCAAACTGCACGCCTGGGCCAGGGATTTCGGCTGCCGCGACGGGCACCAGCCGCGCGAAGTCATGCTCAATAACTGGGAAGCCACCGGCTTTGACTTCGACTTTGAGCGCATCGCCAACTTGTTCGAGCCGGCGAAACAAATCGGCACCGAACTTTTCCTGCTGGATGACGGGTGGTTCGGCAACAAATTCCCGCGCGTCAATGATGGTGCCGGCCTGGGCGACTGGCAACCCAATCGCCGCCGCCTCCCTAACGGGCTCGCGCCGCTCGCCGCCGCGGCGGTCAAGCACGGCCTGCGTTTCGGCATCTGGATCGAGCCGGAAATGGTCAATCCCAAGAGCGAATTGTTCGAGCAGCACCCGGACTGGGTGATCCGGCAACCGCTGCGCGAATTGGAATTGCAGCGCCAGCAACTCACGCTCGACCTCACCCGCCCCGAGGTGCAGGACTTCGAGTGGCAGGTGATTGACGGCGCGCTGGGCGTGCCTGGCGTCAGTTACGGCAAGTGGGATTGCAACCGCTACCTGACCCAGCCCGGCTCGTCGTGGCTGGCAGCGGACCGTCAATCGCACCTGTGGATCGATTACGTGCATGCGCTCTATGCGCTGATGGACAAGACGGCGCGGGCCTATCCGAAGACCGAGTTGATGTTGTGTTCGGGCGGCGGCGGGCGCGTGGATTACGGCGCGCTGAAATATTTCCACGAGTTTTGGCCCAGCGATAACACCGACCCCGTGCGCCGCGTGAGGATGCAGTGGGACTATTCCTATTTCTTCCCCGGCATGACCCTCGCCAGCCATGTGACGCATGCGGGAAATCGCCCGCTGCACTTCGCCTGCAGCGTCGCGATGAGCGCCCGCTTCGGCATGGATTTGGATCTGGCAAAGTTGTCCGCGCAAGACAAGGCGGTGTGCGCCGGAGCCATCAGCGCCTATCAACGGATCCGGGAGGTGACCCATCTCGGCGAATTGTTCCGCCTCGAGCGCCCGCATGACGCGGCGCGCGGCGCGCTGGATTTTGTGTCGCCCGATCAGGCCCGTGCGGTGGTGTTCGTGTTCCAATTGAAGGATGGAGACGCCGCCGTGGTCCGGCCACAGGGGCTCGCGCCGGCCATGCGCTACACCGTGCGCGAACTCAACCCCGCCCCCCACCGCGCCGCCCTGCCTCAGGAAGGCCAATCATTCACCGGCGAAGCCTTGATGCGCGACGGAATCGTGCCGTCCTGCCAAAAATCGCTGGAGGCCTGCGTCATCGAACTCGCCCGGTGATGCCATCCTGCCTCGTTGCACGCCACTCATCGGACCGCGCATATCTTACGATTCGCCGCGCCATGCTTGCGGGTGAGACGAAATCGGTTTGCAGGGCGGGACCGCCAGACCTAGACTCGGGCCCATGTCCGACAAGCCATTTCACTACCAAGATCCGTTTCCCCTCGGCCCCGATACCACGGAATACGAACTGCTCACTGCGGAGCATGTCTCGCTCGGCGAGTTTGAAGGCAAGCCGGTGCTCAAAATCGCCCCGGACGGCCTGACCTTGTTGGCGGCGGAAGCGATCAAGGCGATCAATTTCACGTTGCGTGCGTCGCATCTGGCGCAGGTGGCGGCGATCCTCGACGACCCGGAGGCGTCGGAAAACGACCGCATGGTGGCGCTGATGATGCTCAAGAATGCCGAGATTGCGGCGCACGGGATTCTGCCGTTCTGTCAGGACACCGGCACCGCCACCATCGTCGGCAAAAAGGGCGAACAGGTGTGGACCGGTTGCGATGACGCGGAATACCTGTCAAAAGGCATCTATCAGACATATACCGGCGAGAACCTGCGCTACTCGCAGACCGCCCCGCTCACCATGTTTGAGGAGGTCAACACCCAGACCAACCTGCCGGCACAAATCGACCTGTACGCCACCCAGGGCCCGGCCTACAAATTCCTGTTTGTGAGCAAAGGTGGCGGCTCGGCGAACAAGACGTTTCTCTATCAGGAAACCAAGGCCCTGCTCAACCCCAAGCGCTTCAAGGAATTCTGCATCGAAAAGATGCGCTCGCTGGGCACCGCCGCCTGCCCGCCCTATCATCTCGCGTTTGTCATTGGCGGCACCTCGGTGGAAACCTGCCTCAAGACCGTCAAGCTCGCCTCCACCCATTACTACGATGCCCTGCCGACCTCCGGCAATGAGCACGGCCGCGCGTTCCGCGACCTTGAACTGGAAGCGGAGTTGCTGCAAGCGGCCCGTGACATCGGCATCGGCGCACAGTTCGGCGGCAAGTACTTCGCGCTGGATGTGCGCGTGGTGCGACTGCCGCGCCACGGCGCGTCCTGCCCGGTGGGCCTCGGGGTGTCCTGCTCGGCCGACCGCCAGATGCTGGCGAAAATCACCCAAGACGGGATTTTCCTCGAGAAACTCGAAAACAACCCCGGCCGCTTCATTCCCGAGCGCTTCCGCAATTGGAAGTTCCAAGGCGTGCCCATCAACCTCGACCTCGGCATGGAGCAAACCCTCGCCACCCTCGCCAAATATCCGGTGACCACCGCCCTCGCCCTGACCGGCACCATCATCGTCGCCCGCGATATCGCCCACGCCAAACTCAAGGAAATCCTCGATACCACCGGCGAACTGCCGGAATATTTCCGCAAATACCCGGTCTATTACGCCGGCCCGGCGAAAACCCCGGCGGGCATGGCCTCCGGGTCGTTCGGCCCCACCACCGCCGGCCGCATGGACAGTTATGTCGATCAATTCCAAGCCCACGGCGGCTCGCTGGTGATGCTGGCCAAGGGCAACCGCTCGCCTCAGGTCACCGCAGCCTGCCAAACCCACGGCGGATTCTATCTGGGATCCGCCGGCGGCCCCGCCGCCTTGCTCGCCCAGGACCACATCAAGTCCCAGGAAGTCGTCGCCTTCCCCGAACTCGGCATGGAGGCCGTGTGGAAAATCACCGTGGAGAATTTCCCCGCCTTCATCCTCGTCGATAACAAGGGCAACGATTTCTTCACCTCCCTGAGCTCCTGCCCGGTGTGCCATTGATGCTGCAAATCATTCACCTCCCGGATTTGATAGATTACGCGGACGCCCTGCTCCTGCAAGAGCGGGCCGTGGAGGCGATCCTGGACGGCACTGGCGGCGAGTTGGTTTTGCTGTTAGAGCACCGGCCGGTATACACCATCGGCCGGCTGCGCGACCAATCCTCGCTGCGCGATGCTGCCAGCCTCCCCCACCCAGTGGTTGAAACCAACCGCGGCGGCCAGGCCACCTATCACGGGCCGGGCCAGCTCGTCGGCTATCCGATCCTCGATCTGGCGACCCGGGGGCGGGACCTGCACCTGCATTTGCGCGGCATCGAGGACGCGCTGATCCGCGCCTGCGCCACCTTCGGGGTGGCCGCCGGGCGCCGCCCTGATCTAACAGGCGTGTGGGTGTCCGGCCGCAAGCTCGCCTCCATCGGCGTGGGCGTGCGCAAGTGGGTGTCGATGCACGGGTTTGCCCTCAACGTCACCAGTGCCTGCTTGCCGGGCTTTGCCGCCATCACCCCCTGCGGTCTGGACGGGGTGGCCATGACCAGCCTGGAGGCGGAGGCGGAGGAACCGATCAGCATCGCCGACGCCGTGGCGGCGCTAACCGGGGAACTGCGGCGATTGTAGCGTTTTCCAAACGTCCCGGCCGGGCTCAGGATTCCTGAGCCTCCAGCACCCGCGCAAACACCAGCGAGTCGCGCCCGCTCGCCTCAAATTGCCGCCGCCGCGCCGGTGGCAGATCCTCCACAGTGGCCGCCCGATAACCCAGCTGCAGCTCAAAAAAATCCGCCGCCCGGTTGGTGAGGGCGAACACCCGCGCAATCCCCCGCTCGCGCGCCATCGTCTCGGCGTGCCGCACCAACTCGACGCCATAGCCGCGGCCCGCGTGGGATTTTTTCACATGCAGGCAAGCCACCTCGGCACAATCCTCGGCGGCATACTCGTGCAAGGCCACGCAACCGACCACGTTGTCGTCAATCGCCATCACCCGGAAATCCCCGATGCGCGATTGAATGTCCTCATAGGTCCGCTCCACCAGCTTGGTGCGGCGCACCGCCCGGCCGATCATCCCTAGCAATTCCGGGATGTCCTCCTCGCGCAGCTCTCGGATCACCCGATAACTGTCGGCGTGGATCATGGTGCCCACTCCTTCGTTGAAAAATAATTCGTCCACCAGCACACCCTGGCGCCGGCCGTTGAGCACATGCACCCGCGGCACCCCGCGCTGGCAGGCCGCGGCGGCCGCCCGCAGCAAGGCGGCCCCGGATCCTGTCGCGCGGCTGGCCAGCGCCTCGGCATCCGCCGCGCGGATGGCGTGGACCGGTCCCCCGTCGATGAGGATCGCTTCTTCCAACAAGGCGATGATTTTGGCCACCCCGATGCCTTTGGCGAAATCGACGACCGGGTGGTCCAGCGGTCCGGTGGCGGTGGCGTCGATGATGGCCGATTGGCCGCGGCCGAGGATCTCGAGCACCTCGCGCACGGCCTCGGGATCGGTGATGGGCCGGGATACCCGCGCCGCCATGATCTCGCACTCCAGCGTCCAATCGTAAAGGTCCTTCAAATCCCCGCCCAGCACCCCGAGCACCAGCTTGACGCCGAGGTCTTCGAGTACGGCCAGATCCAGCAGGGTTTCCGCGATCGCCGGCTCCGGCAACAGCCCCGCTTCAATCAATACGAAAAATACCTTCCCGCGGAATTGGGGAATGTACTGCAGAACTTCTCTTACGTCGCTTTGCTGCGCCACGCTTGGACCGTACCAGACGCCGCCCTCACCGCAAGGGCGGCCTGCGGAAATTCCACCCCCTCCGGTGTCAACCCAGATTTCGCACTGTAGGAGACTCCTCTGATTTTTAACGCGGCTGCCAAATTACCGGCCGATAATCTTGAATTGCGCCGGGGCGGGTAGCTGCGCACACTGCCGCCGACCATGAGGACCTCACCCAGCAGACGTTTCTGAGCGCGCTGGAGCACCTCGACGGGTTTCGCGGCGAGGCCGGGTTTGCCACCTGGCTGCTGCGCATCGCCACCCATGCGGCACTCAAGATTCTGCGCAAGCGCGCCGGCTTGCCGACCGTCTCGTTGGAGGCCGCCACCGAGGCAACGGCAGAGGATGCACCCATTCGCCACCGTCGGCATCGGCTGGGTGAAAGTGAAAATGCTGCCGTTTGATAACAAGTGTGAATTCCAGGTCATCCTCAACATGCCGGAGGGGGCTTCGCTCGAACAATCCACCGCCGTTGCCCGCGAAATGGCCGCTGCCATCCGCGACGAACCGGAAGTCACCAACTGGCAGATCTATGGGTCGCATCGCCGTTGAATTTCAGCGGCTTGGTGCGCCATTACTTCATGCGGCGTGGTGCCAACATCGCCGACATCCAGGTCAACCTGGTGCCCAAGAACGAGCGCAAGGCGCAGAGCCACGATATCGCCAAGCGCGTGCGGCCGCGCTTGGCGGCCATTGCAGCGCGCTATCAGGCGCGCATTGCGGTGGCCGAGGGGCCGCCGGTGTTGCAGACGTTGGTGGCGGAAATTTACGGGCCCGATGAAGCGTCACGGCTCAAGCTGGCGGAAAAGGTCAAGACCCTCTTCAAGGAGACCCCGGGAGTGGTGGACGTGGACTGGTATCATGGTTCCGCAGCTTCATCACCCCGGCCATCGTCATGATCGCCATTCCATTCTCGCTCATCGGGATTCTGCCCGCCCACGGCCTGATGGGCGCCTTTTTCAGCGCCACCAGCATGATCGGCTTCATGGCCGGCGGCGGCATCGTGGTTAGAAACTCGATCATTCTGGTGGATTTCATCGAGCTGCGGCTGCGCGAAGGCATGGCATTGAGCGAGGCGGTCATCGATGCCGGAGCAGTGCGCTTCCGCCCGATGCTGCTCACTGCCATGGCGGTCATCGTCGGCGCGGCGGTGATTCTGGCCGATCCGATCTTCCAGGGCCTGGCCATCGCGCTGATGGCAGGCGAGGTCGCCAGTCTGCTAGTCAGCCGGATGGCCGTGCCGGTGCTCTACCACATGTTCAATCGCCCGCAATGCCACGGGGTTCCGCTCGATGCCCTCCCAGTTATAGAGGGTGAGGAACCGGCACCGCGGGTCGGCCAGAGTGTGGGTTAGAGCCGCACGCCACGCCTCGACGCTGGGTCCGCCGCCGAGCCATTCGACCGCCGCCCAGTACGGGGCGTCGCTGCGCGCCAGCGCATCGCGGGCACCGGTGTCCTTGGCCGGATCGTTGGCATGCCGATAGAAACTCCAGCCGGGACAACTGAAGCGGTTGACCGCCGCTTGATAGAGCAATTCGCCGTCCTTCCAACCGGCGGTGTGGGTGAACAGGCGGTCACGCGGCACCCCCAGTCGTGCCGCCTCCCGACACAAATCCTCAAGATGCCGTGCGGCAATTTCCGCGAGATCCTTTTCAGTCAACTCGCCGCTGGTCCGGATTCCCGCCTGGGACGCTGCGGCATATCCGATGGGCGTCACGCCGCGGGCGGGCACCTCGGTGTTTTTCAAGCCGGTCTGGGGGTCTTCGGCGGGCGGGCGATCGGCCAACGCGTTGCCATCAGGGTAATACCAGGCATTGACGCCGACCGAGCTCTCCCAACCGAGTTTGATGCCCACCAGCAAGTCCCGGCGCGGCGGCGGCAATCCATGCCACCAGTCCATGATGATAGGAATCAGAGCCGCCATTTCCTGGTGGCATGCGCTCCGATAGGCCGGACTCATCAGATTGGGCGGCGGCAACACGCGGAGTTGTTGCCCCCAATTGCGCCACGCAATGCGCAACGCATGTTGCGGCCCCCAGCCGCTCCACTCGACGTTGGCGCGATTTTGCGGGTTGAATCCGGGGCGGGCCGGATCCCACCAGTTCCACAGATCCGGGCGTCCGTCCCACCATTGCTCGCCATCGAGTTGTACGACGATGGGCATGTCATATTGTTCTGCCAGACTCAGAAAGGCGGCCAGCGAGGCGCGCAATTGGGCGGGCGGCTCCCGCAGATAGGAAAAAATCCCTGCGACGCCGACCCGGGTGGGTGCCTGCGGGGTGGCCGGGAATTCCCGCCGCACCGCCGCAAAAAACTCCGCCGCATCCGCTCTGCCGGAGGTGTTGAGCACAATGAACTGCTGCGGCGGGGCGGGCGGCGCGTCGGCTGCCACCCCGGCATGTGACAGCAAGCCTGCCAGAACCGCGATGCGGGCATAATAGGTTAGAGGCAGCCGCATGGCCCGTTGTCTAGCGGTTTGTGCCGCTGGCGGCAATCAAAAAGTGGCGGGGAACGGCCACGTGCCATGGGGCGCTCCATGGGCCACGCAGCCACGCGGGACTTTGGCAAGTCCCGCTCCCTCTGCCTATACCGCGGCGAAGCGTGCGGAAACCGCCGGCCAGTTGACGATGTTCCACCAGGCGGCGATGTATTCGGGCCGGCGATTCTGATAGTGAAGGTAATAGGCATGCTCCCAGACGTCGAGGCCGAGCAGCGGGGTGCCGACGTCTGCGGCGGGGACGATGCCTTGCATCAGTGGATTATCCTGGTTCGGGCTGCTGGTGATTTTGAGCTTGCCGTCCTGCGCGACGAGCCAGGCCCAACCGGAGCCGAAGCGTTTGGTGGCGGCTTCACCAAAGGATTTCTTGAATGCCTCCATCGAGCCGAAGCCGGTTTCGAGCGCGGCGGCGAGCGCGGCGGACGGTTTGCCGGAAGATTTAGCCGGGGTGAGGGATTTCCAGAAAAAGTCGTGGTTCCAGTGCCCGCCGCCTTGGTTGCGCAACGTCATGCGCAGTGCCTCGTCGGGCACCGCGGTGAGACCGCTCAACAGCTTATCCAGGGGCTGCTTGGCCAGATCCGGTGCCGTGGCGAGGGCGGCATTCAGATTGGTGATATAAGCGGCGTGGTGTTTGCCATGATGGATCTCCATGGTTAGCTTGTCGATGTGCGGCTCTAACGCGTCTGGCGCGTATGGCAAGGCGGGCAGCGCGTAAGGTGCGCCGGGCGCAGTGGCGGCAGTGGCGGCAGTGGCGGCGCGGGCGCCTGTAGGCAGCAGTGCCGCGGAGGCGGCGAGAGTGCCGAGTTTGACGAATTGCCGGCGCCGGATGAGTGATGGTTGTTTCATAGCGGGCATTCCTAGCACGGGATGACGGATAAATCAAATGGATGCCCGGCAATTCACGCGCTGAAGAGTGTTCGGCAGGGTGCCGAACACAGCCGGCGGGACGCCGGCGCTCCCCATTTCTAGATCCGCAGGAAGTTTTCTAACAACCTCTTGCCATCCTGGGTGAGGATCGACTCCGGATGAAACTGCACGCCATGGACCGGATACTCTTTGTGGCACAGTCCCATGATTTCGCCCTCCTCGGTCCAGGCGGTGATCTCGAGGCAGGCGGGCAGGGTCTCACGTTTGACAATGAGCGAATGATAGCGCGTGGCCTCAAACGGACTGGGCATCCCGCCAAAAATGCTTTTGCCCGAGTGATGAATTGGCGACGTCTTGCCATGCATCAAGCGGTCCGCCCGCACCACATCGCCACCATAAACCTGGCCGATGGACTGGTGGCCGAGACACACGCCGAGGATCGGCGTGGTGGCACCCATCTCGCGGATCAATTCGCAGGAAATGCCCGCCTCGTTGGGCGTGCACGGCCCGGGAGATATGCAAATGCGTGCCGGTTTGAGCGCTTTGACGTCCGCCACCGTCAGTGCATCGTTGCGGAAGATCTTCATTTCTTCCCCCAACTCGCCGAAGTATTGCACGAGGTTGTAGGTGAACGAATCGTAATTGTCGATGATCAGGAGCATGGGGGGCGGGTGGGAGGAAGTTGTCAGTTGTCAGTTGTCAGTTGTCAGTTGTCAGTTGTCAGTTGTCAGTTGTCAGTTGTCAGTTGTCAGTTGTCAGTTGTCAGTTGTCAGGGAAAAGACAGAAGATCGCTAACGCTGCAAGACAGAAGACAGAAGACA
>CAIVSK010000297.1 GCA_903908495.1 Akkermansiaceae bacterium
GCACCATGGACGGCGAAGACGAATCCGTTGCCCAACTCCCGCCGCACCCGTCGCGCCCTGCGGAACGAATTGAAGCGGAGCATGTCGGCGTAGCGCGTGTGGATGTCGAAGTCCATCGAAAGCAGGTTCATCATGGCCCGGGCGAATTCCGCCTCCGTCTCGGTAACGAACACGACCGGCGCGAACGCAGCGCCCTTTTCAGCCAACATTTCCAAGCGTCCGATGCCATTGATGACGGTCAGGTCCTCGCGGCAGACGATTGGCATGAGAATGCCGTGACGGTGGAGCGTGCGGGCCAGGTTGCGGGCATACTGGATCCAGCGGCCGGCATTCGCTTTGCAAAGGTCCTTCACTCCGACTTCTGCGGGCTTCACGCAGCGCAGGAACGCATCACTGCCGACCTGCTTGTCGGGGATGCGGGCGGCGAGTGCGTGCAAGTCGAGCGATTCAAGTTCGCGGGTGATCTTGCCAGGCGTGCTGTTGAAATCAAAATCATTGGTCGCCCGGTTGAACACAATGTTGAGCGCCTTGCGCTGGTCGAGGTCGAGCGCCTTGGTACGGGCCACGGGAACATGAGTGGCACCCATGCGGCTGGCAACGAGGTGGCGCTGGTGGCCCGAAAGAATCTCGCCGTCTGCGTCGGCAAAGATCGGGGCGATGAAGCCGAGCTTGCGGAGAGACAGTTCGATCAGGTCAAGCCGCGCCGGGTCAGCCGTGCGCGGATTATAAGAACTGGGACGGGTGGACTCCAGAGATTCGAGGGTGATTTTCATAGTCCGAGGCGGATGCGGATTTCCTTGAGCACGCTTTCCTTGTCAAAACCGGCGTCCTGTTTCACGCGGTCACACCACGCGATGAAGTCAGCCTGGCTGATGCGGAACCGATAGAGACCGACCGCGACGGTGACATCACTCTTGTCGAGTTCCTTGTCGTGGCGGTCATCCTCGTCGTCGTCATCGTCACTGTTGCCGTCAGGATTGAGGAGTCCTTCGAGGTCGGCGGGCTCGAACCCGGCGAGAATCGTGTCGAAGTCGGTCAATTTCCACTCGCTGGCAATCTTTTCCAACTCGTTCAAGTCCACGGTCGAAAGTTCGGCCAAGCGGTTGTCGGCCACCAGTACGGCGAGTTCGTCGCTTTCACTGGCGAAATCCTGATAGTCCACCGGCACGACACCCACGCCGAGGTGTTTTGCCGCCATCAGACGGCCGTGGCCGGAGACGATCAGCCCGCTGAGATTGGAAACCGTGATGGTCTGTCTCCAGCCGAAATAGCGGATGTTCTTGGCGAGCAACTCGACCTGGCGCTGCGGGTGGGTGTTGGGATTGCGCGGGTTGGGCTTCAACTCACCCACCGGCACGAGTTTGTCGAAGCTACACCACACCTCGATGCCGTTGGCGAGTGTGCGGGCTTTGGGTTCATCTGTCATCGGGCGTGGCCGCGCTGTCAACACAGCGCCACATCAAGCCAGGTTTCCAGATCGGCCAGCGCCGCTCTCACACATCCGCCCGACCCGACCGCAATCCGCAGTGAGGTAGCCTTGTCCACCGGCCAGTGGCTGCGGAGCATCCCGGCGATTTCCTCGGTCGATGGAGCCGCGAGCTTGATGGATTGAAAGCGTGTCTGGAACCGCTCGGTTAGGAGGTCAAGTTGCAGGTTGCTGGTGCCAATCACGGCGCGTCCCGGGGGCAGGCGGTCGAGATAACTCAAGAGCAGGTCCTGCGCATCGCGGGAACACCGGTCCATCTCGTTGATGATCCGAACCGAGTAAACGCCGAACAGCGAACATGCCCCAAGTGATCCCATCCACTGCTTGACCACCTCGACGGTGACGAGTTTCCCGTTGTATTCCTCGATGGCAAAGCGGCTGCCGGATAGTTCATCTGCCACCATGTCGGCAACACTGGTCTTGCCGACACCGGGTGGGCCGTACAGCAGGAGCTTCACCGGGACCGCTGGGTCAGCTCGGAGCTTGCTGGCTTTGGCGACAAGGCGGGCGGCAACCGCGGCGGCGGGGCCGCAGAGGTCACCGGGTCCGGTAGGTCGCCAGGCCAGCGGGGGCGTGGGGGCGACTGCTGGGGGCTTCGGCAGAATCTTCAAGGATCGGGACATGGGGGATTTGGGTGGGGGTGGTGATGGCCCTGGCGACTGCCTCGGCTCCCTTGCGGTACACGGTCACGGCGAGCAACTCGCCATTCACCGTGACCGACCAGTAGCGCGTGGCATAGCCATCGGCTTTGCGGTAGCGGGTGACTTCGACTTTCATCATCGGCGTTCACTTGTTCCAGCCTTCGCGGCGTGCGCGGGTCTTGACCGAGTTAGGTGACAGGCCGAATTTCACGGCGGTCTTGTTGATGTTGCGGCATTCCTCCCAATAGGCCCGTGCCTTGGCCCAGAAGTCGTCGCCATGGCCGGGATTACCGACCTTGGCGGCTGTCGCCTCGGGTTGGGGTTTTGGCTTCTTGGTCGGCTTGGCCGTGGCGGGCGTCACCTCGGGCTCAGCCGCGTTGGCGAACGCATCGAAGCGTTCAACCTTCGGCTCGGGTTCGGGTCGCGTCATGGGCACGACATTCGCGGCGGGTGTGACTTCGACGTTAGACCCCGCGAGCATTTCCGCGACGATCTCACGGATGAGCGGCACGGGGATTTCGGTGATGGTGAAAACCAGTCCGTTGAGCGTCTTGCGCCCGATGGCTTGTTTGAGGAACTTGAGGGCACCACCACGGGTGCGGCCTTGGTAGCGGCCTTCAAACAGCGTGGTGTCCTTTTCTTCGCATACGACATAGTACAATTTGTTCATGGTGTTGTTAGGTTGGTGTTGTTTAGCAGGAGAGGGGTTGATTGACTTGGATGGTGCGGCCCTTGGCGGCACCGGCGAAGTAGCTTGAGTTCATTTTCGTCGCACGGCTCGTCTTGGTGCGGAGCTTGCCATAGTTGGTATCGACGTAGTGGGTGATGGCGGCATTCTGATCCACGATCACCAGGGCGTAGGCATTCCGGTGCTTGCTGGCGTAGGACTCTTCGGCCCGTCTCTTCGCCTCGTTGAGAACCTCGCAAATCCCGTCGTGCAGTCCCTTGTAATAGGCCTTGCGGTCTGCGCCGGGGATGCCCGCCTTGAACTCATTCCAACAGCGGAAGAATGTGGTGCGGAGGAAGTTGAAAGCGTAGATGGCGACATCTATGTCGGCTGGTGCTCCGATGATGTCCACCGGGGTTGCGCTCTTGGTGTGGGTCAGGATGCAGCGGACGTTGAAATGCTTTTGGAGAATGGACAGGATCTGGAAATCGGCGGGGTTGAGTGTCTTGGGCAGATCGACCTTGCCCTTGTCCACCTTGAATGACGGTGAACCCGCTTCGCCATGTTCCATGCGGAACAGCACCGAGTCGATGTTGTGGCGGGTCATGAGTTCCTGCGCCTTGGACAGTGCGACCTTGGCTTCGTTTTCAGTCGCACCCCGCGAGCGGTCGGCCAGTCGGAGGAGTTTGCGGATTTTGTCCAGAATGTTAGAGGGAGGTTCCATGGGATCTTGTTGTTGATGTGGGGGTCGTTAGTAATCGGTATCGTCGGGGAGGTGGGACAAGCATGGCGGAGCATAGGTGGACCCGTGTTCTTTGGTCAGGTCGGTGTAGCGGATCTTCGCGGCCTTGAGTTCTGCGCGGGCCTCATCAACGGTGTCCCAACTTTCGAGGAACACGCGGCGGAGTTGACCGGCGAGGACCGAACTGCGTCCGTAAGTCGAGTGACCGTAGAGCGTCGGATTGTTGTTGCTGTAGGTTTGCCCGCGTCCGAATTCGAGTGTCAGACTGCGGTGTTCTTTGATATATGTGATGTCCATGGTGGTGCTGGTTAGGGGTTGGTGGTGGATAGAGTTGTTGCATTCATCGTCCTTGATTTGCCATGTTGATCGGTTGTGTCCATGTCTTTTTTGTCTTTCTTCATCGGGTCTGTTTGATTGAAAATTGGCACGGTGCCTGCGGTGTGTTAGGCGTCTATTCGTAGTTGCGGATGGCAAGGAATGTCGGGAATCTCGGGACTCCGTCAGGCGTCAGTTCGAAGTAGCGGACGGTGACGATGGCACCGATGGGCGGCGGGGTTTCCCGTTCGGCGTCGGTGAACCCGGACCCGGCGCGGAACGTCGTCCCGTCCTTGAGTTGGCAGACCAGAGCCCCGAGCCGTCCTTCGTGTTTGCCCTCGCCGTCCTGGTGGCCGATCACGGTGGCCTCGTCGTCGATGAACCGCTTGAGCTTGCGGAGGTGGCCCGACCGCTTGAACTCATAGGGTGAGCGTGGGGCGCGGAGCATCACGCCCTCGCCCTTGGCATTCAGAATGGAACGCTCGAATTCATGCAGGGCGTCGCGTGACTGGCAGAGAACCTGCTCGACTATCAAGACATGGGCGGGGAGTTGCAGGCCTAGCAACATGCGTTGCCGGTCCTCGGTCGGGCCGTCGGCTTGGATGTCGAAGACAAGATACTTGATCGGCGTCCAGTCTTTCGACGTGGCGCGGACTATCGACACCGCGTCGTTGAACTTGCCGCGTCCCACGAATAGCTCGCCGTCCAGTGGCAGGGCGGGCAGTCCTGCCTTGAACCATGCCGGGGCGTGGAAGAGGTTGCCACCACGGGAGCGGAAGTTCTCGCCGTCCCAAATGGCGCGGACTCCATCAAGTTTCTCTGACATCCACCAGCCTTCCGGCCGCGTGGTCTTGTCCCAATTTTTCGCCAGCATCGGCGGCTTCGTCGTGGTGTTTGGAGTTATTGCTTTCATCGTTATACATCTGCCAGTCTGACAACTTATGTCCATGTCATTCTTGCCTTTTTTATCGGTTCTGTTTGACCGGATATTGGCACTAATCCTGTGGCGCAGGCTCCGTGCCACTTGTCCCTAACACGACATATTCGACAGATAAAAAACACGACGAAAATACAAGAATGATATGGACGCACCACGGCACTATGACAGATATATGACATGACAACGCCAACGATGAACCGCCGCTTCGGAGTCGAGATAGAGTTCCTTGCCACCATCACGAAAGACCAGGCACTAGCAAGCCTGATGGCCGCAGGCATCCGGGTCGAAACAATGGTCTATACCCACGACGTGACTCCGCATTGGAAGATCGTGAACGACGGGTCATGCGGATATGAGCTGGTCAGCCCGGTTCTCGAAGGCGAGCGGGGAATCGAGGAAGTCCGGAAAGCCGCCACCGCGCTGGAAGCCGCCGGAGCCACGGTGGACCGGCGCTGCGGAATCCATGTCCACTTCGATGCCAGCGGCATGAACCTGAAAGCAGTCAAAAACCTGTTCAAGCTATGGCTCAAATTCGAGGATGTCCTCGACACCTTCCAACCGCAATCACGCCGGGGCAATGCCAACAGCTATTGCGGATCCAACCTTGAGGACCGCATCACCGACCCGAGCGGACACCGCGCAACCTGCCAGTCGCTCTTCGATAAGATCGACGCCTGCAAGAGCATGACCAAACTGGGGGAACTCTACCCGAGCCGCTACCGCAAGCTCAACGTCCAGTCCTATTTCCGCCACCAAACGCTCGAAGTCCGTCACCACGCCGGGACGGTCGAAGCCGCCAAGATCACCAACTGGGTACGCCTGATGGCCCGCATGTTCGACGCCGCCGAAGCCGCCGCCACCGTCCGCAACCGCCCGCAGGATACCGGCTTCGGAATGACCCGCGCCAAGTGGTTCTTCCAAGCCATCGCCGCCAAGGGACTGACCAAGTTCTACACCGACCGCGCAAAGAAGCTTGCCGCCTGATCCACTCCCAACCAAAAATAGACCATGAACACCGAATACCACACCATCGACGGGGCCACCTTCACGGCCTCCTCCCCGACCGACCTGATGAACCAACTCCGGGCCGCCAGCTTCAACCCGCAAGCCGACCTTGTGGAATACTGCCTCGCAACCGCCCGCGCCTGCAAGATGCAGACCGGCGAGGCCCACCGCAAGTGGCCGCCAGCCGCGCTGGTCGATGACATGCTCGCTTCCGGCCTCGTCACCATCCCCACTCAACCCAACCCATAACCACCATGTCATACCACATGCTGACGCCCCGCTTCCCCGTGGGTAGAACCGTGGCAACGCCAGGAGCCATCGCCCTCGACATCGACCTGGCCGCCTACATGCGCCGCCACCACTGCGGCGATTGGGGCGACCTCTGCGATGAGGACAAGCAGGCGAACGAGGACGCCCTGATCCACGGCGACCGGATACTCAGCCATTACAAACTCGGCGGTGGGCGACGCCTCTACATCATCACAGAGGCTGACCGGAGTTCAACCTGCATCCTTCTGCCGGAAGAGTATTGACCGGTCACCGTTTCATCGGCGCATCCACACAGGCGTAATTCTGACCCCCTTTGGTCAAGGAACCTCTTTCCACCAATAATCCTTCTCCACCAGATACAGATACGGGTCCACACCATTCACGCGTCCTTCAATATCGACGTAGGCCTCTGCCACTTTGCCAGGATCGATCTCTTTCTCGGTCATGATGATGATTCGATCAAGCGCCTCAAAGTTGAGATCCGGCCACGCCAGCCTAATCTCGTAACCATCGCCGATGAGTAGATTGACCGCTTGACGCTGGCAATCCGTCACTCCCCGGTAGATCCAATCAGGTATTTCATCCCACGTTCGCACGACTCCTGAGGTATAGCGGGTAAGGGGCCAAAAGTAAACCGCCGAATCGCCACCCGTCGGGGCGGCGCTGATTCGCCGCAGGGATGTCACCGGCGACACATCTCCACGATCCGCTCGATGGTGCCGATCTCCAACTGGCGTTCGGTCAGCCGCAGGACCCGCCAGCCAGCCAGCGCGGCCTCCAGGTATTTCTCGGCGTCCTTGGCGTAGCCGCTGCCCCGGTTGTGCCGGCCACCGCCAGCGAGGAAAACGCCGCCCTCAACCTCAATCAGCGTGCGGCTTCCCAAATGTGCGAAATCCGCCCGCCACTTGCGGGAAGTATGGAAGCGGACTTCCCGCTCCAGGGGAGGTCCTCCGGCAACCCGCCAGAGGAGCAAAAACTGTGATTCCAAGCGGGATTGAGCCATGTTGCCCGGGGCCCCGAGTCAACGTCCCGACGCCCGTTATGTGGGAAGTGCCAAAGGTACATTTCGCGGGAAATGGACACGGGTGGGGAGGACCCAGCCTAAGTCATTGGTTTCCAAGAGATTCCTTGCTTTGCCTAACTATTCTCTATCCTTTTCCTCGTTGCCGAAAGTTGCTAGACCATCCAACATGGCTGTCACGTCCGGCGTGATGTCGATGGCAGGTTGTCCTGGCAGCTCGACTTTGAACCGTGCTCCCTCGCTGAGCAGACGCGTTAGGCGTTGGACTGGAGTGGTCATTGGGGGTGAGTGGTTGCGGGGGCGGGAGTTGAACCCGCAGAGGCGAGGGTATGAGTCTCGCTTGGGACCGGCCCTCCCCGCGCTTTGGGTTAGAGCGCCTCGTAGATGTCGAGGATCAGCTTGAAGTCTTCTTTGACGTTTGCCCGTTGTTCTGGGTCCCACTTGTTCACCGGGTCGTCTTGGGTGGTCTGCTTCCACCAGCGGATCAGTCGGTTGATGAGCGCCAGATGGGTGACGACTCCGCGGTCTGCCGGGTCTTGCTCCATCTCGTCCTCGGTGGCGAGCCGGCCGAAGTTCATCGACTTGCGCAGGCGGGCGACGCTGAGATTTTCCTTCACTGCGGTGTCGAGCCACTTCCGTTGCGCCTCAGGGTCTTTGACCTTGGCGACGACCTTGTGGTGAGTGAAATCCAAAACTTCGGTTCGAACCGAAGTTTCAACCCGGCGGGCAACGTAGGCGTATTCCTGCAACGTGGCTAGTGAGAGTCCCGTGAGTTTCAGAGCGTCTGCGTATTTTTGACCGTAACGGCCATCACCGTAGTTGATCCAATCCCCGATGATGAATCCGATGGACTTTGCAACCGGTGCCAGTTCGATTCCAAGTGCCTGCCATTCCTCGAAGGTGAGTTCCGCTTGGATGTCGAGACCGGAGCGACTGATGGTGTATTTTTTGCTTTTGATGGCGAGGATCGGAAGGGCTTTCATGGTTTCTTGCGGCGGTAGCGTTTGAGTTGTGAGTTTCGATAGGTTTGTCGTGCCCGCTTGCTGCGCATGGCGCGGGATGGTTGGAGGTTCAGCCGGGTGGTGATGTCAACGCAGCGCTTGGACACGGCGGCGCGGGTGACGCCGTGCCGGTTGGCGACCTCGGTCATGCTGTCGCCTGCATAGACTCGCAGGCCCAGGGCGATGGCCAGGCACTCGATGGTTAGACGCGTGTTGCCTTCCGCGACGAGGTCCGCTACCAGGTGGCGCAAGATGCGTGTCGCGCCGCGCATGTCATTTGTCGGCTCGGCTTCCTCCGATTCATGATCGACCATGGCGGCGATGTCAGGCGTGTAGCTGGCCGCAGAGGATTCGGCCATGTCGTGATCGGGAGCGCCGTTGCCATGGCGTTGCAGGCAGGGTGAGGCCAGCCCCTGGGCTTCCAGCGTCCGTCGTTCATCCGCTGGCAACGACTTGATCCACGCCTTGTATTCGCGTTGATATTCGGCGTCCTTGGCTGCCTGTCGCCGGGTGTAGTCGTCGGTGCTCATCGGGCCACCTCCGTTCCGTTAGGCGTCCTGTTGATGTTAGATGGCGTGTTGTTGTTTGGTAGTCCACTGACACCAGACTGCCGCCCGTGCTGCCTGCTGACATAATGACATATCCCCCCCATAAAGGGGGGATATATGTCAGTAATGTCAGCAACGGCAGCGTGTGAAATGTCAGCACTGAAATAATGTTTTGTCAGCAGTCTCATAAGTCTTTGTTTTTGAGGGATTTCCACCAACGCCAAATGGTTCGCTCAGTGACAGCACATTTGTCAGCAAGGGTGCTGACATTGGCTCGTGTCACTTCGTCGCCAAACTCAGTTAGAACGGCCTGGAATTTGACCGTATCGAAGGCTGATTTGCGGCCCATTTTGTAGCGGTTAGGCTTGGCTTCGGCCTCGCTATTTGGCGACTCGCACTGTTCCCAGCAGATGCCGCCGTGCTGTGAGTGACGCACAAAGATGGTGTCGGTTGGCGTGCCTGTGGAGTCCACCATGCCTGCCCGTGTCCGGCGCTTCGTCATGCTGAGCTGGAACGTGGGCGCTTCACCGTCGGGCATCTTGATGCGCACCAGCACGGCAGTCTCACGCGCCCAGTTGACCAAGGCAGAGCTGCCCAGGCCGCTGTAGGCGAGGTCGCTGGCAGTCCAGTGGCTGGCCGCCTTCGGGTCCTTGGACGGCTTGCCGGTGTGATGCAGCAGGCACCAGATGACGCCAGTGCGGAGGCTCACCGCGTTGAGCAGCTTGCAGCAGAAGTCACTGATGACCCGCTGCTCTGAAATCTCGTCACCGATGTAGTTGAGCAATGGATCGGCCCACACGAGGTCGGGCTTGTGGCGGTCCACGAGAGCGGAGGCTGCGTCCACGAACTCGGCCCCGGTGCGTGTCGTGTCGCGATAGATGAAGATGCGGTCGTTGAGGATCGCCTCTTGTTCGGGCGTGATGCCCATCCCCTGGCGGACGCCCTGGTACATTTCGGCCAGGTCGCCGACGTCATTTTCCGCCTGGATGAGAACCGAGCGCAGCGGCGCAACCGGTGTGATGTTGAACGCGGGCAGGCCCAGCGCCCACAGGATCATGAGCTGCATGCACAGCGACGACTTGCCGATGCCCGACTGGCCGACGACCACGAGCGAACCGCCACGGCACAGCCAGCGTTTGCCAAGCATGTTGTTGGGGTCGCAGGTTGTGTCATAAGCCGCCAGTTGGGAGATTGGCATCATAGCCCCCTCGTCCGGCGTGGCTTGCCCGGCTTCCCATGCGGTCCACGACTCGGCACCGATCCCGAGCGCGAGCAGGCGTTGGCGGCGAACATCTCCCTCGACCGTGCGCCAGCCGTCGGGGCAGCGTGATAACCTGCTGGGGTTGCGGTTCTGTTTGTCCAGGTTGATACCGGAGAACCAATCCCAGATCGTGGTGACGCGGCGCTTGTATTCAGCCTCGTCGGGTGCATCGACACGGATCCAGGCATGCAGGCTCTTGTTGCCCGAGTCGATCAACGCCGCCACCGGCATGCCGCTGGCGACAACCGCGTGGTATTGTTCCTCCTTGGGAATCGGCTTGCCGGCCTCGTCACGGTCGAATTCGACGAGCACATGGCGGAACGCTGTGACATCGTCGTTTTTCGCGCCATCCTTGCACGTCGGGTTGATCCGGATGAACAACCCGAGCTTGGTGCCGAACACCCGGTCGATGCCGCCCTTGGCCGCCACTTTGGTTTTCCATTCCGTCGCCGTGAGCGTGACACCCCGGCGCGGGGCGATTTCACCGTCGTCGGTCACCGCAGCCGGAGCGATGGCAACGAATTCGTCCGGCAGGAAGCACGCGTCGATGAGCTTGATGAATCCGCCGTCCATCGGCCCGGGCACAGCCACCGCCGGTCGTCCCTGCGTGGCGGTGGCTGGCGCGGGGCGTCGCGGCTGGCACGCGGGAGGCGGACATGCCACCGCCGCACCTACCGGCTCCCTGGACGCCCCTGTGTAGGCGGAACGGATCGCATGCCGCGCTTCCGCCTCGGCCAACCCGTCTGCCATGGCGCGGGCGAGCAACTGTTCTTCCGCGTCGTCGAGCGGAATGCCGGCGTCCCTGAACTGACAGGTCGCGTCAAAGAGTTCGGCATTCCTCGCTCCCTCAGCAGCACCGTGCTGAAGGTAGTCGAGGGTGCGGCGGGGCAGCGATGGCCCGGATGACCGGTAGCGTGGCATGGATGAGTTCAGTTAGGTCAAGCGGCACTGCCGAATTTGATGGCGAGGAATGCCTGGGCTTCCTTGAACGTGGCCATCTCCGGGCGCGGGTGGTCGTATTTGCGCAACAGACGGACCTGCTTCGGCGTCGCCAATTCAAGCTTTCGCCGCGTGATGAGCCGGTCCAACAAGAACGACGCGTGTCCTTTCGTTAGGATCGCGTCCACGTCCATCCCGAACTTCCCGAGGCAGTCGAGCTGCTTGGACGTCGGCGATTCGCCCTGCCACTGCATGACCGGGATGAACTCGGCCAAATGCGCGTCATTGAGCGTGACAGCCAATTCCAACGGATCGAGCACGGCCCCCTTGCGACGGCGGTTGTCCCGCAAGCGTTCCGCCAGTGAGCGTGTCCGGTCTGCATTCACCTCTGCGCGGGCCTCTTCCATGTCGCCCTCGCCGCCGAGTTTTTCGGTGAGGGCGCGGGCGTCCTCCTCGTCCTCGGCAATCAGATGGGCCGGTTTGACCAGGCTGTGTTCGCCCGACTGCCACAGGAAATCGAGGACAAGCAAGTGGTCCTTGCCAGGACAAATCCGGGTCCCTCGGCCGATGATCTGCGAATACAGCGCCCGTACCTTCGTCGGACGCAGGCACACGACGCAGTCGATGGACGGCTCGTCGTATCCTTCCGTGAGCAGCATCGCATTCGTTAGAACCCGCGTTTCGTCGCGCCGGAAGCGATCCAACACGGCACGCCGCTCGTTCGTCTGTCCATCGACGTGCTCTGCCTTGAGACCGCGCTCGCGGCAAATCTCAGCGAACCGCTTGGACACCGCGACGAGCGGCAGGAACACAAGCGTCTTGCGGTGCCTGTGTTCGACCAGCACATCGGCGATGCGTTCGAGATACGGCTCCAGCGCGTGCCCCAGGTCGTCGGCATTAAAATCGCCGGCCGTGGTCCTGACTGAATCAAGGTTCATGCCGAGCGGCACGGTTTTGACCTTGATCGGTGAGAGCCATCCTTGTTGGACGAGGTCGAGCAGGCCGATCTCATACGGGATGCTCTGGAAATACTTCCCGAGGTGGCGTTTGTCCGACCGCTCCGGGGTGGCGCTGACTCCCAGGACGTTGGCCGTGCCATCAAAATGCCTGAGCACCTTCTGCCATGAATCGCTCATGGCTCTGTGCGCTTCGTCCGCGACCACAAGTCCGAAGTGATTGGACGGCCACCGCGCCAACCGCGAATCGCCCATGAGTGTCTGCACGCTGCCGACGACCGCCGGAGCGTGCAATGATGCCACGCTGCCTCCCATCTCGATTTCCGCCGGAATGCCGAACGACTCCAATCGCCTCACAGCCTGCCCGATCAATTCCTCCCGATGGCAAAGCACAAGCGATCTCCGCGGC
>CAIVSK010000298.1 GCA_903908495.1 Akkermansiaceae bacterium
CGGTGGCCGAAAAACACCTCGGTGCTGCCGTCGTCACGCCGGATCGGCACCGTCACCGTGATCAAGCGCTTCGGCCATTTGCAGCGCTCGCGCAAATCCGCCGAGAGATCCAAAAAATCCGCCACTCCATCAAATTGCTCCACCGCCATGGCAAACACCGGATTTTGCATCAATTCCTTTCGCATCCGAAGATTCAAGCCCAATCGAACCGGTTTGACACGCGCGAAATTCCGGATCCGGCGGAAATTCCAGCCCACCGCCTGCAATCCCGCCAAGGACGTTAGCCTATATGGGAAAATTGGAACGGTTGCAGTGGCGCTTTTTACAACTGATTACACGGATTGAAGAGGATTACACGGATAAGATGGCCCTGATCTATCAAGTCACAGGCTCGCCCAATTGGTGAATGTCGTCAAATTCATAACTCTTCATAATCCGTGCATTCCGTGAAATCCGTGGTTTCAATTTTCCTTTCCAAGGTTAGCCCCCCGGACGTTCCCAGTGGCCGGGCGACGCTCACAGAGCGCCGCCACAACGCGAGCCCCGGCGTTGACCTCACGCCCGGCGGCACCTAGGGTCGAGCCGTGGCGGATGACGCGCATGATGCACGCTGGCAAACGGACGGGAAGTTTTTCCGCGCCGGGGCGCGGCGCGTGACGATGCGGGCGGTGACCTACGGGCCGTTTCCGGGTGGCTGGGCCGCCTCATTGGACGACGATTTCGCGCGGGTGGCGGCGGCCGGGTTCAATGCGCTGCGCCTGTATGAAATGCCGGATAGGCGCTTGTTGGATGCGGCGTGGCGGCACGGGTTGCGGGTCCTGGGCGGGCTGCCATGGCGGCACAGCGCGGATTTTTTGCGTGCTCCGGAGTTGCTTGCCGACGCCCGCGCCGCCTTGCAGCACGGCTTGTTGGTAGCCGGCGAACATCCGGCATTGGCGGCGGTCTACGTGGGCAATGAGGTGCCGGCGGATTTGGTGCGGTGGATGGGTCCGCTGCCGGTGCGGCGGGCCATCGAGGGCTTGATCGCCCTTGGCCGGCAGGTGGCACCGCACTTGATGTTTGCCTATGCCAACTATCCGAGCACCGAGTATCTGGAGCCGGAAAATGCCGACTTCACAGCGTTCAACGTCTATCTGGAAAATGAGACGGCGCTGCGGAGTTATATCAAACGCTTGCATCACATTGCCGGGGACCGCCCGCTGGTGATCGCGGAGTTCGGCTTGGATTCGCGCCGCAACGGGCCACAGCAACAGGCGGCGACGCTGGCCTGGGGCTTGCGGGCGGCCGCCGACTTGGCCACAGCGGGCATGACCGTCTATGCCTGGAGCGACCGCTGGTGGAATGCCGGGGCGGAAGTGTTGGACTGGGATTTCGGCCTGATCGATCGCGACGGCAGCGCGAAACCGGCGCTCGAATCCGTGAGCCATGGCCTGGCCCAAAGTGCTGCCGCCCCCGCGGGCAGCGACGGGTTGTTCTCGGTGATTGTGTGCACCCGCAATGGCAACCCGCGCATCGACCGATGCTTGCGGGCGCTGGAAAACTTGTCGGACCTGCGGCACGAGGTGCTCGTCGTCGACGATGGCTCGAGCGATGGCACCGCGGATTTTGTCGCGCAAAAGTTTCCGCACGTGCGCCTGCTGCGCTTGCCGCCGGTCGGCTTGAGCGCCGCGCGCAACGCCGGTGCCGCGGCGGCCAACGGCGAGTTTTTTGCCTTCACCGACGACGATTGCGCGGCGGACCCCGAATGGTTGGACCGTTTGCGGCGGGTGTTTGCCGACGGCCGGTTTGCCGCCGCCGGCGGTCCCAACCTGCCGCCGCCCCCGTGCTCGTGGCGGGAGGCGGTGGTGTGCGCAGCACCGGGCGCGCCCAGCCATGTCTTGCTCGATGACGAGGAGGCCGAGCACCTGCCGGGCTGCAATCTGGCAGTGACGCGCGCCGCCTTTGAGGCCATCGGCGGCTTTGACCCCGCGTTTCACACCGCGGGGGATGACGTGGATTTCTGTTGGCGTCTGCGCGATGCGGGGTACCGCCTCGGCTTCGCCGCAGGGGCGTTTGTGTGGCACTGGCGGC
>CAIVSK010000299.1 GCA_903908495.1 Akkermansiaceae bacterium
CCTTGGGAAACCGCGCACCCTGCCCTGCGCCTTCAGGCTCGTCTCAACGCTGAACCTTTGCATGTTCGCTGCAACCACAGTGAAACTCGTCCACCCCATGAAACGCGTCAATAATTCCCTCACGATTTTCGCGGTCTTTGCTATCGCTGCTGCCTTCTTCTCCGCCGGCTCTTCCGGTGCAACCATCGATGTTTCCGCCGCAGAAAACGTCAAACCCGCCCTCCCCACCATCCCCCGCCGCACCTTTGTCCTCACCGATTTCGGCGCCGTGGGTGACGGCAGGACCCTCAACACGGACGCCTTCAAGAAGGCCATCGCCGCGGTCGACCGGGCCGGCGGCGGAAAACTCATCGTTCCCAAAGGCATCTTCCGCACCCTCTCCTTCGCCCTTTGCTCCAGCCTCGACCTCCATCTTGACGAGGGTGCCGTGATTCAAGCCCCCGATACCTTTGAAGGCTTCGGCCTGCCCGACCCATCCACCCTCCACTCGCAGGACGAAGTCAGAGCCAGGGTTGTAACCCCCACACCGCTCATCACCGGTAACAACCTTCATGACGTCGCCATCACCGGCACCGGTACCATCGACGGCAACGGCGCCCTGTGGTGGGCTTGGTCGGAACGTGCCGCCCGCGCCCAGCCCGGCCGACTCGTCTACCGGCGCCCCCACCTCGTCGTCATCAGCAGATGCCAGCGCCTCCATGTCGCCGACATCACCCTCACCAATTCCTCGATGTTCCACCTCGTCCCCCGCGACATCACCGACCTGACCATCGAGCGCGTCAAGGTCCGCGCTCCCTTCGATGCCCCCAATACCGACGCCATCGACCCCGGCCCCGTCACCAACGCCCTCATCCGCGACTGTGACATCGACACGGGCGATGACGACATCGTCATCAAGTCCGGCGGCACCAATGTCCTCATCGAGAACTGCACTATCAAGCACGGCCACGGGATCTCCATCGGTTCCGGCACCACTGTCGGCATCCACAACATGCTCGTCCGGCACTGTACGTTCGACGGCGCCGACAACGGCATCCGCATCAAGTCCATGCGCGGCGCCGGCGGCCCGGTCGAGAATGTCCGCTACACCGACATCCAGATGAACAACGTCGCGAACCCCATCCTGCTCGACCTGAACTACACCGACAGCAACCGCCCCGACTTCAAAGGCGACCCGACCAAGATCCCGTCGATCCACAACATTCTCATCGACCACGTTACTGCCGTGAACTCCCAGAATGCCGGCAAGATCGTCGGCCTGCCCGAGAGCCAGATTACCGGGATCACGCTTCGGGACGTCGCGATTACGGCCGACAAGGAATTCATCATCAAGGACGCCGACAAGATCACCTTCGACCACGTGATCCTCACCGTCCGGCCTGGCTTGGCGCCCGCCCGCCCGCGCGAGGATTGATCAACCTGCCGCCGTTTGGTGCGGCACTTATTGGGCAGCAACATCGGTTCGCAGACTGAATGCATTTCTCGCACCGATCTCAAAGGCCGATAAGTTCTTGAATCCTGCCGATAAGTCCCAAAGCGTCTTCCCGGTCGAATCCCATTGATCGTGGTCTGTCTTGAGTCTGTCGAATCGTTTGAAACGGTCGTAGACGAACGCGAGTACTTGGCTCCAAGTCCGATAAGGTACGTCCACATACTGCTGCGCCAGTTCTTTGGGCAGACAATCGCCCACAAAGAACAGCGAGCAGGAAATGCGCTCATCGTTCCATACACCACACCCAGCCAAGGTACGAGCAACGGCCTCCGTACGCTGAGATCCTACGAATCCAATTGCCGCGAGCACGGACGCGATGTTGCTCCCGGAGTTGACTGTCCACGTTTGGTTAAGCGACATGTAACACGTCTTCACCTCCGCCAACACAAGCCAAGGCTGAACTTGTTTGCGGAATGGCTCGTCGTCAATTACGCCATCCGAAAGCTCGCGACGATTTGGAAATCGTAGACCGACAATATCGACATCCGTTCGCGCACTCCCAGGCTTCACCGGATGCAAGACGAAGTTCGGGATCGTCAGGCAGCCGTTTAAGCGAAAATACCATTGAGCGAGCTTTTCTGCGTCGGTCATCTGAATTTGTTGGGCACAATCTTCATCGGACTCTGTGCCAGCTGCCACTGAAATAAAAGTGCAGACCTTTTTGCTGCACCCACTTTTCGAGCGTCTCTTGATGCCGCAGCATTTTGCCAAAATGATGACGGGACATCCGAATATTGTCTGCTTCCCACTGGTCGGTGGTGCGAGACTGGAAGAACAGGAGTATGGGGTCGAAAGAGTCCACCGTCGTCTTGAGGTAGCGAGTGAGCGGAAATCCCTTCTTCTTCAACCGATCAACATTCCGATTGGCAGTGATGTGTGCGAATAGCTGGCTGATAATGCGGGACTCCGTCGGATCCAGAATTCGCGGAACTGAAGATGTGAATCCGAGCTGCCTAACGTGAAGAAGAGAGATCTCAGCTCCGTGGCCTCTGCGAGCGATAAAATTGTCGAGATTCCGGATATTCAGGAGGGATGCTTCCAGCAGCGCATCGTGCAGGGCGATATTGAGCTTCGTTATGTCTTGCTGCGAACACCAGAACGTCAGTGAGAATGCTTGATGGATGCAGTAGATGAGATCCCGGTAGACGTGTTCGATGTCTGTCGATCGAGGAGGTTCATCCAACAACGCGAGATTCATCTTCTTTGCCCGACAGGTGATTGACATCAACTGAGTTGAGCTTTGCCGGATGGGTTTAGCGGGCCAAGCGGACAGATTAGGATACGCAAGCCGCGCTGGCTCAATAATAGAATTTGCTGAGTTGAGCTTTCTACGGGCGATTGCCGGCAACCGATTCCAATTTGATCCGCACGGCGGAGGACCCTCCAGATGCCGGATCCCTTGGTGGCGTTCTGCTGGACAGCAGAATCAGCGCTGCTCGGGCATTTGGCGGCGACAGCGCGCCGCCCTCCAAATTCTGACGAATCCGTGATGGCCTCCAGCCGTTGTCTGAGGCAGTCCGATCTGCATTCCCATTGCCTGCCCGAAGAGTTTCCGTCTAGGGATTAGGCATGAAAGTCCTTTTCATCGGCGGTACCGGCGTCATCAGCTCGGCGTGCTCGAAGCTGGCGCTTGAGCGGGGCATCGAACTCTACTTGTTGAATCGCGGCCAGTCCGTCCGGCCCACGCCCGCCGGGGCGCGCGTCTTGCGGGGTGATGGCCGCGATCCCCAGTCGGCCCGCGCCGCGCTGTGCGACCTCGCTTTTGACGCAGTGGTCGACTGGATCGCCTTCACGCCCGAGCATGTGGAGGCCGATCTCGATCTCTTCCGCGGACGGACGCGCCAGTACGTCTTCATCAGCTCCGCCTCGGCGTATCAGACGCCGCCCGCCTCGCTGCCCGTCACCGAGTCGACCGTGCTCGACAATCCCTTCTGGCAGTATTCCCGCAACAAGATCGCCGGTGAGGAGCGGCTGGTGCGCGCGTACCGGGAGGAGAAATATCCCATCACCATCGTGCGC
>CAIVSK010000300.1 GCA_903908495.1 Akkermansiaceae bacterium
CCAGATTTTCCCCAGCCGGATTCCCGCTGGCAATGAGGCTTCCCTTGCACGGGTTCCGGCCCAACAATCCCTCATGCATCGGCAACTCAGGGACGGTTGGTTTTGGGGCAGCGTGGCGGCGCTCGCTCTTTGTGTGTTCGGGCCCTTGTCGAGCAGGGCCGCGGAGGGCGGGTTTCCACCGCTGCTTTTCGCCGCGGAGGGTGCGGGGAAGATCATCCAATATGACCGCGACGGGAAGGTGGCATGGGAGTATCCGGCCGAGATGTCCCGCGATGTCTGGCGCCTGCCGAACGGGAACGTGCTGTTTTGCTTCAACCGCGCCTACGACTCACAGCGCCATGACGGTGCCAGCGGCGTCATGGAAGTGAGCCGTGACAAGAAGGTGGTGTGGCAATTCTCCACCACCGGACAGGTGTGGTCCTGCCAGCGGCTCGCCGACGGCAACACGCTGGTGGGTGCGGCCAGCCAGGGGAAGCTGCTCATCGTCAACCCGGCCGGACAAGTCGCGAGGGAAATCAAGTTGCGGAGCCCGGGTGGCCACAGTTGTCTCCGCAATGCCCGGCAACTGCCGAACGGCAATTTTCTGGTGGCCGAGGAAGGGGCGGGCATGGCACGCGAATATGGCGCCGACGGGAAGCTGGCGCGCGAGATCAAGGTCGACTTCGCACCGTATTCGGCGCTGCGCCTCGACAATGGCAACACGTTGATCTGCGGCCAGCAGTCGATGGTCGAAGTGGACGCGGCGGGCACGATTGTCTGGTCCTTGCAGGGCGCTGAGATTCCCGAGATGGGCATCCGCTGGTTCGCGGGCATCCAGGTGCTGCCTGGCGGGAACGTCTTCATCTGCAACGCAGGCGGCAAGGTGCCCTTCCTCGAAGTATCGCGGGCGAAAAAAATCATCTGGCAGAGCCCGGCCGGTGAACCACCCTTCCCGTTGGGTCACGGCGTGCAGCGCTTGGATGTAGCGGGCCGTGCGTGCAAGTAGGCGACCCCAAACCCGGCAACGAGCACCAGGACGCCGCCGCTAAGGGCCGGCACCCGCCCTAGGCCGACAGCGTCGCCAGACCGGAGGGTGTATCGGTTTGGCAGACCCGGTCCCGCCCGAAAGGTTCGTAGGGCCGCGCATACAGCCCTACGAAATATGCGCCCTTCATTATAGGATCGTCGAACCCGGCAAGTGGGGTTGTCTCACCTATAAAGCGCCCGGCAGGTATGCGGCCTGCCGGGCCGGGACATGAACCCCGGCCGCACCCGGGAGATCATGTGTTCACCACCAATGGAGCAGGTGTTTCCACCAGGGCGACCGCTTCTCTGCGGCCAACTCTGCTTTGGTGCGCTCCCAGCCCTTCATGGTTTCCACCACCCTCTGCTCGAGGGCGGCGATGTTTTTGGCGTTGGCATCATTTATGGAGTCGATAACCATCATCGCTCCCAGCCCCATCATGCCGGCCACCAGGGTGACCAGCAGATAGGTGATCGAGGACGTTGAAGAACAGCGCCTCATAGGCCGCGACAACATCGCAGGGACCTTCCAGAGAGAACTAAGGCAGGGCCGGGGCGAGAAGCCGGGAAAGCGTGGTTTTGCCGGGTGGGCGGGGTCCGGTGATTGTCAGAATTGGGAAGGCTGGGTGACATGCAGCCGCCCGAAGAGCTTGTCACCTATCGCATAGGATCTCGGAATCGTGACGGTGACAGTCTGGACATCCCCGGTTGGCGTGCCGAGGGATACCTCGGCCGCGGTGGGAGCGGTGATGCTGAGCGGGGTCCACCCGGTCAGGTTCGAGCCGTATTCAAACACCTGGGTGGAGTCGGCCTCCGATTCCACGCGGCGGGTGAAACTGAACACATAATCTGTGGAGGTAAGGGCAACGCCGGGCAGGATCGCCGGATCGGATTTGCCGGGATCCCCGTTGAGCACGTATTCGAGCAGGTTGTCCATGCCGTCGTTGTCGGGGTCCGCGCCGGGTGAGGGATCACTCACGCTGAAACCGCTCATCCAGGTTGCAAATCCGCCGGAGTACGTGACAGCAAGGGTCAACTTGCCGGTGGCTTGACTGAAGGTCCAAGTCTTGGCACCGTCGGTTTGGATCCAGTCGGTGCCGGAGGGGGTGAATCCGATCACGGTGAAGGTGAGGGGATCATAGCTGCAACTGGCGACATCCACCAAGGTCCACGAGTTGCCGTTGGTGATTTTGGCGGCGGTGGTGTCGATCAGGAAATTTCCCTGAAGGGTCGCGCCACCGGTGCCGGTGAGTTTGTTGGACTCCGTGCCGATGACGAGGAAACGGAGTTCCGCGTTTGCGGCGAGGATCAGGTTGCCGGATGCGGCGACGGCGGTATTGCCGCTATAGGTGTTGACGCCTGTGAGTGTGAGGGAGCCGCCGACCACCGAGTTTTCCAAGGAAAGCCCGCCGTCATACGCGCTGGATCCGGAATGGATGAGCGGCGTGGCGAAGCTGATGGCCAGGCCATAGTTATCGATCCTCGCGCCGCTGTCAGGAGTGAGGTTGTCACCGAGGACTTTGGTGGTGATTCGTGGGTTGCCATTGGAGCCATTGCCGGTGGGCACGGCGAACGAGGCGCTGGTGACCTGAAGGATGCCGCCATTGAAGTTGATGGTGCCATTGCCTCCGCCGGCACCGGAGCCGCTGGCGGCATAGGTGATGGCCGGAATCGAGAGCGTGCCGCCATTGAGGTTATAGGAGGTGGCCGTATTGCCACCGAGGAAGCGCAGGCCGCCGCCGGTGCCGCCGCGGGTGATCCCGGCGTCGCTATAACAAACGACATTGCCGCCGGACTGGGTGACGGTGACCGGACGGCCATAGTATTGGCCCATGAGGATGCCGCCATTGCTGTTGAGGTTGACCTGGGCGGTGCCGCTGACGTTCATCGCCACGGCCCCCGATCCGGTGGTGGGGCCGGTGAAGGCCATGTCGATCTTGGCGGCGTTGACGATGCCGCCGGAGATATTGTAGGTGGCGGCGCCTTGCTGACCGATCGAGAAGTTGCTCGTGGTGAGGGTACCGGCGGTCTGGGTCAGGGTGGAAACATCGGTGGTGCCGGGGCTGACAAAGACCTGGCTGACCGTGCTGCCGATGACAGAGGCCAGGGTAGGGCTGATGACCAGGGTGCCACCGTTGGTCTGGAGGGTGGTCCCTGAATAGGTGTTCTTGATGTTGATGGCGCCGGAGATGGTCTGGGTGCCGGCTCCCACCTTGATCAAGGTCACGCTGTTATTCGGATCCCCGCCGTTGCTCTGGATCGAACCCGAGAAGTTTCCGGACCCGCCATTGACGCCCACCTTGAGATCGCGCGGGCCGAAGTATCCCCCCTGATAGATTCCGCTGCCGCTCAGGGCGTCCACCGTGACGTTGGCTTCGGTACTCTCAAACGTCGCCCCCGTGGCGATGTTGAGCGAGGCTTTGTTATTCGTCCAAATATCGTTGTTGTAGCTGCCGCCGGTCAGCTTTCCGGCTTGGACATCGATGAGGGCTCCGGCTGCGAAGTTCCAGTTCACCGGTCCCGTGCCGTTGGCGAACACCAGGGTGGTGCTGCCTTTTTTCTCCAACGTGCCGGCACCGCTGAACGTGAGGCCCGCCGCTGACGCCGCGCCTTGGGTGAGGTTGGCCGGGTTGTTGTAGGTGAGGAAGCCGCCGGAGCCGATGGCCACCGTGCCGCTGGCGAGCCCGGTGGCTCCGGTGAGCGTGAGGTGTCCGCCGTTGATGGTGGTGTTGCCGGTATAGGTCAGGGCATTGGGGAACGTGGCGTTTGCCGCGCCATCCTTGGTCAGCGCGCAGGAACCGGTGATGCCGCCGGCCCCCGTGAACGTGTAGTCCTTGACCGGGTTGCTGATAGATATGGCATTCGGCGAGACACTCGACGGAATGGCGATGGCCACCGGGCTGGCGGCCGCTTCGGACTCATTGAAGAGCACGCTGTTGCCACCGGCCGCATTTTGCTGATAGGCGGTGTCCACCAATCCCGTCGTGGTTTTCCAATTCACCGCGGTGGTATCCCAGTTGCCGGTGGCCGCGCCATTGGTCCATTTGACAAACTCGATGCCCGAAATGGCCACATTCACCGAGGAGCCGGCGGTGTCGGTCAGGTTGCCGGTGACTCCCGGAGGCAGGGTGAGCGAGAGGTCGGAGAAGCCGTTGGTTCCGCCAATCGTGCCGCTGTAGGCAATCAGCGGGAACGTTCCAACCGCCAGTCCGGTGCCTAGCACGCTGAGCGTCGTGGGCCCGTTGACCGCAAGGCTGGTGCTGATGATCGGCGCCGTTGCCGGATTGCCCGCGCCCGCGGTGTCGATCTTGAGCGAGGCGCCGGCCGTGGTGCCGATGTTGAAGGCGGTGGCGGTCAGGGTGCTGCCCGCGCTGCGCAGGGTGGGCGTTCCGCTGTTAGGAATGTTGACCCCGGCCAGACCGCTCGGGCTGAAGCCGTTGAGGTTGAGAATGCCTTCCTTGAGTTCGAGCGTGCCGCTGCCGAGGGCATTGGCATGGTTGACCTTGAAGGTGGTGAGCGAGGCGGCGAATTTGGCCGTATAGGTGGTGGCGCCGCCGAAGAAGGTGGCATCGTAGCTGCCGCCCAGCGACCACCCGCCGCTGAAACCGCTGTTGTTGCCGGAGACCGTGAAGGTGTTGATATAGGCAGTGGGCGTGTAGCCGGACGCGCTGTAGCTATTGAACGATCCGACATAGAGGCGACCGGTGCCGGTGATCGGCGCGCTGAGCGAGATCGCCCGGCCGTCGTTCGCATCCGAGATGCTGAACCCGGAGGGCACGTTGGCGGCGATAGCGCCGGCCAAGGTCGTGGTGACTCCGCCCTGGCCGTGGCCCACAATTCCGCCATTCATGATCAGGTTGGTGAACGTGAGCGTCTGGGTGCCGGTATTCTTCAGGAGCATCGTGGCCCCCGCGCCACTCGCCGAGGACTTGGTTTCCACCGTCAGTGAATCCCCGCCAAAAGTGAAAGCGCTGTCGCTGGTGGGCGGGGTGCGCAGGGCCAAGCCGTTGGTCGAATAGGTGTTGCCAGCCTTGGGGGCGAGGGTATCGGACCAAGTATAGGTCACACCACGGGTATTGGCTGAGGTGGTAACCGGTGTGATCCCAGCGGCGGTGCCGGCGGCGATGGCGATGTTGAGGGTGGCGTCCGTCGCCGGAATCGTCGGCGAGACCACCTTGCCGGTGAGCACAATCGCGGGTGCCGTGCCACCAGCGGTGAACTGCGCGGCAATCGCCGCATTCGCATTCAACGCCGTCACCACCTTGGGCGACCAAATCGCGGCGGTATCGCCCAGGGCCACCGGCACGTTGATGGTGAGCGGGCTGCCGGTCACGTTGGCGGAGGTGACCGTC
>CAIVSK010000301.1 GCA_903908495.1 Akkermansiaceae bacterium
CTCTCCCATCGGCCCGCTCTGTGGGCCCCGCTTCGGCCCCCTGATCCGGCGGGGCGAGCAACGTGAATCCGCTTATCGGCAGGATGGAAGGGTGGTGGAAAGTGCAACAGCCTCATGGACAGCCTCAAGATGATATTCAAGGTGCTGGCGATTGCCTCGGTTTATCTGGGAATCGGTCCGCTGCTTGGCATTTATCTGAATGGCAAGGATGTGGCCCGGCGCGTAACCCTGGGTTTCCTCGCGTGGTGGTTGGTGCGCCCCCCCTCGGACTTCACCCTGATGCTCTATTCGGTCGAGAAATATCGGGGCCATTGCCGGGGGTTTGAATTCAACTACCTTGAAGCCATCGCCCTGGGTTTGGCCTTGGCCGCCTTGTTGGAAAAACGCCGGGATTTCCGCTACTTGCCGCCGGGCTTGTGGGCATGGATGCTGTGGGTGGCGGTGGGCTTGTTGTCAGTACCGGGCGCGATCAATCCAATCTACGCCCTGATGCCCGCCTTCAAATTTGCCAAGATGGGCTTCGTTTTCGTCGGGGTATTTGCCGCCCTGCATGACGAGCGCGATGTGAAGGCGCTGATGCGCGGCTTCGCCATCGCCTTGATCATGCAATTGGTGGTCTGTATGTGGGATCGTTATGTGCATGGCAGCTTTCAGGTCAAGGGGTGGTTTGAGCACCAGAACCCGATGGCGATGTGGTCGTACATGCTGGCCCTTCCGATCTTGGGCCTGGCCCTCTCGAAGGATACCCCACCGCGCGATGTGGCGCTGTATTTTATGGCCTTTGGCTCGGCCGGCTTGGTGATTGTGCTAACGGTGTCACGGGCGTCCCTCGCCGCTTTCGTGATGGGTTCGGTACTGGTGATGCTCGGCGCATATGTGCAGGGCCTCACCGCGCGGCGGGTGGCGCTGGGGGTGCTTGGTGCCTTGTGCGGGGCATTGGTCCTGGCGAAGGCGGCCAATACCTTCAAGGCCCGCATGGGCGGCGATGATTCGCCGAAAAACGATCTCCGCTTTGTACTCAACCAGCAGTCGGCGGCGATGCACCGGGATCATCCGCTGGTGGGCATCGGCTGGAACAATTTCGGCTTGGCCAACAGCCGCCCGCTCGGTCTGAAATACTCGCAAATTTTGGAACGCTGGGAACAAAACCGCGGTAGCACGATTTACGCGGTCAATTTCATGAACAATCCCCTCACCGAGAGTTTCTATTGGCTGGTCCTGGCGGAAACCGGCACCTTCGGATTCGTGACCATCCTGCTTTTCGCCGCCCTCACGCTGTGGCATGGCCTCCGCTCCACCGCATTTTTTTGGCGAACGCCGCTCGGCTTGCTGCTCTACGGCGTGACGGTGGCCCTGGCGATCAGCTACTTGCACCTGCGGGTGGAACGAATCCTGGTACAAACGAAGAATCTAACAACATGGGTCATCTTTTGCGCCCTCGTCGCGCGTGCCGAGTGGTGGCGGCGCCAGGCGAAGGCCGGGCGCAAGCTGGAGCGGGCGGAGCGCTAGCCTCGCTACGGGTGGCTGACGGGGATGGCCACGGCGGGATTCAGTTTGCTGCCACCGAGGCGGGCACCTTGGGTCGCGGCGTAGCTGCGGGCGGCGTCCCGGAAGACGAGTTTGACGGTGGCGTCGAGCAAGCCGAGTGGCTGGCGCGGAATCCACACGATGTCGCGGGGTTGCAGCAGCACATCGGTGGCCTTGCCGGTAAGGATGGCTTGCAGATCGATGATGGCCGCACTGGGTTTCTCGAACGAGCCGCGGACCACCACCACCTGCTTGAGACAAGCGTCGGCAGTGGGTCCCCGACCTTGGGCGAGACAATCCACCAAGGTGAGGGATTCCTTATAGCGGACGGCTAGCGGCGAGGTGATCGCGCCGAGCAGCAAGACACTGGACGAACCGGAGGACGGCAGATAAATGAAATCGTTGTGGCGCAGAAAAATGTTCTGGGATGTGTCACCCTCTTTGACGAGCTTTTCAAAACTCACCGGCAGCACATCGCCGTCGCGAATGACCACGCTGCTGGCCAAATCCGCGATTTCCACCGAGGTGCCGGCCAGGCCTGACATGGCGAGGCCGCCCGCCTGTGCGACGGCTTCCAGCAGGGTGGTGGGCTGGCGCAGCGGGAAGATGCCGGGCCTGGTGACCTGGCCGAGCATCCAGTAGCGGCGCGAGCGCACTTCGACGAGGCTGACGTTGACCAGCGGGTTGGCATAATCCTGCTTGAGAGCCGCGGTGAGTGCCTTGGCGAAGTCTGCCTGGGTGAGGCCTTCCGCCCGGACCCCACCGGCGAGGTTGTAGTACACCATGCCGTCGGGCATCACAAAGGTAGTGGCCAGGGTGCCGGGCACCTCGGCGATCTCGATTTCCAGAATATCACCCGGACCCAAGATATACGTCTCGGTGGGGGCCTTGAGGAATTTTGGATCCAGGCCGCGTTTGATTTTAACGTTGGTAAAGGTGAGGTTTCTGACCGTTTGGTCCACCTTGCGTGCATCAAAGTGCGATTTGGGAATGGTCTGCTGGCAGGCACTGCCGAACAGGGCAAGCAGCAAAGGCATGCAGCGAAACAGCAGGGTTCTAGCCATCAGGGTGGGTTGACGATAGGATTCACGTGCTGGCTGACCCAATTGGTGGCAGCGCTGGAGGAAAAGGCCGACAGGGCGTCCTTGAGCACATCCTCTGCGAACGTCCACGGCCGCTCCGCGACAAAAACAATGTCCTTGGGCTCCAGTTTGAAATCCTTGTCCTTGGCCGCGAGCACATTTTTCACATTGATGACGAAGGTTTTGGGTTTGACAAAGCTGCCGCGGATCACCAGCACCCGGCTGATCCAAGCCCGCTCGGTGAAGCCGCCGCGCAACGAGATGGCGGCAACCACCGAGGCATCCTCGGTGAGACCTTGGGTGCCGGGTGCCGCCACGGCCCCCAGCACATAGTAATCATTGGTAATATTGGAGGCGATGTAGATGAAATCGTCCGGCTCCACTTCAAAATTGAATTTCATATCGCCCTCGTGCAGCAGGCGGCGGAAGTCCACCGGAAGGTGCTTGCCGCCGCGCGCGATGAAGGAACGATCCAGATCGGCGAGCTCGATGATCTTGTAGTCGAACAACCCGGCTTCGAGTCCGCCGGCGTTGGCGATGGCTTCGACCAAGGTAATGGGCCGCTCGAGGGTAAACACACCCTTGTTGAGTACTTTGCCGAGGATGGTAAAGCGCTTGGAGCCGACTTCCTGAGGCGTGATGATGACCCGTGGCGAGCGGAAATGGGAGGCGAGGGATTTTTCGATGGCGAGCCGGGCCTCGTCAAGGGTGAGGCCGGTGACCTTGATGTTTTGTGCTTGGAGGTAGCTCACCGTGCCGTCGGGGGCGATGCGGAAGCCCGGGCGGCTGAGTTCCGGGCGGCCGAACAGGGAGAAGTTGATCACATCGCCGGGACCCAGCTCGTAGCGCTTGCGCCACGAGGCGGGAGTGGTGGTGGCTTGGTTGCCAGGCACGAGGGCTCCCGGCGCAGGACCCGTGGCCGCTTCCGGCGCGATGCCTTGGCCAGCAAGGAGGACCAGCGTGCAGACGTGAAGCAAAATGATGAGCAGGGCTCGTTGCATGGCGGAATGGGCTTAGGAAAAGCGTTTGGCTAGGAAGCTGGAAACGACGTCGCCGGCCGCGCGGATGGCACCGACCGGCCGCTCGGCCCAGACGAGGGTCGCCGCGCATGGCGGCAGGTAAGCGTTGCTGAGCTTGCTGAACTCGGCGCTGCGGCTCAACGAAGTTTTGTCGCCCGCGACCACGGCAATCCAGGACTCGACCTCGGCGAGAAGCTCCCGGGCATCGCCGTGGGGTAGGCCGGAGGCCCGCCACAGACTTATCGCGCAGGGCGGAGCCGGTGCGGGGATGGCCTCGACACTCGGGGTCTGGGTGGGGCACCACACCAACGAATCCGGAGGGGAGGCATCGCTCCAGAGGGCGTCGGGAGTGAGGTCGAGCACCCGCAGCGGCCTGCCGCAGTCATCCCAAGCTGCGGCGGCGAGCAGCGCCCAGAGACTGCGTTCGTCGGCGGGATCCAGTGCGAAGGTCGACCACAAGACATGGGCTGGGGTGTTGCGGCGCGGTGCGAGGTGGGTGATCCAGAGTTGTTCGATGGCGGCGCGGGTGTCCGCCCCGGAGTTGCTGGGAATCTGCGCCATCAGCGGTGCGCCGGTCGCGCTGCAGCATTCGAGCACCGAGCGGCGTGGCGTGCGACGGGTGACCAGCAGCGTGAGCAACACCGAGCAACCCGCCCCCAGCACCCCGCAGGCGATCCCCACCAGCGCCGGCTTTTTCACCCGCGATGAGGGGACGATGAGACGGGGATCCGGGGCCTGGAAAACCTGCCAATAGCCGGGAGCGCCGGAGGCGAAAATTTCAGCCTCCTTGAGCCGGTTGCTCATCAGGCTGAGTCCGGCGGCCAGCGTGCTGCCCTTCTTTTTCAGGGCCTCGTAGGCGTTCACGATTTCTGGAAATTCGGCGAGACGGGCCAGGGTGGCTTGATAGATTTTTTCCAGCGCCTGGGTTTGGCTGTTGGCTTCCAGTTGTTCGTTGCGCAGCCCTAGAATCGACAAATACAGGCTGTTACCCAGCGGGGTGCCGGTATAGGCATCGAGCTCGGAGGCCTCCTTGGTCCCGAGTTGGCCGATCTGCTCGTTGAGGTATTCGATGCTTTGCAACTTGGCTTGCACCAGCGGGTTGGCATCGGTGTACGTCGCACGCAGGTTGGCGAGTTCCTCCTCGACTGTCTTGAGTTGCAATTCTATCGGGCTTTGACGTTGGATTTGGGTGGTGAAGTTTTTGAGCTGCGCTTCGGTGGAGGCCGTTTTGGTGCGGGAGGTTTCCAGTTGGAGTTCGATTTGCGAGAGTTTGGCGAGGGCGGCGGACACCTGGGCCTCGCCCCCCAAGTAATCCTTTTGCTTGGAGAAACGGAGGATTTCGAGGTCGTTGGCGGCGATTTTCCCCTCCAGCTCGGCGACTTCCTTTTGCAGGATGAGCAACTCTTCGCGGGCCTCCGTCTGCTGCAGGCGCTGGGTGTAGCCGTTGATCTCCAGTGCCCAGATCGTGCTGAATGCCACCGCATCCTCGGCGCTGATCGGCGAGTGATAGATGATGTAGAAAATGTCGGTGCCCTCGAGTTGTTTCGCCTCGACGAGGTCGCGGATCTTGTTGGGATCGAGGCCGTTTTTCGAGCGCTTGAGAGCCACATCGAGTGGTTCGGTGGCCAGCAGGGTGGCCAGCAGGGTGGCGTCATTCAAATCCGCCGGCCGATACGCCTGGCCGATTTCCGAGACTTGGACGGTGTGCGGCACCCTCCGTTTGATCAGGGACACCGGCAGGGAGAACGACGGGTGGGTGATGCGAATACCAACAAGAGTGCCGACGATGGCGCAAGCGAGGGTCCCCAGGATAATCCACGGCCAGCGAGAAAGCACCCCGGCGAGCATGCGAACCGGATCAAAGGGCAGCGGAAAGCGGAAGCGGGGGCTCGCGCTTGGAGCCGCAACTCGACCCTCCGGAGCGGAGTCGGCACCGGTCGGGCGATTCAATCCCAGGGGTGAATCAAGGGGTGTATGCACAAGAGGTCTTCGGATGGACGGAAGATGCAACCGCAACCCCTGTGAATGCAAGCGCGAAACTATTCCGCCCCTCCCCCAGGGACATGCGCGTCAAGCCAAGGGTGAGTTGGGGATTACTCAGGCTTTGAGGCGGCCCTTGAGCCAACGGGCGGCGCCAAACAAGTGGGCACTGGCGATGACGGCGGGCTTGTACCTGCGCTGGAACGTCCAAGGCACCTTGGGGAGTTCGTAACCCTGCTGTTTTGCCCAGGTGAAAAAGCCCGCCACCTGCGGGTAGTAGTGTAGCTTTTCCGGCCGCCACAGCACCCACGGCTTCGGGTTATTTGGCCCTAGGTGGGCCACGTAGGCCTGCGGATCGATGTTGAGTTGGGCGGGCAGGGCCGCCGGGGCGTCATGCGCGAAAGCCAGCAGGCTGTTGAGCACCGATTCGTCCACCTGGAAATAGGCTTCCGAGGAAAAATTATGTGCGCCTTTGAGGTTTTCCGGGAGCACCTTGTCCATCTGGGTTTGCCAGCGCTCGATGAAGCCGAGTGCCTTGCGATGGACGGTGAGGTTGCCGCCGCAAACGGTGTTGCGGATCAGCGGAGTGCTGCGCTCGTTGACGTCCTGTTGCCAGATTTGGAGAATCCGGCGCGGGATGGTGCCCACCGCTTCGCCCGCTTCGTAACGACTGGCGAAAATCTGGCCGTCTTCTTCGGGGGTTTTCCAGCGGCCGAAGAGCGTTTCACCTGCCGGGCAGAGATACTTGGTGATATCGCCGGTGGCCAGCGTGTCGCCGTCAAACAGCGAGATGTGGGTGGCTTCCGGGCTGATCCGCGCCGCCTCCAGGATGGCCTCCCCCTTGCGGCAGGTCGGTCCGCGCGAGTTGGCGCGGGACGCTTCAATGACTTGCGTGCCGGGAAACTGGCGTAGGAGGCGCTTTTCCTCCTCGCTGAGGCCCACGCTGAGGACGTGCAGCTTGGCCCTGACTTTGTGGAAGTGCATGGACAATAGCAGCGTGAAAACCGCTATGAAAAAATTGGAATCGGTGATGGTGACCGCCACTGGGATTCCCGCAGCGTCGCCCGTTGCCAATAGGTCTGTAGTTTCTGACATCGTAGTATGTTTGAAGATTAACCCGTGGCGCAGGCATCCGCGAAACCCTGCCATGGCTGTCGCCACCCGTTGCAGGTCCAGCATAGCCTGCCGGCCCTCCGTGACAAGAGGCATGTGGCGCGATTCATGGGATTCCTGCAATTGGGGCAGCACCGCAATGCTCGGCGGCAGATCGGTGATCGGATTGAAAGTGCGGAATCGGACACTCCGCCGCTTCCGCCGGTGGCCGTCACTCGCCCCCCTCCAGCCCCAAGTCCGGCTTGGGTGCCGGCGTGCCCTGCAGCGCCCAGGCGTACACCTTGAGGAGCTGTTGGGCCTTGGCCGGCCAGGTGAAATGGGCGCGCACATGGCGTTGGGCCCGCAAACCGGTGGCGTGGACGGCGGCCGGATCGGCGGTAAGGACAGTTAGAACCCGCTGGAATGCGCGGATGATCGCGGCGCGCTCGCCCATGGGCACCAGCGTGCCACAACCTTGCGGAATAAGCTCGGCCGGCCCGCCATAATCAATGACGACGGGAGCCAGGCCGAGTGCCATGGCCTCCAACACCACGCCGCCGCCGAACTCCCGCACACTCGGAAAAGCGAAGATCTGTGCTTTGGCAAGATGGCGGCGCACGTCCGCGTGGGCGACCCAGCCGGGAAAATCCACGGTGCTGCCGAGGTTTTCCTGGGCCACCCGCGCCTTCAAATCCGCCAACTGCGGCCCATCGCCAATGATTTCAAGGGTCATCCGGCCTTCCCGCAGCAAGGGCAGGGCCGCCTCGAGCAGCATATCAGCCCCCTTGTATGGGACCAGACGGCCGAGAAACGCCACGCGCATCGGCACTCCCGCGGGCGGAGTGGCCGGCTCAACCATCACCTCCGGGAAGCGCTCCGGATCGATGGCATTTTCAGGCAACCAAATCGCCTTGGCTTCGCGCTGCGCTTGCTTGGCGGTGACTTCGCCATAGGTGTGGCGGGAAGCCAGGACTAGAGCCGCAGCGTGGTCGCGGGTGGCCTTTAAACCCGGCAGGAGGCGGTGGAGATCACGGAAATAGCCCAACCACTCGCGCTCCGCATGCCGGACCTGATTGAATCCCGGAGGCCAGGGGATGCCGCCATTGAGCGGGCCCAGAACGAGAGGCACGCCGAGGCGGGCGAGTTTCTTGGTCAGGTAGCACGGCGTGGTAGGGCTCAACGGGGTGATGCGGTGGACCAGATCAAACTCGCCTGCTCGCAGGCGTGGGCCGAATTGCCGCCACACCTTGTATTCAAAGAGCGGATAGGCCAGGGTGGACAGGGCCGAGTGGATCGTCCAACCGAGGCTGGTGCCCCCGCGCAGCAGGGTGGCGAGGCGGAAGGCCACGCGTTGGGCGGGATTGGTGATGGCGGTGAACGACTCCGGCGCAACCCCGGCTTGCAGCAGCGCCGCCTCATTGCGGCTCTCGGTGACCAGATGGGCGTCGCAGACTTGACCCAGCGCCTGGCTGAGCGAGTAGCCGATGAGGGCCACGCTGGTCAATTCGGGATTGGCGGCTTCGGCGAGTATCAGAACGCGCAAGGGTTTCACGGGATGGATTGATGGAGTTGGTGCGGGATGGAAATTTGCAAACCTGGACGGCTGATCAAACCGAGGACGGTCGCGGCAAACGCCTTGCGGAATGCCTCAAGCGACATCGAGTCGCGCACCCGGGCGACCAGCGCCGGAGCCGGAGCCGGCCGTCCTTGTTGCATGAAACGAACGAGCGTGGCGGCGAGCGCGGCCGGATCGTTAGACTCGAAGCGCCACTCCGCCGGCAGCAGGTCCTTCATGCCGTCGCGGTCACTGGCGAGCACGGCGGTGCCTGAAGCGAGGGCCTCCAGCATCACCAGCGGCAGGCCTTCGTAGCGGGACGGAATGACCAGGGCGGCGAGGGCATGATAGAGCGGGGCGGGGTCGCACCACGGCAGGAAGGTGGCGGAGATAGAGTGTTGGCCAACGAGTGAGCGCAGCGCAGCGCGGTCGGGCCCGTCGCCGGCAAACACCAGGTGGCAGGCAGCCGTGAGGGAGGGATCCGTGGCGAGCGCCTGGACGAGGAGATGTTGTTGCTTTTGCCGGAACTCGATGCGACCAATCACGCCAAGCAGGATTTTGTCCGATGGCAGGTCGAGTTGGCGGCAGGCCGCCGCAAAAGCCGGCTCCGGGCAGGATGCCCGAGCCACCGTGGCGCGGGCATCCTGCCCGCCGCCATTCGTCCCGTCCGTTTCCGCATTGCCAGGCCTAGCAGCAATGGCCGAAGTCTCGCCGGGCTGGAAGCGCGCGGTATCCACACCGTTGTAAACGATATGGATGGGAGCCGTGGCCCCGCGCAGCCTGAGGAGCCTGGCCATTTCATCGCTGATGGTGATGAACGAATCGGGAACATGGAACAAACCCTTGGCAAACACGTCGCGCAGCGCTCCTAACCGGGCACCCATGGCGGCATTGGAATGGGGCACCGGAATGTAACTGGTGGATGGGATGGCGGCGCGGCGGGCGGCAAGCAGCGCCAGCGACGAGTGCTCGATATTGCCTTGGATGGCCACCACCAGCGCGGGCCGGAGTTGCTCGAAGCGCTGGGCGAGGCGGCGGGCGCGGGACGGCCGGAGCTGGTTGCGCAGCGCCTCGAGTTTTGACGAATGACAGTCGAGCGTTTCGAGCCGCAGTTGGGGATGACTGGCGGCGAGGGCGGCGAGCTCGGCGCAGAGCTTGGCGTTGGCGGCGGCGGTGAAAAAAACCACCGGCCCGGGCCACTCAGCCAGCACCGCCTCCAGGCCTAACAGCGCCATCACCTCGTGGCCGCCAAACACCGGGCTGTCGTCATAAAATATCAGGCTCATGACGGATTGCGCAGGTTGAAACCCTCCCACGCGCCGTAGCGCTGCCACAGGCGGGCGAGCCCGGCGAAGGGCAGCCCTGAGCTGCGGCCATGGCGCAGGCACCACCCCACATCGCGGGCGCAATCCCGCGCCGCACCCAGCGCCACCTGCCGGAGAAAGTTGCGGCCATGGGCCGGCGCGTTGCCCGCCATCGCCACCGCAAGGGCGTCGCCCCGGCTGCGCTTTCTGACCTGCGCCAGGCTGTAGTTATGTGAATGCATGACCACCGAGTTCCCGGCATACACGATCTGATATCCGGCGGCAGCCAGCCGGCGGGTCCACTCATCATCCTCGGCGTATTGCAGGTCTTCGCGGATCGGATGCTTCTCTAACAACGAACGGTGCGTGACGGAGCTGACCATGCTGAAAAAATGCCCCCACTGCCCGCTTTCCCGCTTGGGCCCGAAGCAGCGGTCGTAGTCGTGGGCAAACACGGCCTTGCAGTCCGGCCGGGGGATCTGCCGCGAAAAGGCCGCGCCCAACCTGGGATTATCCATGCAGGGTTGCAGCAACTCGCTGAGCCAGTTATCGCCCACGGGCGTGGCATCCGCGTTGAGATAGACGAGCCACTCGTGCGAAGCCTCGCGGGCTCCGCGGTTGAGCACGACGCCCGGCACATAGGTGCCGAGGGGGATTTCAATGAGTTTGGCAGGCTCCGCGGCTTTGATAATTTCCAACGAGCCGTCGCTGGAGCCCGAATCAATCACAATGAGCTCGATGTCCCCGGCGAAGTCCTGGGCGGAGAGTTGGCGGATCGTGTCGCCAATGGCCCACGCCTCGTTGAAACTGCGCATGATCACAGACACGGCTGGCGGCTGGGCTTTCATCGGTGGCGGGCCTCGGCGAGTTGATAGATCTGCTCCAGGCGGGCATGCACGGCGGCCCAGGTGTAGTGCTCGCCCACCTTGATGCGGCCGGCCGCGGCGAGGGCGCGGCGCAGGCCGGGGTCGTCGCCGAGGCGGGCCAGCGATGCCGTTAGAGCAGCGACATCGCCGCTGGGGAAGTGCAGGCCGTCGCGCTCATGGGCGATGAGTTTTTGGAGGCCGCCGACGTTGGAGGCGACGACGGGCAGGCCGGCGGCCCAGGCCTCGAGGATGACGATGCCGAAGGGCTCGTGGCGCGAGGGCAGCACGAAGGCATCCAGCGCGGCGAGCAGGTCGCGGTGGGTGGTGGATTCCGCCACCACCGCCGGATGCAGCGTGACGTGCGCTTCAAGCTGGTGGCGCCGGATGAGATCGGCTATTTCCTGCTGATAGGCCGGCGCGGTAACCGGCCCGCCTAACAATAACCGCCATTGCCGCTGCGGGGCGGCGGCCACCAGCGCGGCGAACGCCTCGACTAACAACAGCTGGTTTTTCTGCGGATCGATGCGGCTGAGGCAGCCGAAGCCGATGGCGTCGTCCGGCCAGCCGAGGGTGATACGTCCGGCGGCGCGGTTGCCGTTGGCGAAGGCAGCCGGGGTGACGCCGTTGGGAAGATGATAGACGCGCTCGTGGCCGAGCGCCGAGCGGGCTTTTTCGTATTCGGAGAACCCGACGCAAAGCACGGCGTCGGCCTCGTCGAGCAAGTGGCGGGAGCGGAACAGCGCGCCGAACGGCTTGCCCCACTCGAAGTGGCCTTGTTGGGGCTCGACGATGGAGGCGGCTTCGGCCGGCGGGACGTCGAAGATATTACCGTGGAGGGTGGCGACAAACGGTTTGCGGCGCAGCCGCGCGGCGGTGAGAACGGCCCCGCCCATGCGCCCGAGGACATGGCTGTGATAGATACGCACGTCGCGGGCGGCCAGCAGATGCCAGAACAAATCGAGCGAGAGCAGGTTGCCTCCTTTTTTGTCAAGGGCGAGGATATCCGCCGCTGACAGTCCGAGAAACGGATAACAATAGCGGTAGCGGCGGATCCGAATATCGCGCCAGACCTCGGCCGGAGTAGGGGCTAGGGCCCGGGAGGTATGGATTTCCGCCTGATAGCCGGCGGCCCGTTGTTGCTTGCAGAGATTATAGATGACGCTCTCGGTGCCGCCCCATTCATCGAGGGCGAAGCGGCGCGGAATGTGCAGGATGCGCGACATGGTGAGGGGTCGGGGTCAGGCGTTGGCGGCGGCGCGCATCACCGGGAAGATGTCCGGCAGGGCGGCGACCGGCAGGGTTTCGGCGTTGCTCAGCCAGGCGGCGGCGCTGTGCGGATGCTCGGGGGCGTAGCCATGCATGCCAGTGACCTTGCGCTGGTTGAGAAAGGACGGTACAAACAGCGAACCGGACGGAAGCAGATAGAAAAGCTCGCCGTACTTGCGGTCAGGAAACAGACAGCCGTATCCAGCCAGCCGCTCGTCGGTTAGAACCTCGCCGTCCGGCTGTTCGCCGAGCCAGGCGGTGGCGGTGGCGCGGGCGCTTTCGTTAGAGAACCAGAAGCGCGCCATGGTGGAGTCCCACACGGCGATGTAGTCGCGGCCGTACTTGAGGCCGAGCTTGTTCCAGCGCGGCAACAGGTCGGAGCAGACGTGAACGTCGGCCATGCCGTGATCGCTGAACAGGTGGAGGCGCACTTCGCGGTAATGGCGTGAGGACAGATCGGCCAGCGCCTGGAGATTGGCGCCGAACTGGTCGAAGGCGGCGTCCACCTGCGGGTGATCGACGCCGTACTTGTGCATGACTGCATCGAGCCGCGCGGTGAACAGATAGAGCAATTCGACGTCGCCTTTTTCGATTTCGCGGCGGGCGTGGGCGATGTTATCGGGATCACTGAGCCGCCAGTTGGAACGCGCCCAGGGCTTGCCGGATTGTTGCCAGTGCTGGAAAATCGTGGGTTGGCCGCCGGCGATGCCGCCGGGTTCATAGATATCCTTTTTTTCCGAGTAATCCAGGTAGGGCAGTTTTGAGAACGGCACGCTGTAGAGCTGGAAGTAGCCGGTGTATCCTTGGCGGCGGGCGATGAATTTGGAAACCTTGTTGCGGATGCGGTGATGGCCGGCAACAATTTCCGGCAACCACCCGAGGTGGCGCAGCGGCGCAAACGGCGAACGCCCGGCCGCCTTGATGAAAAACGAAAAGTGCCGGTGCTCGCAAGGCAGGGCGCCGGTGAGGATCGTCGGATCGCAGGTGGAGGAATACCCGAGCAGCGTCTCGCAGCGGTTGCGCACGGGCAGCAGGTCCTCGGCGAAGCGGCGGCCCGAGGCCAGCGCCCAGCCCAGCGCGTCGGCGAAAATAAAGAGATCGATGCGCGGCTTCATGGGCATCAGGGCGTGGTGAGCCGCTGGATGAGCTGGATGAGTTGAAGCGGCGAAAACGGTTTGCCCAACACCTCGCGGGCACCGCCATCGCGCAAGGTCTCGACGACCTCAGGGGTGGCCCGTCCGGTGACGAAGATGACGGGCAGGTCCTCACAGCCGGGGATTTGGCGGAGCTGGCGCATGACTTCCTGGCCGCTCAGGCCGGGCAAGTCACAATCCAGAATCACCAGGTCGGGGCGTTCCAGCTTGGCGCTTGCGATCACCCCGGCACCGTCGGTAAAGAACCCGCCGTGGATGCGGTTGCGCTGGAAGTGAAGCTGATAGATCTTGGAGACGACGAAGTCATCTTCCGCGACAAGGACTTTTTTCATGGGAGGATATCGAGGGTGATGATGGTGCAATCGTCTTCCAGGTGGGGACCGGAGGGGTTGGCGATGCGCTGGCGCAGTTGGGACCACAACTCCGGTGGCGGCGAGTTGCGGTGGTTGTCGACGTGCTCGACAAAGCGCTGCCAGCCGGACCCCTCGCCGTGGCGGTCCCATTCGTAGCAGCCATCGGTGATGAAAACGAGGCGCTCGCCCCCCCGCAAGGCGACCCGCTCGCTGGCGTAGCTGCTGGTGGCCAGTATCCCCAGCGGCGGTCCCGAGGGCTTGAAAAATCTGCGCGTCCCATCCGTCTGGTAGAAAAACGTCGGACAATGGCCCGCGCTGGCATGGTCTAGCGCCTTGCCGTCGGCCGACACCCGCGCGATGGCGCAGGTGATGAACATGCTCAGCTCGCCGAGTTGGTGGCAGAGCGTGCGGTTGATGGTTTCGAGCATGGTGTTGGCCGCGGGCAGGTGCAGGCACATGTCAAAAGCAGTGCGGAAGATGCTGGCGAGCAGGGCCGCCGAGACGCCTTTGCCCATGACGTCGATCATGGCGACGACGAGGTTGCCCGCCGCATCGCTGCGGGCGATGGCATAGTCACCGGCGATGGTGAGCGAGCTGTCCTGATAGATGGAGACCCGCCAGCAGGCCGAGGTGGGGGCGGGCAGGATGGGCAGCAGCGCCCTCTGCAGTTCCACGGCGATTTCCAATTCATGCAGCGCCTTTTGCGATTCGTCGCGGAGGGTGGTCAGGTGGGTGTTGGCGCAAGCGATGCCGCAGAGGTCGGCGAGGGTCCGCAGGGTGCCAAGGGTGCGGCTTTTGCCCTCGGTGACCCCCGGCTTTCGCAGCACGATGAGCGCGCCGAAATGAATGCCGCCGGCGACGATGGGAAACACGCAGCCCGCACCAATCGAGTGGAGGGCCTTAATGTCGATATCCTGGCGACTCAGATCTTGCGGGGTTTCCCAGACGGTTTCACGGGTGAGGGCACCAAGCCGGCGCAGCGTCGGATCGGCGTCATTGGGATCGAGGAACCAAGCGGCCATGCTGAGGCTGTTGCGCAGGGGCTCGGGGATGGCCGGGGAGGCCTGGAAAAAAATCCGGTCGAGCGGATGCAGCGAGACGAATTCAAGCAACGAGCTACCGATGAAGTCCCTCAGATTGCCGCTTTCGATCAGGTTGCCGGTGAGCCGGTGGAACACCGTCAGACTTTCATAGCAGGAGGAAAGTTCATCGAGGACCCCGTCGAGTTCCGGGTTGCTGGGCAGTGGCAAGCCCTGGTTCGGGTAATGTTTCACCACCTCCAGGCGGAAGCCGTGCGGGCTGCGCCAAGGGAGGATTTCATCGACAAAGCTGGCGATGATAAACAGGCCGCGGCCGGACTCCGCGGTGGGATCGGCAGGCAACTCCGGAGCCAGCAAGACCGCGTCGGAAGGGCCTGCGCCGGGATCCTGGGCGGCGAGACTGATGGAATCGGGGGTGACGCTCCACTCCATGATGATCGCCTGGCTCGCATCGCCGTGCGCCCCGTGGACGATCGCATTGAACATCAACTCGCTGAAAACCAGCCGCCACTGGGTGAGATCGTGCTCGCTAAGGCCGCCGGTGGACAACGCCTCAATGAACGTGTTGCGCAGCGGCGCAACCAGCGCGGAATCAGCCGGAACCGAGTGGCGCACAACGCCGATGGCCGGGGGCGGGAGTGGGTGGGGGCCCATGCAAGAGGGTGGGGTTGATTGTTAGGTGAGGCTGCGCAAGCGGCGGATGAACCCAGCGATGGCGGAACTGAGGGTGGCGGGTGGCAGCGATGCCTGATAAACGGCGTGCAGCGCCTCCTCGGGGTGCTCCGGGCTGTGGCAGCCTTGGCTGTCGGCATAACTGAACACACCGATCGGGGCGTTGCTAATGAGGTTTTTCCAATCCGGATTGAGGCTCTCGAATTGGGCGGCGGTGCGGGGCAGGATGCCGTAGAGCGGCAGTTTGCCTTGCCAGACGAGAGGCAACCAAGCCTTGCGGTTGCCGAGGCCGGCGCTGGAATCGCCGGGCAGCTGGCGGCCGTCGAAAGTGGTGAAGGTGGCACCGCTGGCCGGGGGGGCGTCGAGCCGCAAGTACAGGATGAGGGCCTGCAAGCGCTCGCGCAGCGGGACTGGGGGGGTGGCCTTCTCCGCGCTGCCGAGCAGGTGGGGCTCGAACTGGTCGAGCCGCGTCTGGTGTTTGAGGTTGAAGAGCACGCCACTATCGAGCAGGCACTGGTCCAAGGCCAGCACCGGGCCAAGGAAGCTGCGGGCAGCCAATTGCGAATCGACCACGCGGTTGGCGCCGGCCAGCACTGAACCGGGGCCGATGACCGCGTAAGGGCCGATTTCACAGCCCGGCCCGATGAACACTTCGTCACCAATGAAATAGGGCGGGATGAGCTGGGTTTGAGGGTGGATTTTGCAGGCGAATCCAATGCTCAGCAACGCATAGTCCGACTCCCCGGCCATGCGCTCCAGCCAGGCCCGTTCCATGGCGGCGGCGCGGGCGATGAGGTCCCACCCGTGAGCGGGCGGCGGCGGCGCGGCCAAGACTGATAATATAGCAGGAGGATAGGCATCCTGCCTGTCATAGACGACGGGCTTCCAGCCTGTCGTTTCATGCGCAGACAGGCGGGACGCGCTGTCTTCCATCACAGGCGAGACGCCTGTGGTTCGCTCTGAGAGCGCTAAGTCAACAGTATCGGGCGCCGGCGCGGCACCTGGCAACCAGTCCACCAAGATAGCGCCAGCGGGGGCGTCGGCCTGGGTGGCGATCGCCGTGAACTCGAGCGTCAGCGGCCACAGCAACGATTCGGCCAGCACTTGGCGCACAGCGGCGGGACGGTCGGCGGCAAACACGTGCACGCGGCTCGCACCTTGGTTCACCGCGTGGTCGAACCAATGATGAAGCAGGCATTGGTCGCCGATGGTCCACAATCCGAAGGGCAGCGGCGAGCGCCGGACGCTATCCAGACTGCCCCAATCGGGCAGGACTAATTCGAGCAGGTCGGAGGGCATGAGGCGGCAAGGCGGTTAGTAGGCACCCTTGCCGAAGATGACGGCTGGGAGGGTTTTGAGGAGGATGACCACGTCATACCAGGCGCTGGAGGAACGGATGTACTGCAGGTCGAGGCGCACTTGGCCTTCAAAGTCGATATTGGCCCGGCCGCCGATTTGCCACAGGCAGGTGATGCCGGGCTTGACCCGCAAGCGGCGTAGGTGGGACGCTTTGTAGGCGGCCACCTCGCGGGGCAGCGGCGGGCGCGGGCCGACCAGCGACATTTCGCCACGCAGGACGTTGTAAAACTGCGGGAATTCATCAATGGAAAGCTTGCGGATCCACTTGCCAATCCGGGTGACCCGCGGGTCGTCTTTCATCTTGAAGGTAACCCCGGCCTGGCCATGCTGGTTGGTTTGCAGCAGTTGGTCCTTGAGTTGCTCGGCATTGACCCGCATCGAACGGAATTTCCACATGCGGAAGAGCCGTCCGCCGGCCCCGACGCGGTTTTGGCCGAAAAAAACCGGACCGCCGTCTTCGAGTTTGACCAGCAGGGCAGTGACCAGGAAAATCGGCGCAAACAAGCACATCGCCGCCAGCGCGCCGCCGATATCCAGTCCACGCTTCAGCGCCCGTGCCACCACCAGCGCGCCGCGCCACAGCGCGATCTTGCGCCGGGCACTGCGATTCCAGCGCTCAAGCGTCCCATCCTGCGCGGTTTGGCTCCAATAGCTTGCCGGATCGATTTGCATTTTTTCTGTTTTAATAAACTATGGGATTGCCTTTGGGAAGCTAACTACGCACTTTTGCCGAAAGTATTTTCTCAGCGCAGGAACAAGTTCAACTCATCAGCAAAATGATCGTTCAGTCAAGCCAGGAAACGGACGGCACCGTGGTGCTAAGCATCATGACGGACAGCTTGGACCGCAGCAACGCGCCGACGTTCCGGTCGACGGCGGCGGAAGCGATCGCCGCGTCCACGGGTCCGGTGGTGGTGGATTGTTCGCGTTTGGAGTTTCTCGACAGTTCGGGGCTGGGCGCGCTGCTGCATGCGCACAACCTGCTGTCGGAGGCGCGGCGTCCGGTGCGCCTCACCCGGGTGGGCGTCAAGGTGCTCACCCTCCTTGAGCTGATGCAGGTGCACCGCATCTTTGCCTTGGAACCCAGAGCCTAGGAGCCCGCCGCAGTGATGAGATGCCGATATTTCGAAGGGACTCATCCGGAGCTGGAGACCCGGCTGGAGGCGCATTTTGCGCGGGTCCGCCACGCATTTGAAGAACAAGGCTGGCGCGGGGCACTGGTGTTGGGCGGCGGCTACGGTCGCGGTGAGGGCGGCGTCATGGAGGGCCCGGCTGGCCCGGGTTTCTCCAACGATCTGGATTATTTCCTGTTCGACGAGGCACCGGGAGCAGCGCGCTTGGAGGCATGGTGTCGCGAGATCGAGCGGGCGGAAAGCGCGGCGTTGGGCATCGATGTGGAGATCAAGTGCCTGCGGCCGGCGGCCGTGGGCGACCCGAGCCGCTCGATGATGTTCGCCGATCTGGTGGCCGGGCATGTGGTGGTGGCCGGCGAAGCGGGGTTTTTGGAGCGGCTGCGCGAGGGCTTGGATTATTCCCGGATCGAACCTGAGGAAACCACGCGGCTGTTGTGGAATCGCGGCAGCGGCCTGTGGTTTGCCCGCTGCCGGATGGGCCGCGACGGGGAACTGCCCTTCGTCATCCGCAATCACGCCAAACTCAAACTCGCCTTGGGCGATGCCTGGCTCTGCTGGCAGGGCCAATACACGTCGCGGTGCCGGGAACGCGCCCAGCGCCTGGCCGCCGCAGCCATCCCTGACGGCTTCGCCGAGCTGCGCCAGTGGCACGCGGAGGGCGTGGCCTTCAAGTTCCACCCGGTCGCGGCCGGTCCCGACTGGCCGCAACTCGCGGCGGAATCGAGGGTCTTGGGCGAGGTCTGGGGCCGGCTCTTCCTGGCCGTCGAGGCGCAGCGCTTGCAGCGGCCCCTGGCCGGTTTCGCGGCCTACCTCGCCCTGCCGCGAGTGCTGCCCCACTCGCCGCCGGCCCGCAATCTGGCTCTGGCCTTGCGCGACCAACTCAAGCGCGGCGCCAGCATCCGCCCACGCCGGGATTACCCCCGCGGCGGCTTGATGCGGGCCTTGCCTTGCTTGTTAGAGCTAACGCCCGGCGGCGTGGCCGGGGCCGGGCGGTTCCTGCCTGCGGCGGCCGGTGACATATCGCAACTCCAGACTTGGGAACCTGTTTATACCAAGTGGTGGGCCGCTTACGCTTGATCCCATGAAACCCCTGTTGAACCGCCTTAACCCGCAGCCCGGATCCTAACAATGAGTGCGCTGTTACAAGAACCCCCGCTGACAGTCCTGCTAGGCCTGCCGTTTCACGACCTGAGCCTCACCGAAACCCTGGCCTACTGCGCCACGGCGATGCAAGGTGAGCGCAGCCACTTTCTGGTGACCGCCAACGTCGATTTTACCACCCAGGCCTACAAGGATTTGGACTTGCGTAAGATCGTCTTTTTCGCCGACCGGGTCGTCTGCGACGGGATGCCGCTGGTGTGGCTGTCGCGCTGGTTGGGCCACCCGCTGCGCGAGCGGGTGACCGGCTCGGACATGGTGCCGAAGTTGCTGGAGATTTGTGGCCGCGATGGCTGCCCTGTGTATTTTTTCGGCAGTGACCGGGCGACGCTCGAGGAGGCCAAGGGCATTGTCGAAACGCGCTTCCCCGGGCTCAAGGTGGTGGGCATCGACTCTCCGCCGATGGGCGCGGTCATCGAGTGGGACAATGAGGCGCTGTGTGCCAAGATGCGGGCGAGCGGGGCGCGCTTGTTGCTGGTGTGTTTGGGTTGCCCCAAGCAGGAGCGCTGGATTTGGGCCCACCATCACGAGACCGGCATCCCGCTGAGCATCGGAGTGGGTGCCAGCTTGGACTTCATCACTGGCAAACAGAAACGCGCGCCGCGCTGGATGCAGGTTTCGGGCATGGAATGGTTCTGGCGCATGTCGGGCAGTCCCTCACGCTTGGCGGCGCGCTACTACAAGGACTTCCTCTTTCTGCTGGCGGCCACCAGCCAGCAAATCCTCTCGCAACGCCGCCGCAAGGTCCTTGGCGGCGCGGCCCGGCACGACCCCGCACCCACCCAGTCAAAGGTTGGCGAACTGAACCGCATCGCGTGGCACGGCGACTTGCAGCAAGGCGGGCTGGCGGGCGCGCCGCTGCCCAGCGCGCCGCTGGCTGCGCCCGTGCTGCTGAATGCCGGCGGGGTGACGTTCATCGATAGCACCGGGCTCGGCCAACTCGCCCGCTTGATCCGGCAGTGCCGGGCGGCCGGGCAATTATTGGTGGTCGTCGGGCCGACGGCGGCATTCCGCGCCGCGGTGGTGGCGGTGCGCATGGACTCGCTGTTTCCGATGGTGGATTCGGAAGCCGCCGCGCTGGACTGGCTGGCAAACCATGAGACCAGCGGCGGCCACCACAAGCTCATCGACGACGGCGTGGTGTGGGTTTCGTTCAATCGCGCCCTCGACGCGCTCTATCACGATGAAATGACCGCGCTGCTGGACAGCGCGATCGCCACCAACGCGGCGGTGATCCGCTCGTTGGTGGTGGATTTGCGCGGAGTCGAGTTCATCGACAGCCGGGCGGTGGGCGGCTTGATCCGGGCTTGGAAAACCCTGCTCTCCATGGGCGGCAACCTATTCCTGGCGGGAGCCTCGCCGGCGCTGTGCGAAATCCTCGGCCTGCTGCACTTGGATAAAATTCTCCCGACCTGGGAAGGAGACTTTCCTGCATGAAGGTGCTGCTGTCCGCAGGCATGATTCAGGGCGGGCGCTCGGGCGTAGGGCGCTATGTCATCGCCTTGAGCGAGGCTCTGGTGCGCGAGCAACCTGCCGTGGACCTTTACGTCGCCGGCCTGGATGCCGACCGCGGATTGTTCCCATGGTTGCGGGCCGATCAATGGCTGTCCATTCCTGCCGCCATGGCCGGCGGTGCCGCCAACCTGTGGTGGCATCAAGTGAGCCTCAACGGTTTGCTGCGGCACCTCAACATCGACCTGCTGCACATTCCCAGCTACCGACGCATGCTGTGGCATTGCGTGCTGCCGCAAGTGGCCACCATTCACGATTGCGCGCCATTCATCCTGCGCGACAAGTACGACTTCGCACGGGGATTTTTCGGGCGTGTGGTGGTGCCGCTCATCGCGCGCCGGGTCCAACGAGTCATCGCAGTGAGTGAAACCACCGCCAAGGACGTCGTGCGGTTCATGCGGGTCCCCGCGGCGCGGGTCACGGTGGTGCCCAACGGCATCGACCACCAAATGTTCCAGCCACCTGCCGCGGCGGCCGTCGCCGCATTCCGCCAGCGCCAGAATCTACCGCAGGCGTTTTTCCTCTATGTCGCCAGGCTCGAGCATCCGGCTAAAAACCATCTGCGCCTCATCCGCGCCTTCGAGGCGCTGGCCAACTCCGGCGCGTTCACCGGCCACTTGGTCCTGCCGGGGGCCCCGTGGCACGGCTCGCAAATCATCGAGCGGGCCGTCGCCGCCAGTCCGTTCCGCGAGCGCATTCGGCTGGAGGGCTTTGTCGACAATGCTGAGTTGCCCCTCTGGTATGCCGCGGCGGAGGCCCTGGTGTTCCCCTCGCTGATGGAAGGATTCGGCCTGCCATTGTTGGAAGCACAGGCCTGCGGCACCCGCATCGCCTGCGCCGACGCCACCAGCTTGCCGGAGGTCGCCGGACCCGCCGGAATCCTCTTCGACGGCCGCGACGAGACGTCCATCGCAGCGGCCATGGCGCGCCTCGCGACGATGCCTCCGGACGAGCGCCGCCGACTCGAGGATGCGGGCAAGGTATGGGCGGCCCGTTTCACTTGGTCGGCCCACGCGGCCCAAGCGGCGCGGATTTACCGCGAAACCCTGGCAAACCCAATTCAAAGTTAGATTTCTCAACGATTATGGCTGAATGGCAACGCAGGTTTTGGAGCACCACCGCAAGTGGCTACGTGGGGGTGGTCACGCGCCTGCTGCTCGGGCTGGTGCTGTTCCGCACCATGTTCCAGCAATTTACCCATGCCCAGTTCGGTTTCTGGGCCTTGCTGTGGTCGTTGTTTGGTTATGGCATCTTGTTGGATTTCGGCTTCGGCTTCACCGCCCAAAGAACGGTGGCTGAAAAGTCCGCCACCGGGGATATCGTCGGCTTGAGCAGACTGCTGGCCACCATTCTATGGACCTTCATCGGCATGGCGGTGTTGCTATTGGTGGTGTTCCTGACGATCCGCGAGCCGTTCCTCATCCGCATGGGAGTGGCCGCCTCCGAGCGCAAAGAGTTCGGCAGCGCCTACGCCGTGTTCTTCATCGGCCTGGCCATCACCTTTCCCGTCGGCTTGTTTCCGGAAGTCCTGCGCGGCTTGCAGCGCATCGACCTCGCCAATTGGGTCGGCACCCTCACCACCCTGCTCAATTTCGCCTTCCTCTACTGGGGACTCACCGCGCACTGGGACATGGCCGTGCTCATGGGCATCAGCGTGACCACCAGCATCCTGCCCAACCTCATCGCCGCCATTCTCGCCATCCGCCTGCTGCCCGGCATCTCGCTTTCTCCCAGGTTGTTTGAGTGGCGCGCGGTGAGGGCTCAAATGGGCTTTTCCATCACCGCCTATTTGATCACCTTCAGCAACATCTTGCTGTCCAAGAGCGATCAACTCGTCATTTCGCTGACCCTCGGAGTGGCCTGGGTAGCCGTCTATCAGGCAGGTTTCAAGATGGGCGAGATGCTCGGCATCTTCAGCTCCCAACTCCAACAGGTGCTCTCCCCCGCAGCGGCCGCGCTGCACGCCCGCGGCGACGAATCGGGCCTGCGGCACCTGCTGTTGCGCAGTTCGCGGCTGACGTTCCTGCTGGTCACGCCGTGTTATCTGCTGTCTGCCGTTTACCTCGAGCCGCTCATCGGCTTGCTCACCGGCTTGCCCAGCGTGCCGGCCAGCACCTGGTGGATCGGCCAAGCGTTGTTGCTGTCCATTTTCAGTTCACAATTGACCAGTGGTTGCTCGAAGCCGGTGTTGATGATGTGCGGCGAGGAACGCCGCTTGCTCGCCATGGCAGTGGCGGAGGCCTTGGCCAACGTGCTGTTCAGCGTGATCCTGGCCTATCAGATGGGCGTGCTCGGCGTGGCCGTTGGAACGATGATTCCGACGATTCTGGTGGGCTGGTTGTGGGTGATCCCGCTGGCGCTCAAAAAGCTCGAGCTGCCACTCAAGAGTTATATCGTTTATCACATGGAAGGCACGCTGCGACCCTTGGCGGCTTTCGCGGTGATCCTGGCTGCTCTAGTCGTGTGGTTCCCCGCAGGCGCTCACTGCAACGTGCTCCAACTCGGCTGGCGCGGCTTGCTGTGCATGACTCCCCTGCTGGTGCTCGGCCGCAACGTGATCCGCGATATGTCGCGGGCCTGATGCCCCGCCTCAGGGGCGGTTTGCCGGCAGCGCCGGTGGCAGTGCCAGCACGTTGCCGGCCACCGCCTTGCGCGCCGCCCACAGCCGCCAACTGAGCCACAGCATCGCCACCACCCCGATGCCCAGCCAAACGTAAAACGCCTGCGGCACGGTGTGAACCACCGCCTCCGGCAGGTCCGCGATGCTCAGCAACGAGCCGGCCGCGAAAAACGGCAAGACCAGCGGCGACACTCCGATCACCCACATCGCAGTGGTCAGCATGCCGCTCACCGCGCTGCACACCGCGCCCGCCATCAGCGGCACCACCCCCACCAGGATGCCCGCGAGCACGACCGCCCGGCCGCCCTTGGCCTCGAGCAATGCTTGAAAGCCGACGCCGCTGCTGAGCATCACCGCGGCAAAGTAGACCAAGGTCGACAGTGGCACGACATGCCCCGGAAACCAGTGCGACTCGACCAGGGCGCGCGTGAAGAGGAACCAACCCGCCGCTCCCGCCAACGCCATGACCCCCACCCACCCGTACGCGGTGGCCGCATCCGCTAACCGCGGCAGCGCCGTGGCACCTTGCTTGCGGGCCCGCCGCCAACCCCGCAGTTGGTGGTCCGCCGAGGGCGTGATGATGCCGCCTAACACAAATATCAACCCCAGCGTCACCAGCCCGTAAATTCCGGACATGGCCACCGCCTCCCCCGGATTGGGTTTCCAGTCCCACATGTATTGAGCCACCCCGGCGAAGCCGTGCGATGGAAACAAGTTGCCCGGCTCGATGAGAGGCAACGCGTTGCCCAACAATAATACCTGGATCCAAATGAAAAAGCCCGTCGCCCACAGCTTGCCTAACAAATGAGACTCCGCCCGCCGCCATTTCCGGCACAGCATGATCACAAACGTCAGAATCAACCCGCCCTGCGAAAACCCGGTGAACACCGCCTCGGAAAAATCCAGATTGAAAAATTTCACCGTCGGCAGCAGCCGTTGGCCGGCCTTGACCATCGCCCCCGCCGACTTGGGCAGCAAGCCGGACAGGCTTTCCTCAAACACCGGCGTGATCGTTAGATACTTGAAAAACACCAGCCCGAACTTGGCCATCTGCGGAATGACGGTGTACAAACAGAACACCAGCCCGATAGAAGCCAGAAACGCCCAGCGCCGGTTGCGCGCCACGGTGCCGGTGAGCAAACCGGTGAAGTGATAGAGCCAGGCCGAACTCAACACCACCGCATACAGCGGCATCCACACGTCCCACCCCACCTGCCCGCGCCACAGACACCAAGCGGTGAACGGCAGCGTCACCCCGACCATCGCGTACTCGCGCACCGGCAACCCGAACAGATAGCCCAGCACCTTCGCCAGCGGCGACATCGGAATGAGCCGCTGGTAGTCGATGACGCCCTCGTCGCGCTCGGCGGTCATGCCGCCGGCCACTTGCGCTGTGCCTAACACAAACAGGATGAGCCCCTGCACCACCAACAGCGGAATGATGCCGCCGCGCGCGGCGTCGGCCGGATCCATCTGGTTGCGCCCGCCGATGGTGCTGCTCATCGCCACGATGAAGCCGGCGATGAGCAAGGTCAGCAGCAAGGCAATGCCCGCGCCGCGCAGCCGCAGCCGTGCCTGGCAATAGCGCCGGAAAATCGGGTTGCTCCAGATGGCCCAGGCGGCATGGCGGGTGGGGCGGATCGGCGTCGGTGTGGAGTTCATGAGCGGCGGTTGGTTTCGGCGACTTCCACCAGGATGTCCTCAAACGAGGAGCGCTTTTCTTCGAATGCGCGCAGCCGCACGCCGCGATGGATGAGTCCTTCCAGCAAATCGGCCTGCGCCTCGTCGCTGCCGCTGAAGCCAAACACCAGTTGCGGCCCGCTGAGGCGCACGTCGTGCACGGCAGGCTGCGACTGCAGCCAGGCGGCGGCCTCGTCCTGGCGCGCGAGCAAGGTGGCGGTTAGGGTGCGTTCGGTGCTGCCGAGTTGGCTGCGCACCTCGTCGACGCTGCCGGAGGCGAGCAGGCGGCCGCGGTTCATCACGCACAGCGAGCTGCACATTTCGGCGAGCTCGCTCAGAATGTGTGAGCTCACAAAAACCGTGGCGCCCCCGTCCGCCAGCTTGCGCAACGCGTTGCGCAAATCGCGGCGGGCCAGCGGGTCGAGGCCGCTGGCCGGCTCGTCAAGAATAAGCACCCGTGGCCGGTGCAGCAAGGTTTTGGCGAGCACCACCCGCTGCATTTGCCCCCGCGAAAGCTCCTTGCACCAACTCTGCGACAACTCGCTGAGCGCAACCTCCTCCAAACACTCCGCCACCCGCTCGCGCCTCTGCTGGCGCGAACCCAGCCCGTATGCCGCCGCGTGAAACTCCAGAAATTCGCCAATCTTCAGGTCGCTGGGCAGCGGCGCGAGATCCGGCATGTAGCCCATCACCTGGCGCGCGCCAGCCAGATCTTCCAGCACATCCACCCCATCGAGGATCACCTCGCCGTACGTCGGCTCCATCAGCGTGGTCAGCACCCGGAACGTGCTGGTCTTGCCGGCACCGTTGGGCCCCACCAAACCAAACACCTCGCCCGGTGGCACGCTCAGGGTCAGATCGTCCACCGCGCAGAACGCGCCGTAGTCGACCCGCAGGCAGCGGATATCAATGGCCGGGGCCGGGCCGCCGTGGGTGTTGGATGGACTGCGGTTCATGGTGGGTGGCTCGGGTGCATCCCGCCAGACGGGATTTCGGCGGCGAGCCAGGGCCCAGCCCCGCCCCGCGCCCCGATATTTGTCGGATTGCACCTGCGCCGCAAGGCTTATTCCCCAAGCGGCAACCGGGAAAGTGCAGCCCGAGCGAAAAGTCGGCTTTCCAGATGGGCGGCGGCGGCTACCTTGTTGGGCATGTCCTTTTCCCTCATCGTCGGCCTTGGCAATCCCGGGCGGCAATACGCGGCAACCCGCCACAACGTGGGCTTCATGGTGGCGGACCGACTGGCTGCCGCCGAGGGGGCGGCGTTTCAGTCGATGCCGCGGTGGCAGAGCCATCTGGCCAAGCTGCCCGGCAACGGCACGCTGCTACTTAAACCCCAAACATTCATGAACCTCAGCGGCCGCGCAGTGCAGCAGGTCTTGTCCTACTATAAATGGACTCCGGACCAAATGCTGGTCATTTATGACGATGCCGCGCTGCCGCTGGGGGCCCTCCGGTTCCGCGAAAAAGGCTCCGCCGGCGGCCACAACGGCATCAAATCCATCCTCCAGCAGCTCGGCCGCGACGACTTCGCCAGACTCAAGCTGGGCATCGGCGCCAGCCAGCCCGACGCCATGATCGGCCACGTGCTCGGCTCCTTCACCGCCGAAGAACGCCCGCTGTGTGAAAACATGCTTGCCATGGCGTTGGAAGCGGTACAAGTTGCCCGTTCACAAGGTATCGCCGCCGCGGCGAACCACTACCACCCCCGCAGCAATCCACCCAATCCTCCCCCAGATGAGTCGCAAATACCAAGGCCTGATCGTCCTTAACACCAAGTCCCTGGACGGAACTCTCGATGAACTCGTCAGCTCCATCGCCAAGGAAATCGAAGCCGAAGGCGGCACCATCGACAAGGTCGCCCAGCTCGGCCGCCGTCAATTCGCCTACAATGCCCGCCATCTGGAAGCCGGTCATTACGTCAACTACATCTTCACCGGCAGCCCGGACATCGTGTCCAAGCTCCAAGCCCGGCTGCGCCTCAATGGCAAAGTCCACTTGCAGCATTTCCAACGCGTTGCCTGAGTCCGCACGCCGCTCTGACCAGCGGCATTGCCCTCTCGCTCCCCCATCCAAATTTCCAGCTCCTCCCAGTTATGGCCAATTTAAACAAAGTCATGCTCATCGGCAACCTCACCCGGGACCCCGAATTGCGCTACACGCCCAAAGGCACTGCGGTGGCCGACATCACCTTGGCAATCAACCGGATCTGGAACAACGAGCAAAATGTCCGCCAAGAGGAAACCATCTTCGTCGAGGTGACCTTGTGGGGCCGCCAAGCCGAGTTGGCCCAACAATACCTCAGCAAAGGCCGCCTCGCCTACATCGAAGGCCGCCTCCAGATGGACACTTGGGACGACAAGGAAACCGGCAAGAAACGCAGCAAACTCAAGGTCATCGGCGAAACCCTCCAGTTCCTGCCCGACGGCAAGGGCAACTCCGGTGGCAACTCCGGTGGTGGTTCCTCACAGGGCAACCAGCACCAGGCACCCCAGCAACAGCAGGGCAACCGACCGCCGCCTCAGCGCGCCAGCGCACCCCAACAAGGTGCCTCCGCCGCACCCGTCGACGATTTCGCGGAAGAGGACGACATCCCGTTCTGATTGCTGCCACAGAGCCCGTCCGCCACCGGCCGGGAATCGGCTGAATTCAGGAAAATTGAATGAAACCGATTGAATCCGGGCAGGATGCCAGGTCCACGGCGGCACGGGCATTCTGCTGCTCGGCTGAGCTCGCCAAACGCCTGCCGCCAGGTTGCACCTGAGCTCATGTCATTTCCTCCAATGGCAGAATGTCTGAAGCTCGCGGCAAATTTTCCGCGATTCCAGCGCGGCCCGGACAAGCTGGCTTGAACAATCCGCTTCCGCCCCGCACTCTCGGCGGGTGTTCTCCGCCCACGACGCATTGGCCTCGTTTCCACTTCTACCGCCCAAGGACGTCGCCGCGCTGGCAGCCGCCGGACTGACCACGCCCGCCGCCGTGCTCGCCCACCTGCCGCGGCGCTATGAGGACCGGCGGCGCTTCGACGCCTTTCCCAACCAGCCATCAACCCTTCCCGTGTGCTTGCGCGGCTCGGTCATCGATGCCGGACTGCGGGGGTTCGGCCACGGCCGGCGCTGCTTTGAAGCCATCGTGATGGATGGTGCCGGCGGCGTCTTCGGCAGTGGCAAGGTCACCTGCCGCTGGTACAACATGCCGTTCATCCACAAGTTGTTAGCCACAGGCCACGAGGTCATCCTCTACGGCAAGGTCAAGGATTTCAATGGCCGCCTCATCATCGAGCACCCGGAGTTCGAAGTCCTCCGCGAACACGACGACGCGGCATCGATCCATCTCGAACGGATCGTGCCCATCTATAAAAATCTCCCCGGCCTGGCCCAGCGCCGCCTGCGCGAAATCATCCACCTGCTGCTGCAACAAACCGACCCGGCCACCCTCGGGTCCAACTGCGACATCGAGCCCGCCACCCCGCGCTTCCAATCGCTTTGCGCCGTGCATTTCCCGCAAGCCCTCGAGCAGGCGCTGGCAGCCCGCCGCCGCTTCGCACTGGAGGAATTTTTCGCCCTGCAACTCAACGTCGTGTGGCGCCGCGCCCGCTATCACGAACGCCCGGGCCGCGTGCTTGGCACCCGCACCAGCCTGCTCAAGCAGTTTTACGCAAGCCTGCCGTTTGATCTGACCCAGGCGCAGAAACGTTCGATCAAGGAAATCGTCGGGGACATGCGCGAACCGCGGCCGATGCACCGCTTATTGCAGGGCGATGTGGGGTCCGGCAAAACGTTCGTGGCCATGGCCGCCATGCTGCTGGCCATCGATTCCGGCTGCCAGGCCGCCCTCATGGCCCCCACCCAGATCCTCGCCGAACAACATTACCTGACGTTCCGCCGCTGGCTCGAACCGCTGGACCTCCGCGTCACCTTGCGCACCGCCAACCGCGATGAATCCAGCCATCTCCCGCTCTCCGGCGAACCTCAAATCATCATCGGCACCCACGCCTTGCTCTACGATGCCGTCGCCTTCCGCGACCTCGGCTTCGTCGTCATCGATGAACAACACAAATTCGGCGTCGCCCAGCGCACCGCTCTCATCAACCAGGGACTGGTGCCCGATGTGCTCGTCATGACCGCCACCCCCATCCCGCGCACTCTCACCATGACCCTCTACGGCGATCTCGACGTTTCGTTGTTGGATGAAAAACCGCCCGGCCGCGGCAAAATCGTCACCGCCGTGCGCGTCTCCCCAAAGCAGACCGACGTCACCAAGTTCATCAAGCAGCAAATCGCCGCAGGGCGCCAAGCGTATCTCGTCTATCCGCTCGTCGATGAAAGCGAATCGCTCAACGCCGAGTCCGCCATCGAGGCTTATGCCAAATGGCAGAAGCGCCTCACCGGCTGCCAGGTCGGCCTGCTCCACGGCAAACTCAAGCCCGAGGCCAAGGAAGACGTCATGCGCCGCTTCCGCGCCGGCGAGATTGCCGCACTGGTCGCCACCACCGTCATCGAGGTCGGCGTGGATGTCGCCAACGCCAGCGTCATGATTCTGCATCACGCCGAGCGCTTCGGCCTGGCCCAGATCCATCAACTCCGCGGCCGCATCGGACGCGGCACCCACAAGGGATGGTGCATCCTCCTAACCGACGGCAAAAACCCCGAAGGCCTCGAAAAACTCAAAATCCTCGAGCACACCGCCGATGGCTTCGAAATCGCCGAAGCCGACCTGCGGCTGCGCGGGCCGGGAGACGTGCTGGGCACCGCCCAGAGTGGCCTGTCCGATCTGCGCTTCAGCGATTTCCTGGCCGATACAGCGCTGCTGCATGAGGCCCGCTCCCTTGCCGACTCCGTCATCGCCGCCGATCCCGATCTGACCGGACCATGGCACCATCTCCTTCCGCTCATCCACCAGCGCTGCGAGACCGACCCCCACCCCGGTGCCGCGTGACCCCCCCGCTGCCCCGCTGCCCCCGCTGCCCCCGCTCGCTGCTTTACATAAAGAATGGCATTATGTTCTTGCCGACCGCGGCGGGATGTGCTTGGTTGTATTCATGAAAAAGCTGCGTGAAGGAGGCGGTGGATTGGATGGAGTTGCTCATGGTGGAACTGGAGCGGATCCTGCAGCGGTAGAAGCGGATTCGGTGGCGCAGCCGCGCTTGTTGTCGCCGCTGGAACGGATTGAATTGCCGCCGGGTGCCTGCCTCGGCCAGGTGTTTGCTCGCGAGTGGAAGGGGACGCGTCAGCGGATTGTGGTGGGCC
>CAIVSK010000302.1 GCA_903908495.1 Akkermansiaceae bacterium
CAAACCCGGGGTGCCGCCCTCCCCCTCGCATCTGGCCGAAGTCATCGGCAAGATCAAGGCCGAGAAAATCAAGGCCATCATCGTCGAACCCTACCACAACCGCAAAATTGCCACCAAGGTAGCTTCCTCCACCGGGGCCCATGTCGTGGATGCCGCGCAGTACCCGGACGGCTTGCCCAACACCGCGACCTACGTCGAGTTGATCGACGTATTGGTCACTCGCTTAGCCACAGCCCTCAAAAACTAGCACCATGTGGGACGTAATGATGTGGCCGATTCTGGCCTGCGTGTTGTTGCCCGGTCTGCTGGTCTATCTGGGACTGCATGTGGTCCGCCGCGGAATTATCTTCATTGACATCGCGATGGCCCAGATGGCCTCGCTGGGCGTGTGTTTCGCCGTGATGAAACACATGGATCTGGACAGTCCCGTGACGTTCTGGATCTCGCTCGGATTCACCCTGTTGGCCGCCGCCTTGTTTGCCCTAACCGGCAAACGCAATGGCGAAGTGCCGCAAGAGGCGATCATCGGCATCGCCTATGTGGTGGCCGCCGCCGCCTCGGTGATTTTGTTGAGTTACTCGACGGAGGGCGACGAGCAGATCAAGAACATGCTCATCGGCAACATCCTGCTGGTCACCAAGGAGGAGATTTTCCGCACCCTCGGGCTGTTTGTCGGAGTGGGACTCTTTCACTGGTTTCTGCGCAAGCGCTTCCTGCTGCTGTCCTTCGCCCCGGCGCAAGCCGCCGCCTCCGGCATGCGCGTGAAGTTATGGGATTTCCTGTTCTATGCCACCTTCGGCCTGGTGGTCACCAGCTTCGTGCAAATCGTCGGCGTGTTGCTGGTCTTCACCTATCTGATTGTGCCGGCCGTTTGCGGCATTCTTACCGCGCGGCGCTTCGGGGCCCGCCTGGCCATCGGGGTGGTGCTGTCCCTCATCGGTGGCGTCACCGGACTGATGGTTTCCTTCTACAAGGACCTGCCAAGCGGTGCTGCCATCGTCTGCGTGTTCGGCGCCTTGCTGGTGCTGGCTGCCTGCGTCGGGCTGGCCGTAAATACCGCAAACAAGCGGGCAGGCGCGTGAAGTTGGGGAGCCATGAGGGCGACCCCTAACTGGCGGCGTCAGGACCAAGATACGGCTTGGCCAGGGCGGAGAAATCCAGTGGGCCAAGCCCGGCGGCACATAACTCGGTCATGCGTTGGGACACCGCCGCGATGGCGGGCGTCTCCAGCCCCGCCGCCGCCGCCAGATCCAGCGCATAAGCACTGTCCTTGCGCATGTTGTCCAATGAAAAATGCGCCTCGAACTCGCCCGCCGCCATCGTCGGCAACTTGAATTTCGCCAGCGGCGAACCGCAGAAATTTTCCGCCACCGCATGGATGAATGGTGCCGCGGCCACCCCGTGGCGGGTGGTGATTGCCAGTGCCTCCGCCAACGCCTGCACCGTGCAGGCGGATATCAGGTTGGTGGCCAGCTTGATGATCGTCGCCGAGCCCACCGCACCACATGGCAGCAATTCCCGGCCGCTGAGCCGCAGATAGGGCTCCACCGATCTAACCAATTCCTCGTCGCCGCCGGTGTAATAGACCAACTGTCCGGCGGCGGCGGCGAGCTTGCTGCCCGTGAACGGCGCATCCAGAAATTGGCACCCGCACCCGGCACACAAGCGCTCGAGCCAGTGGGTCGTATCCAAATCCACCGTGGCGTGATTCAATACAATCTGGCCCTCGCGCAACGCGGGTGCCAGTTGTTGCATCACCGCGCGCAAAGCCGGCGCATCCTTCAGATAGATCGAGATGATATCCGCGTCGGCCACCGCCGCTTCCGGCGTGGGAGCTTCGCCGGCCAGGCCTTTGGGCGTGCGATTCCAACAGCGCAGCTGCCAGCCGGAAGCAGCCAACCGGGCGGCCACCCGCGAGCCGATGATGCCCAATCCCAATACCGCCGCGCGGCCGGAGACAAGTGGCGGCGTGGCGCCGGCCGCATCTAATGGACTCATTGTTGGCGTTGGAGTGCGAATTTCACCAGATAGCCGGCCTGTTTGCGAATGTCGGCGATTTGTGCCTTGGTTGGCTCCTTGCCATCCTCCAGCACCATCTCCTCGCGCAAACCCGCCAGAATGTCCCGCATGGCCATGTAATTCGCCCTTTCAGAGATGCGCGGCTCCAGCAGCGCCACCGATTCGGTGTAGTAATCGGCGATGTCCTCACGCATGAGCTTGCGGGCCCGCTCTGCCGAAAATTGCTTGTCCACCGCCGCGGAGGACACCTCCAGCGCGCGAATCCATCCGCCCAACGAAATCAAGTGTGCCAGATCGGCATCTTTCAAGGTCACCAACTCGATTTCCACATCCTTTTGGGTCGCCCGCAGCTCAGTCTTCAATTGCTCGACATTGCCCTTCTTCGCACTATCTAACAAGCTCGCCGAGTGCCGGTTAACCCGCTCGCCCGCACCCAGCGCCTTGCCGTAGCGCGTCAAGTCCTTGGCCAGACCCTCGACTTTTTCCATCTGACCGGACTGCACCACCAAGAAACCGTCGGCGATGAGAAAGCCCAGCTCGATGGCCAGATCCGCGCGGTCCAGGGGCATCCGCGCGGGCATCTTGCGTTCCACATCGGCCATCGGAATGGGCATGAGAAATTGCAGCGTATCGAACAATTTGGCGATCGATGGCGCGGTGAATTCATTGACCGCCAATTCCTCGAGGCGGTGCGGGTCATCCAGCAGATCCTCGGGTACCTCGCCTTTGTCTGCCTTGGCGGCCTTGGCTGCCTCCGGCGCTGCTTTTTCCACCGGCTTGGTGGTGGGGCCCGGTTCTGCCGCAGCGAGCGGCAAACCCAGTGCGGCCACAACCCCCGCAATCAAATACACAGATCGTTTCACGACGCGAGTATGTCACCGCCCAAGGCCCCACGCAACCGGCAATTGCCACCAGCGCCACGCCCCGGGAAAAATTCCCTGAAAAAATTCGTTTGCCAAGTGCGGGCGGATGCGGCAAGGTCCGCGCGTTGGAACAACGGCGCGACGGTTCGCATCAAATTGCTGAACCACCCGCAGGGTCCGCACCACCAGTTCCGCCATCTCGGCAGTCCCAACAGCCGCTTTGCCCCATCCCCCCCGGCCCGTTGATTTTCGATTCCGCCTGCCGGCCCCCGCAATCCCGTCAATTTCCACTCCGCAAATTTCACCCATGTCTGGTCACAACAAGTGGTCAAAGGTCAAACACATCAAGGCCAGAGTCGATGCCATCAAAGGCCGCGTCTTCAGCAAGTGTGCCCATGAAATCGCCCTGGCGGCCCGCGCCGGGGGCGGCGACCCGTCCTCCAACGCCCGCCTGCGCAGCGCCATCGACGTCGCCAAAGCCGTCTCCACCCCCCGCGAAAACATCGAACGCGCGATCAAAAAAGGCACCGGCGAACTCGGCGGCGAGGCCATCCAGGAAGTCACCTACGAAGGCTACGGCCCCGCCGGTATCGCCTTCATCATCGAGATGGCCACCGATAATCTCAACCGCTCGGCCGCCGACCTGCGCTCGATTTTCACCAAGAACGGCGGCAGCATCGCCACCCTCGGCAGCGTTTCCTACCAGTTCGACCGCAAGGGCGAAATCCGCCTGGCCGCCGCCGATTTGCCCGCCGACCACATCATCGAGGCCGCCATCGAGGCCGGTGCCGACGACGTCCAATCCGATTCGGACGAACACCTCATCCTCACTTCTCCCAACGAATTGGGCACCGTCGCCAATGCCCTCCGCCAAGCCGGCTTCCAGCCCGCCTCGGAAAAAATGGTGTCCGTCCCGCAAATTCCCAGCGTCGTCAGCGACCTGGCCATCGCCCGCCAAGTCATCAAGCTCTATGAGTTACTGGATGACTACCCGGACACCCTCAATGTCTTCACCAACTTCGAAGTGGCGGACGAGCTGTTAGATCAACTCGATGCCTGATGCCGCCACGTGGCAGCGCGGTGCCGCAGGTCGGCTGCCGCCACTTCCCTCGCCCCCCTTGCTTCCCCCTGCGCCTGGCGCATCTCCCAGCCCCGATCCCGGATGACCAACAAAGAACTCAAATCCACCCCTGCGCCGAGCGCCAGCGGCGAGACCCTGCCGCGCAAACGCGCAGCCAAGAAAGCCACCGTCGCCAAGGCCGCAGCCCCACTCGCCCCAGCCACCAAAACCGCGGCCAAGACAACCGCAGCGAAAAAGCCCGCCCGCAAAGTGACAGCCAAGACGGCTGAAGTGGCGCTGGTGGTAGCAGCAGCAGCAGTCGGCAGCAGGGGTCACGGCGAGGTCACCGCAGCGGCGCCGCGACGCACGCGCAAGGTGGCGGCTGAATCATCCCGCAACGAAACACCTGATCTATTCGCCACCTCCAACATGGATGGCCACGCCGAGGCAGCGCCCGCAGCACCGGCCCGCAAGCGCAGGACTCCTGCAGCAACGCCCGACGAGGGATCCGCCCGCCCGGCCGACGGCTTCGGCACCAACCCGGCCCCCGCTGCGGCCAGCCCCAGCCCGGCCCCGCCGGCAGTGCCCCATGACCCCGCCCCCCGCCGCATCGGACGCGTCCCGGGCGGAGGCGCCGTGGCGCTGCGGGATCCGTCCAAAGCCGCCAGGCCCGCCAGAAAACCCAAGACGACCGCCGCCGCCCAGCTGCCCCCCCCGGAAGCCGCGCCCGCACCGCCGCCCCCGGCACCCGTGGTGCCGCCACGCGAAGCCCCTGCGGCCCCCGTCCCCACCGCAGCCCAACATTCCCATCAGCCCGCCGGATCTAACAGCGAGAGCCGCAGCAAGCGCCGCCGCGAGAAACGCAAACAACACCGCAGCCAGGGCCAAAATCGCCATCAGGGCCAAGGCCAGGCCCACCAAGGCCAAACCCACCAGGGCCAGGCCCACCAGGGCCAGGGGCACCAAGGCCAGGGGCACCAGGGGCAGCCGCGCCACCACCCACAACATGGCGAGGCCAATCCAAACCGCCAGGATGCCGAGGCCAACCGCCCGCACGTCCCGACGGGACCGAAGGTCGAGACCAACGGCATGCTCGAACTCGCGCCAAAGAGCTTCGGCTTCCTGCGCGTGCCCAAGAAAAATTTTGAGCAAGCGCGTGACGATGTGTTTGTGCCGCCGGAGCTCATCCGCCGCCACAACCTGCGCCTCGGCCAGTGGATTCACGGCGTCTATCAGGAAGGCTCGCGCGGCCCCCAGCTCGTCGAAATCACCCAAGTCAACGGCATGCCGCCGGACGAGGCGGCCAAGCTGCCCCACTTCGACGAACTCAAGGCGATCAATCCAACCCGGCGCCTCAGCTTCGAGACCACGCCGGACCGATTCACCACCCGCGTCATTGACATCATGACGCCGGTGGGCCGCGGCCAGCGCGGGCTGATTGTGTCGCCGCCGCGCTCGGGCAAGACCACCATGCTGTTGCATACGGCGGAAGCGGTGCGGGAAAAATACAGTGACTCATTGCACCTGATGGTCCTGCTCGTCGACGAGCGGCCGGAAGAAGTCACCGAGTTCCGCCGCGCGCTGCCCGGCGCGGAAATCTACGCCAGCTCCAATGATGAGGTGGCGCGCAACCACTGCCGCATCGCCGAGCTGGCCATCGAGCGGGCCAAGCGCCTGGTCGAGGCCGGCAAGGACGTGTTCCTGCTGATGGATTCCATCACGCGGCTGGCCCGCGCCTACAACGCCACCATGAACAACGTCGGCCGCGGCACCGGCTCCGGCGGCATCACCATCGGTGCCTTGGAAGTGCCCCGCCGCCTCTTCGCCGCAGCCCGCAACACCCGTGGCGGCGGCTCGCTCACCATCCTGGCCACCGCCCTCATCCAAACCAACTCGCGCGCCGACGAGGCGATTTTCCTCGAGTTCAAGGGCACCGGTAACATGGAGCTGGTGCTGGACCGGAAAATCGCTGAAAACTATATCTATCCGGCAGTTGATATCTTCAAGTCCGGCACCCGCCGCGAGGAATTGCTGCTCCCCGAGCACATGCTCAACAAGATCCATCTCATCCGCCGCGGCCTCTCCGGCCACCGCCCGGTGGAGGCCATGGAACGCCTGTTGTTCTTCCTCAAGAAGTTTCCTAACAACCCGCAGATGCTCCTCGAGATCAAAGGCTGATCCGCGCTCCGCTCGTCCCGCCGCCACTCATGACCCGCGACAACGAACCCGCCATCGAAGTCGAAGTCGTGGAAATCGACGGTGCCGCGCCGCCGCCCAAACCGGTGGCCGGCGCGATGCGTGACCCCGATGGCGACGACGAATCGGGCGGCAGGCAGAAGTGGACCAATTGGCAGGGCTGGCCCGGCCAGGTCCGCACCCTGCACCCGTTGTGGTGGCCGCTGCTCATTGTGGCCGGCGGCGCAGTGCTGGCGCTCGTTCTAACGATCGGAGTGCTCGCGGTGCTCCTGCTGCTCGCCTACCGGATTGTTAGAGGAGTGTTGCGCGCCTTGTTTGAGTGACGGGCGGTGCCGGAGCACAGCGCGTCCCGCCTGTCTTGGCCGACGGGCTTCCCGCCTGTCGTTTCATTGGCTGACAGGCGGGACGCGCTGTCAGCCCTCACAGGCTGGAAGCCTGTGTTCCTATCAAAAAAACGCCAAACTGACAGTATTGGGCGTCCCCGCCTTCACCTGCCGTGCATGCGCGCCGGCACTCAGCCGTTGAGTGCCCAGCCCTCGCGGTATTTGCGGCGCAGCAGTTCGTTGGCTTCGGGGGAATTGGTGACGCGGCCGGCGGCGGGGTCGTACTCGAGTTTCTTGCCGATCCGATAGGCGACCAGTCCTAGCAACATTTGTTCGATCATGTTGCCGCTGTATTCGAAATCGCAGGCGGTTTTGAGGCTGGGGTTCTTGCAGGCGTCGAACCATTGCTTTTGGAAATCGCCGAGCGGCGGCAGCAGGGTTTTGGGCGTGCGCTGCTTGAGATAGGTGAGGTCCGCGTTGTCTCCCACCGGCAGCAACATGCGCGATTCAAAGTCGGCGATGAGAAAACCCTTGGAGCCCTTGAACATGGCACCATGGTCGATGGCCGGCAGGTTGATGGCCGGCTTGGGCGACCTCGGCATCGCCCCGCCCTGATACCAACTCACGCGCACCGGGCCGCGCCAGTCGTTGGCGGGGTGTTCGAAATGCGATTCGCATTCCACGGGGGTGACGTCGGGGTTGAATGCTTCGCCCTTGGCTTCGGCGGACGTCGGCACGCCGGCATCGATCGCGTTCCACAACAAGTCCATGGTGTGGCTGCCCATATCGCCGATTTGGCCCACGCCAAAGTCCCAGAACATGTTCCACTGCAAACAGTTGGCACCCTCGCCACCGGAAAAATAGCCGGGGTTGTAGGGATGCGCGGGGGAAGGCCCAAGCCACAGGTCGAAGTTGAGGGTGGAAGGCGGCTGACCCTCGGCCGGCAGGTATCCGGCGCGGCGGATCTGGCGATTGCCCCAGGCCATGGCGCTTTGCAGATCGCCGATGGCGCCATCGCGGATCAATTCGCGCACCCGGTTGAAATTCTCAAACGCGTGGCGCTGCATGCCCACCTGGGTGGCGAGTTGGCCCTTTTTGGTCAGCCAGTTGGCGCGCACGGTGCGGGCCTCCTCGACGGTGATGGCCAGCGGTTTCTCGCAATAGACGTGCAGGTTGCGGTTGAGCGCCCAGTTGGCGATGAACGCGTGGGTGTGGTCGGTGGTGCAGATGACCACTGCATCGAGGTCTTTTTGCTCCAGGCATTTGCGCCAGTCGACGTAGGTCTTGGCGTTGGGAAAGTGCTTGAGGGCATCGGCGAAGCGGGTTTCATTGACGTCGCAGAGGGCCACCACGTTTTCGTTGGCGAGCCCGCCGTAGTGGGCGCAGCCGCGGCCCCAGACGCCGAGCAGGGCGATGTTGAGCTTGTTGCCCGGAGAGTTCTTGCCGGAAAGAACTCCGCTTGGCAGCAGGGTGAGGCCGGCACCGGCAAAGGCAGTGGTGTTGAGAAACGTGCGACGATTCATGTGGGTCATTTCGGGTTAGGTTGCCTTGAATTGTGGAATTTCGGCCCCCGATGTCGAGGCCAATTATCAGTGGCGGCAAATCTCCCACACCCGTCTTGCCAAACGTCCGCCCCCCACCTATACCACCCTCTGCCCCGGAGGGGCCCGTCCCTCGATCTCTATCATCTATCTTCGATCCCGTATCTTCGATCCTCTATCCTTTATCTTCCATGGACCCCATTGACAAAGCCAAGTGTCTCATAGAGGCGCTGCCCTACCTTCAGGCATTTCGCGGCAAGACATTTCTCATCAAAATGGGCGGTGCCGCAATGGAAGATCCCGCACTGGTGGCCATGGTCATGCGCGATATCGTTTTCCTCGAAGTGGCCGGCATCAATCCCATCGTGGTGCATGGCGGCGGCAAAGCCATCACCGCGGCCATGGCTGCGGCCGGCTTGGAGGCCAGGTTTGTCGGCGGTTTCCGCGTCACCACGGATGAGGCGATTGCCATTGTCGCCCGCGTCCTGTCCGATGAGATCAATCCCGGCCTGGTGCAAATGATCCGCGAACTGGGCGGCAAGGCGGTGGGGATTGCCGGCGACGAGGTGTTTCTCGGGGAAAAAACCACCGGCACCGATGCCCAGGGGCACAAGGTCGATCTGGGCAACGTCGGCGAGGTGGTCGGCTGCCGGCTCGCCCACCTCGACGCCGCCCTGGCGGCCGGCAATTTGCCGGTCATTTCGCCGCTGGCAGCCGAGATTACCAGCGGCAGCCCCCTCAATATCAACGCGGATCTGGCCGCCGCCGCGCTCGCCAAGGAACTGCGGGTGGCCAAGCTGGTTTATCTATCAGACGTGCCGGGCCTGCTGGCCGATCCCGCCGATGCCGCCTCGTTGATCCGCTCCGTGACCTGTGCCGAGGCCGATGCCCTGATCGCGGATGGCACCATCTCCGGCGGCATGATCCCAAAGATCCGCAGCGCCGTGGATGCCCTCACCGCGGGGGTGCGCAAGGTTCACTTCGTCGATGGCCGCCTGCCTCACGCCCTGTTGTTGGAAATCTTCACCGATGGCGGCATCGGCACCGAGGTCGTTCGTTAACTTGGCCCTACTTGAATCGCTTCAGCAACCGGTCGCGCTCGTCGCTTGTTAGATCCGCCCGTTGCACCGCCGCGCGGGCCTTGTCGGGGTCGCTCTCCTTCCACTGCTGGACGACGTTCGAGAGCATGTTGACGCGGTTTTGGTTATCGCCGATGGTGGCGGCCCAGGCGAAGGCGGTGGCCGGATCGCGTCGTGTCGTGACGGAGACCATCGACGAGACGCCCGAGTCACGCGCCTGACCGTCGGGCATGGAGTCGATCCATTTGCCAGTGGCGGCGAAATCCTCTTGGGCCCAAGTGGCGGCGAGATTGCTGATGGCTTGGGTCTTCATGTTGCCGTCCGGCAGGGTGGTGGTCCATGAGCCCGCTGCCGTGGGGTCGTCGCGAGCCCAGGTGCTGACGAGGTTGGAGGTGGCGCTGGAAAGGTTGCCGTCGGCATCCTTGGGCGTGGTGGCCAGCAGCCTGCCGAGGATGTCGGCGGCGCCCTTGGGATCGCTGCCAGCCAGCGCTGGAATCAGGGAGTTGAGCGCGCGGACTTGCTCGGCTCCTGCCAGAGTGGTCACCCATGCCTTGGCGGCGGCGGGATCGTCCTGCGCCCAGGCACCGGTGAGTTGGCCCAGGGCGGCGTCGCGCACGGGACCGGCGGGATACTCGTCGAGGCGGCGGGTGGCGGCCTCGGGGTCATTGCGGGCGAGTTGGGCGAAGGCATAACCCACCCCCTGCGCCTGTTCCTTTGGCGGCTTGTCGGCCAGCAATTTGAGCACGGCTTCCGGATCTTTGGTGGCGAGATTGGAGTAAATGGAGGCTAGATTGTAGGACTCGACATTGCCGGGCGGCAGTGACTGATAGATCTCAAGCGCACGGGCGGGATCACTGTAGGAGAGTTGCTGCAACATGCTTGACTGGAGTTTCTCGCGTTCTTGCTGCGGATAGTCGGCGAGGATTGCCGCCGCCTCCTCGCGGGAACAAACAGCAAGCTGGGAACCCAGCTGGTTGAGCGCATTGTTGCGCAGCGAGCCGGTTGGGAGAGTGGCCAGCACCGCGCTGAGCTGCTCCGAACTGCGGCTGGAATAGCCGCCCACGTAGGAATCGTAGGATCCATAGTTTCCATTGTATCCATAGGAATTCCCCGCTCCCGCCAACATGGCGAGCGCGGTCTTGCGGTCCGCAGGGTCGGTGAGGGCCGACGCCTTTGCCAGCGCCGCGTCGAAGTCGAGATCGGCCATCGTGCTGAAAACCGAAGTGAGGCCCGCGCGGCGGGCGGCAGGGGTCAGGGAGGCGAGCGAGGCCAGCGCGGCGTCCGGGTCCTGCGCGGCGATGCCACCGGCGATGGCGGCGAGCGCCTGGTTGCGTTGTTGTGGGTCGGTGAGGGATTGGGCCCAAGTGGTGGCGGCGGCGCTGTCTTTGCCGGCCCAGACTTTGGCGATGGCAGCCACCCCGCCCCTTTGCATCTCCGTTGGCAGTTGCATGACTCGTTTTGCGGCCATGGCAGGATCATCCATCGCCCACTCCCCGGCCATCGAACCCATGCTATACTGCCGGCCTAACGCTGGATCGGCTTTGATTGCAGCAATCCACTCGTCCAGACTCGCCACCATCAGCGCAGACAGCATGCCCGATTGGGCGGAGCGACGGAGCGACGGGTCGTCGATGGTGGCAAGTTTCGCGCGGGCCAGCGCCGGGTCGTATTTGGCAATGCCGGCGATGATGCTGCAAATCGAGGCATTGCGGAACGACGTCTGCTTGGTGGAGAGGGCGAAGAGCAGCGCGGCGTCGGGGTCGACCTCCGCCCAGCGGGCGCAGGCGGCGCTGATTTCGAGCGAGTACGAATAGCCGGGCGTGGTGGCCTGGGCGGTGGCCAGGTTGTGGACGAGTTGGGTGAGTTGCTGGCCGTTCATTTTGGCCAGTGCGGCGTCGGCCAGGGCAACGCCCAATTGCCGGTTGCCGCCGTTGTTCTTGAAAATATCGCGCAGGTGCAGGGCGCTGGTGGCGGATTGTCCGCCGCCCCCCGGCCCGGATTTGCGGGCGTCGAGGCGCTCGGCGCGCTGGGCCAGCCGTCCGCCTGTTGATAGATCGGCCGCATTTCCAGGCCTGCTGGCACGACCGGCCCAGAACGCCAACCCCAGCCCCGCCAATACGGATAGAACCATTCCATAGCGAATCTTCGCAAACATGCCGCAGCGTAGCAGTTTTGTCAGACCTGCAAAGCAGATAAATCGGGCAGATAAATCGAGGTCGTTTCCTGAGTTCTGGGCCGCTTGTGTACCACCGGCCGCACAGCACTCGCGACAAACCCAAGGAATGGCGGGCCCCGGACGTGTTTGAGACCGAGCTGGCTCGGCAGCAGGCGCGGCGGACCGGGTCTTGCCAGGTGTTGCTCAGCATTGCGCGGACCGCTGGCCACCCGCTCGGTAGTGCTTCGGGTCTTTGACGATTCCGGCGCGCAGCGGGTTCAGGTCGATGCAGGCCGCCATCGTCCGCAGCGCCTCGCCGTCCTCCACCCGCACGCTATTAACCTCGCAGATGAGAGTGGCGCGATCCCTCGGACGACCTGCGCTGAGCAGCATCGAAAGATCGGTAGGCGGAGGCGGGTATGGAAGGGGGTACCCGCAATACCATGACCCCTCATCCCATGCATTCCCGTCGCGCGTTCCTCCGCCAATCGGCCGCCGCCGCCGCCGCAGTGATGACCGCGCCCACCCTCATCCCGTCGTCGGCGCGAGGGGCCGACGGTCACACTGCCCCGAGCCAGCGTATCACGGTGGGCTTCATCGGCACCGGCGACCACGGTGTGGGCTGGAACCTGCCGCCCTACCTCAAGCATCCAAATGCACAGGTGGTGGCGGTGTGCGACGTGGATCGCAACCACCTGCTGCGCGCCAAGGGCATGGTCAACCGGCACTACCAGAATGAGGATTGTTTTGCGACGCAGGATTTCCGCGAGATCCTCGCCCGCAAGGACATTGATACGGTCATGATCTCGACCCCGGACCACTGGCACACGCTCATCAGCCTGTTAGCCATTGAGGCCGGCAAGGACGTGCAGTGCGAGAAACCCACCCTCACCATCCATGAAGGCCAGGTGCTCACCGCCGCAGTGCGCAAACACAAGACCGTGTTCCAGACCAGCACCGAGGACCGCTCGGTGGTGGAATACCATCGCATGGCCGAGTTGGTGCGCAACGGGCGCATCGGCAAACTCCAGCGCATCGAAGTGATTCTGCCCAAGCAACCGCTCGGACCGGGCATTGCGACGCCGCAACCGGTCCCGGCGGAGCTCGACTATGACATGTGGTTAGGCCCGGCGCCCGACGCGCCTTACACCAAGGACCGGGTGCATTACAACTTCCGTTGGATCTGGGATTACTCCGGCGGCATCATCTGCGATTGGGGCGCGCACTTGTTTGACACCGCGCAGTGGGCTAACAACACGGAACACAGCGGCCCGGTCGAGATTGCGGGCACCGGCACGCACTGGCAGGGCGGCCTTTATAACACGGTCAAGGACTACGATGTGACCTTCCGCTATGCCAATGACGTGGTGATGACCTGCAAGCCGGGCGAGCCGAGCATCAAGTTCATCGGCACCGACGGGTGGGTCGGCAACAGCGGTTGGCGCGCCCCCGTGCAGGCCAGCTCGGCGAAAATCCTCGAATCCGTCATCGGCCCCGAGGAACTGCACCTCTACACCAACCCACAGGGCGAGCACGACGATTTCCTGCAATGCGTCAAGAGCCGCAAGGACCCGTATTTCCCGGTGGATATCGGCCACCGAGTGAGCACGGTGTGCCACCTCGCCAACCTCTCCATCAGGCTCGGCCGCAAGCTCAAGTGGGATCCGCTGGCGGAGCAGTTCGACGGGGATGCCGAGGCTAACACAATGCTCGATCGCACGCGCCGCGGGCCGTGGCAATTGCCCCGGATATAACCGAGCGGCCTGCCGCAAGACAATTGATACAATAGCGAACCCAATAACGTAACCCTGCGATGACCACCACCCGACGTCAGTTTATTCAAACCCTCGCGCCGATGGCCGGGGTGCTCGTCGCCCCCAATATCCTGCGGGCGGCCAACCTCAATTCGCGTCTGCAACACGCCTGCATTGGCGTGGGTGGGATGATGGGGTTCAATGACTTGCAGAACTTCAAGCAGCACCCGCGGACCGATGTGGTGGCCATTTGTGATGTGGATGCCGGCAGTCTGGAGCGCGCGCTCAAGGAGGTGCCCAATGCCAGGCCCTATCGGGATTGGCGGGAAATGTTGGCCAAGGAGGGCGGCCGGATTGACTCGATCAATGCCACGGTGCCCGACCACATGCACGCGGCCGTTTGTTTCTCGGCGCTGCAGGCCGGCAAACACACGTACTGCCAAAAGCCGATGTGCCACGACGTGGCGGACGTGCGCGCCCTGACCCGGATGGCGGCGGAGCGCAAACTCAAGAGTCAGTTAGGCAATCAGCATTCCTCGGGTGCCGGTGACCGCATGACCGTGGAATATATCAAGGCCGGGGCGATCGGGAAGATCAAGCATGTCTATCTGTGCTCCAACCGGGTGTCCGGGATGGATTACCGCCTGAGCCAACCGCAGCCGCCGCAAGCTCCGGTTCCCGCCGGGCTGGAGTGGGACCTGTGGTTGGGCACGGCACCCGCACGGCCGTATGCCAACGACGTCTACCACCCCAGCAAGTGGCGCTCGTGGCTGGATTTCGGCACCGGTTGGAGTGGTGATATCGGTTGCCATATCTTGAGCGCGCCGTGGAAAGCCCTCGGTCTCACCGCGCCTATCAGCATCCAGGCCCGGGTCAACAAGGAGTGGATGGATTCTCCCGAACTGCGGGCCCGCTTGTGGCCGCGCGCCAACCACATCACCTGGGTGTTTGCCGGCAACGACCTCACCTCCGGCGGCGCGCCGCTGACGGTGGAATGGTTCGATGGGGTGGACCCGGACTTTTATATTCCTGAGGAGTTCCGCAAGCTCTATCAGGGCCAGACTTTTCCCGAGGAAGCGGCCCTGTTTGTCGGCGAGAATGGCGTGCTGTTATTGCCGCACACCAGCGGCCCGCAGCTGCTGCCAAAGGAGAAGTTCGCCAATGTGCCGCGGCCGCAAGTCAAGGGTGAGAACCACTACCACAGCTTCGTCAACAGCATCCTCGACGACACGCCCTGCGAGTCCTCCTTCGCCATTTCCGGCCCCATGTCCGAGGCGGTGATACTGGGCACCGTGGCCATCCGCACGCCAGGCGTGAAATTGGACTGGGATGCCCAGGCCCTCAAGATCACCAACTCCGCCGCCGCGGATGCCCTGCTGCGCCGGTCTTACCGCGATGGCTGGAAAATCGCAGGCCTGGGGTGAGCACGATCTAACTGCGCGCTTATTTGCAGCAGAATCTCTAGACCTCGCCGCCACGGCCCGTCCCTAACGGTTAGCGGCCTTGGCCCAGGCGGCGAGGGGTGGCGGCAGACTGGCCAGCCACGCCTCGCGGCGGTCGGCGGGGAGGCGGGCAAGCGCGACGACAAACAGGTCGTTGGATAGAGCGAGCGGCGGCAAGACGGCGAGCATGGCGGCGAGTTCGTCGCGTGGCGCCTTGTCGCTGCCGACGAGTTTGGCCAGCGCGGCGCGACGCATGGCGGCATCGGGCAGCGCGGCGGCCCAGTCCCACCCCGCCTGCCAGTCGCGTTGGCCCCAGGCATAGGCCACGGCGTTGGTGGCATACAGGGTTTGTTTATTAGCGGGCGCCCGGTCTAGCAATTCAGTGGCGGTGGCCAAGGCGGCCGGATCGTCGGCGCGTGCCAGCGCCTTGATGGCATCGGGCACGGCCTCGGCGCGGGCGGACAGCGAAGCGGATTCCAACCAATCGGCAACCTCTTGTGGCGGCACCTTGCCGCTGGTCAAGACCGCGCCGATGGCGGCATAGCGGTCACCGATGTCCGGCAAGGCCTTGGCGGCGACAAGTGCCGCTTGCGGGTCAGTCTCGGCGGCGGCCTTGAAGCCGTTCTCGAATGACCCGAACATAGACAACTCGCCTTCGTGGTGCTGGGTGCTGAGCCAGGCGAGGGCGGCCCGGGCATCCGCTTTCGCCCAAACCACCACCGCCGAGCTGAGAAAAAGCCGGTAGTCTGCATAGCGCGGCAGCGCCTCCAAGCCGAGCACCGCAGCCTGCGGATCTTTTTCGATCCAGTCGCGCGATCCTCCCCACCCAAAGCGATTGAAATCCCCGGCCAGCGCGGCGAGGCGCAGCCCGGTGGTTAGGTCCGTGGCCAGCGCGGCATCGACGATCCTGCGGCGCAGCACATCGGCGAACTCCTTGTTGGTGAGCTTGAGCGCCACGGCCATCGCGGCGTCAGGTTCGGCTAGTGTCCAGACTCCGAGCAGGTCCGGCCCCCATTCCATCAGCAGCGAGGTGTCCGCCTGGCTGCGCAGCCAGCTCCAGAAACCGGCGGGATCGGCTTCGGCCCACATGCGGGCGGCCAGTGGCGTCCATTCCGGTGAGCGCAGTTGCGCCCGGAAAAACGCCGGCCACTCCATGCTTGTTAGAGAAGCCGCTTTAACCGCGAAGCGGCGGGCGCGCTCGGCGGATGTTAGGCCGGCGGCCGCCCACGGGCGCTCATTGTCCGCCGCGCGGCGGGGGTCGGATCTAACAGCCAATCGGCAACGGCTGGCGGATCGCTTGCCGCCCATGCCATCGCCAGATTGTAGAGTTTGGCCGTGTCGGTGCCCGGTATGACTTCGGCCTCCGGCTTGAACAATTCGGCAAATGTTTGCTGCGGTGCATCCGCCGCCTCGCGCACGGCTTGCGGATCGATGGCAGCGGATTGTCCGGTCCAATGATCCGGCAGTTTGGTTAGATGATGGGTTTCGGCGAACGTCGTGGCCGCCGTGGGATCCTGGGCGAACCACTGGCGGTTGAGGTTATCGAGGATGTAGTCGCGTTCCTTGCCGGGCGGGAGTTGTTCGGCCTGCTTGGCGGCGGCGGCGGGGTCGGGGCAAGACCAGCCGTCGCAATCGATTCCAGGCACGGGATTTTCGGGCTTGTCCCAGGCGAGCTTCGCTGTTGATAGTACCTGATAGAGTCCCGCCACATCGAGACACGGATTCTGATGGATGGCGAGGAAGAGTTGGCTCGCCGCCGTGGCAGGATCCGTGAGGATGTGCAGAGCGTTCTTTCCGGGTTGGCTATAAAATGCCGCCGCGGCGTCGCTGGTCAGCTTGGCCGGATCGATGCCGGAGGCCTGACAGGCGGCGATCGCGGAGGGCGCATCAGTTTTGAGCCACTCGGCCAGCACCAGGCAGCACGCTTGAGCATTGGCCTTGTCCTCCAGGTGCAGCGAACGCAGCCAGTCCCATGCGTCCTGGGGATTGCGGCTGGCCATGCCGGCGGCCACCATTTGCACCGCTGCTTGATGGGTTTGGTCCGGCACTTGGATCCCGGCCACGCTGCGGGCGAGGTCAGGATGCTCCCGGCCCAAGGTGCGCAGGGCTTGGAAGACGCCGGGAGTGAGCGAACCGGCGCTGGCAAGAATGGATTGGAATTCCGAGTCATGCGCGGTGATGGCCGCCAAAACCCGCGCGGTTTTGAACTCGCTCAGGTCCTTGCTGCGGGCCATCGCGCCTGAGTAATCCTGCGCTGCCCAGGCCCTGAAAAACGCTCCCCGCCAATCGCCGGACGGCCGGGCGTTGAGCAGTTCGGGGATGCGCACCAGTAAAACCTCGGGTTTCTCCAACTCCATCCACCGGCGCAAGACCTGCTCCAGTTCCAATCCATTGCCGCTGGAGCGGGCGCCGCACAGCTTGCTCACGCGCTCCTCGCACTCAGCCGCCGTGGCAGTCCCGAGCTGGATAATCTGGGTGGCGGTGGCGGAGCGGCTGGTCCGCGGCGCTGATCCTAGCGAATTTTGCCCGCCCGCGAGGGTGCCTTGTGCGATGGCTGATGCTCCGGTTTCATCGCCCCCCTTGCAGAATCCATGGTGGCCGGCGAGCCCGATGCCGATGCCCAGCAAACCCGCCAGCCAAGGGCGGAGCTTGATGCGGGTGGTTGGGCTGGCAGTCATCTTGAGGGGGATGGCCATTGATGTGGCTGGGCGAGGCTAAATCCGGTGGATTTTGATAGATGAATAACGTGCAGACGGACCAAACATTTCACCCGATTTCAATTTGCTTCGGACGGCGGCGCAATGGAACCAGTCCCTCAAGCGTTGGGGTATCACGGCAAACGACAACCCTGGGTCAAACCGCGCCATGGTTTGCCGAAACCAAAATCCCTGAAACACCCGCACGCAGCTGGCCGTATCCAAGCGGCGTTCCCCTGCTGACGGGGACCTACCCACTCCACGACCATGCAAGCCACGCGACGCCACTTTTTGAAAACCACGGCCCTGGCCCTGGGGATGCCGACGATTATTCCAGCATCCGCCTTGGGGAAAAACGGGGCGGTGGCCCCGAGCAACCGCATCGTGATGGGCGCCATCGGCATCGGCCCGCGCGGACGGGAGGATCTAACCGCCTTTCTGAAGCAGCCGGACGTGCAGTTTGTGGCCATCGCCGATGTGCAGGAAGAGCGGCGCGAAATTGTCCGCCGCATGGCTAACAAGCAATACGGCAACGAAGATTGCACCAAGACGCGCGACATGTTTGAAGTGCTCGGCCGCGACGATATCGACGCGGTGCTCATCGCCACCGGCGACCACTGGCACGCGCTGGGCATTATCCTCGCCTCCAAGGCGGGCAAGGACGTCTATTGCGAGAAACCGTGCAGCATGACCATCCGCGAGAGCCAGGAACTCGCCGAGGCGGTCAATCGCTATGGCCGCGTGTTCCAAGCCGGCACCCAGCGCCGCAACGTGGATAATTTCCGCTTTGCCGCCGAATTGGCCCGTAGCGGCAAGCTCGGTAAAATCCACACCGTTCACGCCTCAATCCTTCACCTCGAGGAAAGCCACGAGTGGCTGCCGGCCGAAACCGAGCCCGCCATCGAGGTGGTCGACTGGGACCGTTGGTTAGGTCCGGCGCCGTGGCGGCCTTATAACAAGGCCTACGTGCAGGGCCGCTGGCGCGGCTACTATGACTTTCACGGCGGCGCGGCGCTGCCGGAATGGGGCGCACACACCGTGGATATCTGCCAGTGGGCGGCCAACGCCGACGACACCACGCCGGTGGAGTTCGAGGCCGAGGGCGAAACCATCCATGCGCGCTATGCCAACGGCGTGAAAATGGTCATGCGCCTCGCAGGATTCAATGGTGAAGGGAAATGGGTGGTGCCGGGAACCTGCCCGGTGCGCTTCGAAGGCGATGAGGGCTGGGTGGAGGCGGCCGACTCCGGCAAGCTCGCGGTGTCGTCGCCCGCACTTCTAACGGGCGCCCCGGCCGGCGAGATGGCCGGCACCGACCCCACCAAGCATGTCCGCAATTTCCTCGATTGCGTCAAGTCGCGGGCCAAGCCGGCGGCCAACGCCGACGTGACGCGCCGCGGCCACATCGTCTCGCATGCGGCATCGATCGGATGGAGGCTCGGGCGCAAGGTGAACTTTGATCCCGCCACCGAAACATTCGTCAACGACGCGGATGCCAACCGCATGTGCAGCCGCGCCCGCCGCGCCCCGTGGCACGCCTGAACCCCTATTTTGCTAGATATCATGACTGCCATTCGTTCCCTCGCCCCCGCCTTGATCGTCCTCGCACTGGCCGGTTCCGGCCAGGCTGCCCAACCCACCGAAGCCGCCGCGCTGGCCGTGCTCGCCTCCACTGCCGGGGTGCATGAGAAGGCCCGCGCCTGCCAGCAACTCGCCGTGGTGGCCGGCCCCGCGTCGATCGCCGCCCTCGCCGCATTGCTGGATAACGAGCCGCTCGCCGATTACGCCCGCAGCGGGCTGGAGCTCATCGCCGATCCGGCTGCCGCCGAGGCCTTGCGCAAGGCTCTGCCCAAGCTCAGCGGCCGCCACTTGGCCGGTGTGGTCAACTCACTCGGCGTGCGCCACGACCTCGCGGCGGTGCCCGACTTGCAGAAACTCGCGCTCGATGCGCAGCGCGGCGTGGCGAGTGAAGCCCTGGCGTCGCTCGGCATCATCGGCACCGCCGAGTCTGCCAAAACCCTCCGCGGCGTGCTCAGCGGCGGCCCCGCCGAGTTGCGCGTGCCGGCCGCCCATGCCGCACTGGCGGCTGCCGCGGAGCTCGCCAAGCACGGCAATCCCACCACCGCGCGCGAGTTGCTAGCCCTGGTCGTCAGCACCCTGCCGCCCGGCAACCTGTCCGCTGCGGCGCAGCGCCAAGCCGCAACTCTGGCCGCCACCCCGGCAAAATGATTGGATCGCGGATGGGGAGGGCGGTCGATAGCCGTCGCTGGCGAAAGATTGGCGCTTCATTGGCTCGCGGCGGTATTCTAACGCTCATCGCCTGCTGGCCGCTGTTCGCACATGGTGAACGCATCAACCATGAGGGCCGCGCGCTCGGGCCGACCCCCGTCGTGAAAACCCCGCTGCTGTTCAACACGCCGGCCGCGGATGCGGTGGTCGCGGCCATGGGCTGCTTTGAGCATCTCAACGGCATCGGTATTGGCGAGTGCGAAGTCATCCCAACCACCGGTCCCAACCAAGGCCCGCGCACCCGCTAAACCAGCCGCGGACTCGCCCTCGAGGCGGGGCGATCTCCGATTCACCCTCAAGGAGGGGGCGATCTCCGATTCGCCCAAGACCATGAGCGGGCAATGGCCAGCGGAACCCCTCCACTCATGGGCTCACCATGGGCCACGGTGGATCGGGAGTCCGCCGCTCCTTGAGGGCGGATCGCGGCGGATCGCGGCCCCGCGCCAGGCTGCCCACTGCGCAATTATTGCGCCGGGCCGCGCATTTCTTAGACCATCTGCGAGGATGACCGAAAAGGCGCAGGAAAGCAGAGGATGTGAGCAATGAATTGAAATATTTGACTAGCGTGTTGCGGGTCGGCTGACCACAGTCCGGCGATTTATGAAACACCTGAAAGGACTCCTATTAACCACAGCCTTGATGCTCGCGAGTGCGGGCGGCGCATTTGCGAGTGAGGCCGACTTGAAGATTCCCAACCTTGACCGGGTGACGTTTACGTCGCTAGGCGGGGTAAGCGGACATACCCTGATGCTCATGGGCCTGGCGGTCTGCGTGCTCGGCGGGTTGTTCGGTCTTCTCCAATACAACCAAACCAAGAACCTGCCGGTACACAAGAGCATGGCCACGGTTTCCCACACCATCTGGGAGACCTGTAAAACCTACCTGTTCACCCAAGGCAAGTTCCTCGCCATCCTGTGGCTGCTCATCGCGGGCTGCATGATCTACTACTTCGGCGTGCTGCAAAGCAACTCTGCCGGTCACGTGCTCGTCATCCTGCTCGCCTCCATCCTCGGCATCCTCGGCTCCTACGGCGTCGCGTGGTTCGGCATCCGCATCAACACGGTGGCAAACTCCCGCACCGCGTTCTCCGCACTCAAGGGCAATCCGCTCGCCACCCTCGGCATCCCGCTGCGCTCCGGCATGAGCGTCGGCCTGCTGCTCGTCTGCGTGGAGTTGTTTTTCATGATCTGCATTTTGATCTTCCTGCCTAACGAGCTCGTCGGCCCCTGCTTCATCGGTTTCGCCATCGGCGAATCCCTCGGCGCTTCGGTGCTGCGCATTTGCGGCGGCATCTTCACCAAGATCGCCGACATCGGCTCGGACCTGATGAAAATCGTGTTCCAACTGCCCGAAGATGATCCGAAAAATCCGGGCGTGATCGCCGACTGCACCGGCGACAACGCCGGTGACTCGGTCGGCCCGACGGCTGACGGCTTTGAAACTTACGGGGTGACCGGGGTTGCCTTGATTGCATTCCTGTCCTTGGCGCTGGCTGCCAAGCAGGAAGTCTGCGCCACGCTCATCGTCTGGATCTTCGTGATGCGCATCCTCATGATCATCACCTCGCTGGGCTCCTATTTGGTCAATGAATCTATCAGCAAGGCCATGTTCGGCGGCAAGAAGGACTTTGATTTTGAAGCTCCCCTCACCCATCTGGTGTGGCTGACCTCGGCGGTGTCCATCGCCGTGACCTTCCTGGCCAGCAAGATTCTGCTCGGCGACTTCGTGTTCGAAGGCACCGCGTTGCCCAACCTGTGGTGGGCGCTCTCCCTCATCATCAGTTGCGGCACGATTGCCGGCGCGCTGATCCCCGAGTTCACCAAGATCTTTGTTAGCACCAACTCCCGCCACGTCAAGGAAGTGACCAATTGCTCCAAGCACGGCGGCGCCTCGCTCAACATCCTGTCCGGCTTTGTCGCGGGTAACTTCTCCGCGTTCTGGATGGGCCTCATCATCATGATCCTGATGTTCGCCGCCTGGCAGTTCTCGACCAATGCCGACCTGATGGCCATCATGCCTGCCAAGTTTGCCTTCGCCGCGCCGATCTTCGCCTTCGGCCTGGTCGCCTTCGGCTTCCTCGGCATGGGCCCCGTAACCATCGCCGTGGACTCCTACGGCCCGGTGACCGACAACGCCCAATCCGTCTATGAATTGAGCCAAATCGAAGGCATCTCAGGCATCACCGCCGAGCTCAAGAAGGACTTCGGTTTCGATCCGGACTTTGAAAATGCCAAGTATCAGCTCGAAAAGGGCGACGGCGCGGGCAACACGTTCAAGGCCACCGCCAAGCCGGTGCTCATCGGCACCGCCGTGGTCGGTGCCACCACCATGGTCTTCGGCATCATCATGCTGCTGGAAAACATGTTCGGCGGTGTGGTCTCCAAGCTCTCCATCGTGCAGCCCGAGATCATCCTCGGCCTCGTCATGGGCGGCTCGGTGATCTATTGGTTCACCGGCGCCTCCTGCCAGGCGGTGGTCACCGGTGCCTATCGGGCAGTGGTTTACATCAAGGAAAACATGAAACTTGATGTCACCACCGCCTCTGACAAGGACAGCAAGGAAGTGGTGGCCATCTGCACCAAGTACGCACAAAAGGGCATGTGGAACATCTTCATCGTGGTGTTCTGCTTCGCTCTCGGCCTGCCGTTCTTCAGCCCGTTCTTCTTCATCGGCTATCTCATCGGCATCGCCTTCTTCGGCCTGTTCCAAGCCATCTTCATGGCCAACGCCGGCGGCGCCTGGGACAATGCCAAGAAGATCGTGGAAGTGGACATGCGTGAAAAAGGCACCGAGTTGCACGCCGCCACCGTGGTGGGCGACACCGTGGGCGACCCCTTCAAGGACACCTCGTCGGTGGCGATGAACCCGGTGATCAAGTTCACCACGCTGTTCGGTTTGCTCGCCGTGGAAATCGCGGTGACCATGCACAACCAAACCACCAA
>CAIVSK010000303.1 GCA_903908495.1 Akkermansiaceae bacterium
CGAGGCTGTTTGGCGGGTTCCCCGGCATCGCGGGCATAGACCAGAACGTTGGTGTCAACGAAGATTGGTGCGGTCATGAAGATCGGCGCGCTTGGGGTAAGGTTGACGTTCTTGTTGCAGGGAAACCGCTTGACGGGAGAGGAAATTTTCCTGCGCCAGCTGGTAGCCGGATTCCCGTTCCATGCGCTCGGACAGCATCCTGGACAGGAAGCTGGAGAGGCTGGTATCCGCCTCCGCGGCCCAAATCCGGGCATGGAGAGCCACTTCGTCGGGCAGGGTGATGGTCACGTTTTTCATGGCACGAACCCAGTGTAACACGGAATCCGTGTCAAATCAAAATTATTCCACGGAATTTCCGCGTTGCATTGGCAAATGCGGGCGGGACAAAGTAGCGGGAGCATTGAGAAAGACGGGGCGGGTAGGGCGGATCCGGCTCGGTCCGCCCACTTGTCCGCCGAATGGCGGTGCGAATGGGTGGTGAATAAGAAGAGGAAGAAATTCGCGTTCCGATGACATTTGCATTCACACCGCGCCCTCGGGTATCGTCACGGTGAGGCGGCGATAGCTTGCGGCGAGCCGGTAACAAGACTGCAGGTGCGGCGGGGGACGAAAGATGGGATGGAATTGGCAAATGACGCAAGGGCGGGCCGCCCGTGCCTCCTCTTTCGCCCCTCACGGGCGGTGGGATGCGTAGTGCCGGGCGAGGCCGTCGGCGATGGCGTCGGCGTACTCGCGGAAGATCGACGGGCGGTCTTTGCCGGCGACGGGGCGCAGGCCGTCGTAGTCACCGGCCTGGATGCGTGCGTAATCGGTGTGGGAGTTCATGACGTAGGGCTCGGTGAAGATGACGGGGCATTGATAGAGCCGGTTGGCCAGGAGGTTGCGCGCCCACAGGTACGGCTGGTTGGGGATGGGGCGGGCGTTGGCGGCGTTGGGCGCGTATTGGAATGGCGGCAGGCCGGTGGCGGTGGCCATGGCGGCGGCGACGCTGGTGCCGACCGCCACTTCCTCGTCGTGGCTGCGCTGGAGGAGCCGGTCGAGCAGGGCGAAGCGTTGGTCGGCCAGGGCGATCTCGGCGTCGCTGTAGGCACCGTTGAGGAGGAGGTGGAGGTGGGAGCGTCCGACCATGATGGGCTTGGCGGCATCGCCCCAATTTTCCGCGTTGAAATGGAGGCAGAGGACGAGGTCGGGTTTGAGGGACTGGTTGACGAATTGGGCGCGGGCGTGGATTTCGGCGGTGCGGTAGAACAGGCGCTCGGCGAGTCTTTGGGGGGAGGCGGTGAATTCCGGCGGGGCAAGGCTGGTGGCGAGGGCGAGCAGGTCCGGCGGGCGCAACGGGGTGAGCGGCTCGGCTTGTTCGCGGACGAGGGAGACCCGCGCGCCAAGGGCTTCGAGGCGGGGTTTGAGCAGCTTGGCCACCTGTAGCGTCAGGTCGCCCTCGCACACCGCGGGCTCGTTGCCGCGCGCCAGGCGGCGCTCCTCCACGGTCGCCCAGGTGCCGCCGATGTGGCCCGGATCGATGGCGATGTGGAGGCCGGCGAGGGGTTTGCCGGGGGCTGCGGGCGGGAGGTCGCGGGTCCCGCGCCAACGGTGCGGGGCGGGTAAGGCGGGCCCGGTGGCGAAGGCCAGATGGAAAACGTCCGCCGGCGCGGGCAGTCCGGTGGCGATGCGGGCTTCGCGGTCGTCGATGCTGATTAATTCGCGCCACGTGCTGCCGGTGGTGAAAATGGTGGTCAGGAGGGTCTCGAAATCGGCGCGGCGGATCGTGTGTTGGTAGATGTTGAGTGCCGGCCAGTCTGGCGGAGCGGTCAGCGCGGCGAGTGCCAGCTCGGTGGCTGACGCTGGCTGCTTGGCCGGGGGCGCGGGCCGGAGGACTAGCATCAGCACCAGCCCGGCGAGGCAGGCAACAGCGAGCAATGGGAGCAGGAGCTTGCGGGGACGGGGCATTTTTCGGAAATTGGGTTGTCGGTCGGGGGCTGATATGGATAGTTGGAGGCGGCCGCATTGTGAGCGCATTACTATCTACTAATTATGTCAACGATCCGTATTATGTTCTTGGGAGATGTCGTGGGAGAGCCTGGCCGCAAGGCGGTCATCGAGCAATTGCCATTGCTGAAACAGAGCGAGGGGCTGGATTTTATCATCGTTAATGGCGAGAATGCGGCGGGCGGGCGGGGCATCACTCCGCGCATCGCCATCGATTTGTTGCGGGCCGGCGCGGCGGTCATTTCCACCGGCGATCACGTCTGGGATCAGGCCGAGATTGTGGACTATTTCCCCACCGAGCCGCGCTTGTTGCGGCCCTTGAATTATCCGCCCGGCACTCCCGGCAATGGCAGCGTGGTGCTGCAAACCGCCAAGGGGAAGGTCGGCGTGGTGCTGGTGCAGGGCCGTTCATTCATGCAGCCCCCCTTGGAAAACCCGTTCATCGCCGCTGAAGCGGAGGTCGCTCGCCTGGCCTCCGACGGCGTGAAGGTGATTGTGCTGGAGATCCACGCCGAAACCACCAGCGAGAAAATCGCCATGGGCCGCATGCTCGACGGCCGGGTATCGCTCGTGGTTGGCACCCACACCCACGTGCAAACCGCCGATGATACGATCTTCCCAGGTGGCACCGGCTATTTGACCGATGCCGGCATGTGCGGCCCGGAGGAATCCGTCCTCGGCAGAAGCATCGAATCGGTCGTCTGGCGCCACAAATCCGGCATGCCCACCCGCTTTCCCGTCGCCAAGGGGCCGGTGCGCCTCTGCGGCGTCATCGTCGACGTCGATCTCGCCAGCGGCCGTTGCGTGGCCATCCGCAGGCTGTCATTGCCGCTGCCGGAGGCCGCGCCAAGCGCCGAACCCGGTGTTTGATCTCAAAAGAGCCACGGGGCCGGGCAAGTTTGACCTTTTCGTGAGCCCTTCGCTGCGCGTTGGATCACGGGGTTCGGCAGGATGCCGGCACTCCCCACCATCGATGTGGCAGCCGCTGTGTTTCCACGACAGCGGGCCGGCGAGGCGGCTGGAGCTGACGTATTTGCAGGAAACGGACGGCTTGCACGAAACGGCTGCGGCTCAGCTCGATCATGGGGGCTCGGCTGTCGGCTGGCATCCAGTAGACGCAACTGAACTTTTTTTCATAATAGTGAGTTTTATTTTGACAAACTCGGAATTTTCGGTAAGCTCCGCCCGCTCTTCCCCAATTCTTGCAAGGGGTGCCGCGCCCGGTCCATTGAGACAGACAGGACGCGGTGTTTTTGTCGGCTTGAAGGAAGATCGCAAATCAGTAACAAAGCTCGCGTAGCTCAGGGGTAGAGCGCATCCTTGGTAAGGATGAGGTCGGGGGTTCAATTCCCCCTGCGAGCTCCAGACTGCGTCACAACCACCACAACTCTCACGCGAACCAACAACCACCATGGCTAAAGAATCATTCCAGCGCACAAAACCCCATGTCAACATCGGCACCATCGGCCACGTTGACCATGGCAAGACCACCCTCACCGCCGCAATCACCGTCGTGCTTGCAGAAAAGGGCCTCGCCAAAGTTAAAAACTACGCGGATATCGACGCCGCGCCCGAAGAGCGCGAGCGCGGAATCACCATTAACACCGCCCACGTCGAGTACGAAACGACCAAACGCCATTACGCCCATGTGGATTGCCCCGGCCATGCTGACTATGTGAAAAACATGATCACCGGCGCGGCCCAGATGGACGGCGCGATCTTGGTGGTGTCTGCCGCGGACGGCCCGATGCCGCAAACCCGCGAACACATTCTGCTGGCACGCCAGGTGGGCGTTCCTGCCTTGGTGATCTTTATGAACAAGGTCGACCTCGTGGACGATGCCGAGCTGCTCGAACTCGTGGAGATGGAAATCCGCGATCTGCTCTCCGTCTATGAATACCCGGGCGACGAGATCCCCATCGTGATGGGTTCGGCCAAGGGCGCGCTCGATGGCGACGCCACCCAGAAGGAAAACATCATGAAGCTCATGGATGCGGTGGATTCCTACATCCCCGAGCCGATTCGTGTGACCGACAAGACTTTCCTGATGCCGGTCGAAGACGTGTTCTCGATTGAAGGCCGCGGTACCGTGTGTACCGGCCGTATCGAACGCGGTATCGTCAAGAAGATGGAAGAAGTCGAAATCGTCGGCATTCGCGACACCATGAAGACCACCGTCACCGACATCGAAATGTTCCGCAAGCTGCTCGACGAAGGCCGCGCCGGCGACAACGTCGGTCTGCTCCTCCGCGGTTTGAAGAAAAACGATGTCGAGCGCGGTCAAGTCATTGCCAAGCCCGGCAGCGTCAAGGGTCACATGAAGTTCAAATCGGAAATCTATGTGCTCTCCAAGGAAGAAGGTGGCCGTCATACCCCGTTCTTCTCCAACTATCGCCCCCAGTTCTATTTCCGCACCACCGACGTGACCGGCAGCATCAAGCTCCCCGAAGGCGTCGAGATGGTCATGCCCGGTGACAACATCGAGCTGGAAGTGGAACTCATCACGCCCATCGCCATGGAGCGCACCATGCGCTTCGCCATCCGCGAAGGCGGCCGCACCGTCGGTGCCGGCCGTGTCGGTGATATCCTTGACTAAGTCTCAGCAGGCGGGCGCAGTCCATGCGCACGCCTGACCCCTTGACGATGGGGCATCCCGGGCCCACCCGGGATGCCCCTGAGTCGCCTCAAAACGGCAGTAGTTCAATTGGTAGAGCATCGGTCTCCAAAACCGAGTGTTGGGGGTTCGAGTCCCTCCTGCCGTGCCAGCTCATTTTCGATCAACGTAACAAATTCATGCAGTTCTTGGAGTTCTTTAAAATTGGCGGGAGTTGGATCACATCCGGGATTGGCTATGCACTGCTGGCCGTGTTCGCGGTGGTCATCGTCCGCAATTACGCCAAAATTTCCCGCTTCGCCGGTGAAGTCAAAGGCGAATTGCGCAAGGCGAGTTGGCCGTGGGAATCCGACCCCAAGATCAAGGGCTTCCGCAAATACAAGGAATTGACCGATTCAACCGTGGTGGTGCTTGTTGCGGTCATCCTGCTGGCTGGATTTGTCCAGTTCTGGGATTTCTTCCACGTGTTGATTGTCTCGTTCTTTACCAATCTCGGGCGTTGATGCGGCCCCGCTTCCGCTCTCTTCAATCTCAGCTTGCTTTCCGCCATGCCAGAAACCGATCCCGTCAGAAACCAGTGGTATGTTGTCCAGGTCCTGTCCTCTCAGGAACAAAAGGTCCGTGACCGGATCCTGCGCCAGGCCGAGGCCGAGGAAATGACCGACTACATCCACGAGGTGCTGGTCCCCACCGAAATGGTGTCTGAAATCCGCCGCGGCAAGAAGACCGAGACCAAACGCAAGTTCTTCCCGGGCTATATCATCGTCAACATGAACCTCATTTCCGCGGACAACCAGCTCGTCGAAAAGACCTGGTTCTTCATCAAGGAAATGGAAGGGGTCATCGGCTTCGCCGGTACCAAGGACCGCCCCACCCCCATGCGTCCCCGCGAAGTCGAAGCGATGCTCGCCCAAATCAAGGAGCGCGAAGAGCACACCCGCCCGGCTATCACTTTCGAAGTCGGCGACACCGTCAAGGTCGCCGATGGCCCATTTCAAAGTCAGAACGGAATCGTCGAGGAAATCGATCCGGAACGCGGCAAACTGCGCGTCTCGGTCAGTATCTTCGGTCGCTCCACCCCGGTTGAACTTGAATATTGGCAGGTCGAACGTGCCTAACACGTTTCCGGCATCGGGCCGGTCAAATCCGATCCTCCGCAAGTCTCTCTAACGTTATTGTAACACCTCACTAATATGGCCAAGGAAGTCGTCAAAGTCATCAAACTGCAAATCCCCGCGGGCGCCGCCAATCCGTCCCCGCCCGTCGGTCCAGCCCTCGGTCAAGCCGGCGTCAACATCATGGCGTTCTGCAAGGATTTCAATGCCAACACACAAAGCCAGGCGGGCGATGTGCTGCCGGTGGTCATCTCTGTCTACAAGGACAAGTCGTTCACCTATATCACCAAGAAGCCCCCCGCAGGCAATCTCCTCAAAAAGATCGCCGGACTGGCCTCCGGCTCCAAGGAAGCCAACAAAATCAAGGTCGGCAAGATCACCAAGGAACAGTTGATGGAAGTGGTCAAAATCAAAATGCCCGACCTCAACACCCGCGACCCCGAAGCCGCCGCCCGCATCCTGGCCGGCACCGCCCGCCAGATGGGCCTGGAAATCGAAGGCATGTAACCCCTCTCCGCCGGGCTTTCTAACAAGTGGGTCCGGCACCCGCAGGAGGGTGCCACATCCGGTGGCATCCGAACGCACTGCAAACCAAAAGCAACCAATGGCCAAACACCGCAGCAAACGCTACCTAAAGGCAGTCGCACTTGTCGAAGTCGGCAAGAGCTACTCGCTCAATGACGCAATCGGCATCGTGAAGCAATTCCCGGCGCCCAAGTTCACCCCCACCGTCACCCTCTCCTTCCACCTCGGCGTGGATCCCCGGAAGAGCGATCAGATGGTGCGCGGATCCGTCTCACTCCCACACGGCACCGGTCGCAACGTCCGCGTCGCCGTCTTCGCCCAAGGCGTCGCCGCCGAGGCTGCCATCGCCGCAGGTGCCGAGCACGTCGGTTACGAAGACCTCATCAAACGCGTGCAGGAAGGCTTCACCGACTTTGATTCGGCCATCGCCACTCCCGATGCCATGGCGGAAGTCCGCAAAATCGCCCGTATCCTCGGCCCGCGTGGCCTGATGCCCAACCCCAAGACCGGCACCGTCACCGACGACACCGCCAAGGCCGTGCGCGAAGTGAAAGCCGGCCGCATCGACTTCAAGCTCGATAAGAACGGCAATGTGTCCGGTTCCATCGGCAAGGCCAGCTTCGACACCGTGCAGCTGTTTGAAAACGGCCGCGCCTTCGTCGATGGCGTCGTCCGTGCCAAACCCGCCGCAGCCAAGGGCAACTTCATCCGCAGCGCCACTCTGGCCGCCTCCATGCTTCCCGGCTTGCCGCTGGAAGCCAGCACCTACACCAAAGCCACAGCCTAACCCCGGCCCGCCAACGACCATGAATCCTGATAAGCAAATCATCATCACCGGCCTGCTGGAGCGCGTCAATGCCTCTCCCTATCTGATCGTCATTGATTACACCGGCCTCAAGGTCAAGCAGTTCACTGAACTGCGCAACCGCCTCTTCGCCGTCGGTGCCTCGTGCATCGTCGCCAAGAACAGCTACATGCGCAAGGCTCTCACCGAAGCCGGCTTGCCCGACATCGGCAGCGAGCTTGTCGGCCAGACCGCCTTCGTCACCGGCGAAAGCGAAGTGTTTGCCGCCGCCAAGGTGATCAAGAACTTCGAAAAGGAGTTCAAAAAGCCCGAAATGCGCGTCGGTATCCTCGGCAACGCCGTGCTCGACACCGCCAAGCTCAAGGCCATCGCCGATATCCCGTCCCGCGAAGCGGTGCTGTCCCAATTGCTGGGCACCATCAACGAGCCGGCCGCACGCATCGCACGCGTCATCAAAAACAAGTTCAACCCCGAGCCCGAGCCCGGCAGCGAAGTGGAAGCTTCTGAAGAAGTTGCCGTCACTGCCGAAGCCGCGCCCACTGAATAATCTGAATCGATGGCGGCAGCGTCTCCGCGCCACCGCCTGAATACCCAATGGTTCCTCGTCGGAGCGGCGGCTGCCGCTCTGAAATTCCTGGAGGCTCCGGGAGCGACGATACCGAACAAGGAGAACATAACATGTCAAACATTGCACAACTCGTAGAAGCACTCGGCAAGCTCACCGTTCTGGAAGCTGTCGATCTCGTCAAACAACTCGAAGAAACCTGGGGCGTTTCCGCCGCCGCACCGGTCGCCATGATGGCGGGCCCGGCCGCTGCTGCTGAAGCCGTCGAAGAGAAAACCGAATTCGACGTCGTCCTCACCGACCACGGAGCCAACAAAATCGCCGTCATCAAGGTGGTGCGCGAAGTGGTTCCAGGCTTGGGTCTGGCCGATGCCAAGAAACTCGTCGAAAGCGCTCCGGCAAAAATCCTTGAAGGCGTCGGCAAAGACGCTGCCGAGGTTGCCAAAAAGAAGCTCGAAGAGGCTGGTGCCAAGATCGAGATCAAGTAATTCACTCCCCGGATTTACCCAGGGGTGGCTCCCGCCATCCCTGGGACTTCCTGCCGAGATCGGCTCGAGAATTCAATTTATTCCTGTGCTTTCGCTCCGATCCCGTCACTCCTCTCTAACGATTCTAAACCACCCTCGCCTGAGACCGTCCGCGGCTCGGGCTTAACTTGTAAGAAAGAACACCACTAATTGCCATGGCTGAACGTCTCTATTTCGGGAAATTTGAGGAAGTCATTGAACCGCCCAACCTCATTGAGGTGCAAAGCCGTTCCTACGACGAATTCCTCCAGAAAGACGTGGCTCCTAGCGAGCGCTCGGATACCGGCCTGCAAGCCGTGTTTCGCGAGGTCTTTCCGATCAAAAGTTATGATGAAGCCATTGATTTGGACTTTGTCACGTATGACATCGAGAACCCCAAGATCACCTCGCTAGACGCGCTGCGCAACAGCGAGAGTTATAGTGCGGCGCTCTACGTCACGTTCAAGCTCAAGGACGAGACCGGCACCAAGAAGGAGCGCGTCTATATGGGCGAGCTGCCGATGATGACCCGCCGCGGCACGTTCATCATCAATGGCGCCGAGCGCGTGATCGTGTCCCAGCTGCACCGCTCGCCGGGGATTTGCTTTGAAATTTCCCAGCATCTCAATGGCAAGCTTTTGCATTCCTTCCGGATCATTCCCGACCGCGGCTCATGGCTCGAAGTGCAGTTCGACACCAATGACCTGCTCTATGTCTATCTGGACCGCCGCCGCCGCCGCCGCAAGTTCCTCGCCACCACTTTCCTGCGCGTGTTGGGTTATCCGACCGACCGCGATATTGTCAGCCATTTCTACGCCACGGAGAAACTGGCGCTGAGCGACAAGATGGACGAGGGCGAACTCGGCCACAAGGTGCCCTTTGAAGACGTCATCGACGGCGAGATGGTCGTCGCCAAGGCCTACGAGCCGCTGACCATCGGCATCGTCCGCCAGTTGCTCGCCCTCGGCCATTCGCAGGTAGAGGTCATCGACGGCCGCGAGGATGAGATTCTGCTCAAGTCGCTCCGCAAGGATCCGGCGCGCGACGAGGAGTCCGCCCTCAAGGATATCTATCGCAAACTGCGGCCCGGCGATCCGCCCACCGCCTCGAACTCCCGCGCCCTGCTCAAGCGCCTGTTCTTCGATCCGAAGAAATACGACCTCACCCGCGTCGGCCGTTATAAGATCAATCAGAAACTCGGCATCCAGGTCGATTCCGATCAGCGCATCATGGTGCCCGAGGACTTCCTCGCCGCCGTGCGCTATATCTTGAAGTTGAAGAAGGGCGACGGCGTCATCGACGACATCGACCATCTCGGCTCGCGCCGCGTCCGTGCCGTCGGCGAGCTTCTCGCCAACCAGTGCCGCGTCGGCCTCGCCCGCACCGAACGCCTGGTCAAGGAGCGCATGACCTTGTTCGATGTCAACATCGAGGGCATGACGCCGCAAAAGCTCATCAACCCCAAGGCACTCTCCGCAGTGGTTAGGGACTTCTTCGGCCGCAGCCAGTTGTCCCAGTTCATGGACCAGACCAATCCGCTGGCCGAACTCACCCACAAGCGCCGCCTCTCCGCGCTCGGGCCTGGCGGTCTCAATCGCGATCGTGCCGGCTTCGAAGTGCGCGACGTCCATCCGTCTCACTACGGTCGCATCTGCCCGATTGAAACCCCGGAAGGTCCCAACATCGGTCTCATCAACTCGATGTGTACCTATGCCCGCATCAACGAGTTTGGCTTCATCGAAACGCCATACCGCCGCGTCGTAGACTCCCGCGTCACCAACGAGATCGAGTACCTGACGGCCGACCAAGAGGAGAACTTCCACATCGCCCAGGCCAACAACCCGATCGACAAGGCCGGCAATTTCCAAACCGACCGCATCACCGCCCGCGAAAAGGGTGGCGAGTTCATCGAAGTCGCCCCCGCCGATGTCCACTACATGGACGTCTCGCCCAAGCAGTTGGTGTCGGTTGCCGCCGGCCTCATCCCGTTCCTTGAGCACGACGACGCCAACCGCGCGTTGATGGGATCCAACATGCAGCGCCAGGGTGTGCCGCTGTTGGTGTCGGAAGCCCCATTGGTGGGTACCGGCCTCGAAGGCAAGGCCGCCCGCGATTCGCGGGCTGTGGTGGTCGCCGAGTTGGACGGCATCGTGGCCGCCGCCACTGCCGAAATCATTGTCACCACCCCTGATGGCACGATGCCCGTGGCTGATGAAAAATTCCTCAGCGACACCGAAGCGGTGAAGACGCATGTGGACAAGGGGATCATGGCCTATCCGCTGCGCAAATTCATGCGCTCCAACGCCGGCACCTGCATCAATCAGAAGCCGATCGTCCACAAGGGCCAGAAAATCAAGAAGGGCCAAGTGCTGGCCGACGGACCTAACACCGAAGACGGCGAGTTGGCCATCGGCCGCAATGTGCTCGTCGCCTTCATGCCGTGGAATGGCTATAACTTCGAAGATGCCATCGTCATCTCCGAGCGCGTCGTCAAGGAGGACGTTTATACTTCCATCCACATTTCCGAGTTCGACGTCGCCGCCCGCGACACCAAACTCGGCCCGGAGGAAATCACCCGCGATATCCCCAACGTCGGCGAGGACGCCCTCCGCAATCTCGACCACGACGGCATCATCCGCATCGGCGCGGAAGTCAAACCCGGCGATATCCTCGTCGGCAAGATCACCCCCAAGTCGGAAACCGAACTCGCCCCGGAAGAGCGCCTGCTGCGCGCCATCTTCGGCGAAAAGGCCGCCGATGTGAAAGATACCTCGCTGCGGGTCCCCTCCGGTTGCATGGGCATTGTCCAGGACGTGCGCGTCTCGGCCCACGGCTTCGCCAAAAAACGCCTCGAAAAGGTCGATCCCGGCGAACTCAAGAAACAGCTCAAGAAAATCAACGACGAGCACAAGAAAAAGGCCGACAAGCTCACCGACGATTTGACCGAGCGCTTGTCCGACATTCTGTTGGGCGAGAAGATCCCGCTCGACGTGGTCAACGCGCAGTCCGGCGAAATCATCATCCCGGCCAACCGCAAGATCACCAAGACGCTGCTGCGCAAGCTCGCCTCGGTGCACGACCACATCGAGATCGATCCCTCGCCGATCCGCAACAAGATCATCGAGATCATCACCTCGTTTGAAGCGCGCTTCCAAGAACTCGACACCGAGCGTGAACGCAAACTCGACCAACTCGAGAGCGGCACCGAAGTGGATCCGGGCGTCATCAAGGAGGTCAAGGTCTTCATCGCCGCCAAGCGCAAGCTCTCCGTCGGTGACAAGATGGCCGGCCGTCACGGTAACAAGGGTGTCGTCGCCATCATCGTCCCCGAGGAAGATATGCCATTCCTGGCCGATGGTACCCCGGTGGATATCTGCCTCAACCCCCTCGGCGTGCCCTCCCGCATGAACGTCGGTCAGGTGCTCGAAACCCACCTTGGCGTCGCTGCCCTGGCCCTCGGGTTCAAGGTCGCCACCCCGATTTTCGATGGCATCAAGGAAGATGTCATTTGGGATTTCATGACCAAGGCCAAGAAGGTCGATGGCGTCAAGTACGTCGGCGACAAGGGCGAAGTCCGCGAACGCAGACCCGACGAGCCCGAACGCCGCGGCTTCACTTGGATTGGCGACGGCACCGACGGCACCACCGGCGGCAAGTCGACCCTCTATGACGGCCGCACCGGCGAGGCATTCCATAACCCCGTCGTCGTCGGCATGATCTATATCCTCAAACTCGGCCATTTGGTCGCCGACAAGATCCATGCCCGCGCCGTCGGCCCATACTCGCTGGTCACTCAGCAACCACTCGGCGGCAAGGCCCAGTATGGTGGCCAGCGCTTCGGAGAAATGGAAGTTTGGGCGCTGGAAGCATACGGCGCCGCCTACACCCTGCAGGAATTGCTCACCGTCAAGTCCGACGATGTGCTGGGCCGCACCCGCATCTACGAGGCGATCGTCAAAGGCGACAACAACCTCGAGGCCGGCACCCCCGAGTCCTTCAACGTTCTCATCAAGGAAATGCAATCCCTCGGCCTCGACGTTCGTCCCGGCCGCAGAGGTTCCACCCATGGCTCCGGCATGACCGGCGGCCTGGACGACTACTCCTTGGATGATCTAACCCTTTGATCCGAGCCCGCGAATCCCAATCCTGATCCTAACATATTTTTCCTATTATGAGTGTTGACACCAACCTTCGCGAACTCTTCGGCGTTGATGAACGTCCGGAAGCCTTTGACCAGGTTTCCATCACCGTGGCCTCGCCGGAAATCATCCGGTCTTGGTCCAAGGGAGAAGTGAAAAATCCCGAAACCATCAACTACCGGACGTTCAAGCCGGAAAAGGGCGGTCTGTTCTGCGAGCGCATCTTCGGCCCCACCCGCGACTGGGAGTGCGCCTGCGGCAAATACAAGCGCATCAAGCACAAGGGCGTCATCTGCGACCGCTGCGGCGTCGAGGTGACCCTCAGCCGCGTGCGTCGTGAACGCATGGGCCACATCGAACTGGCGGTGCCGGTTTCCCATATCTGGTTCTACAAGTGCATGCCCTCGCGCATCGGCCTGGTGCTGGATATCAGCGCCCGCCAATTGGAGCGCGTCATCTATTACGAGGACTACATCGTCACCGAACCGGGCAACACCGCCCTCGAACTCGGTCAGTTGCTGACCGAAACCGAGCTGCGCGAGGCTGAAGACACCTACGGCGACGGCTCGTTCCGCGCCGGCATGGGTGCCGAAGCCCTGCAGGACCTGCTCAAACAGGTTGACCTAACGGCTCTGGCGAAGGTCCTCGAAGAGGAGTTGGCCACGACCCGCTCCAAGCAAAACCGCAAAAAGTTTGCCAAGCGTCTCAAGATCACCCAGGGCTTCGCGGCATCCAAGTCGCGCCCCGAATGGATGATCCAAACCGTGCTGCCGGTCATTCCGCCGGACCTGCGCCCGTTGGTGCCACTCGAAGGCGGCCGCTTCGCCACTTCCGACCTCAACGACCTCTATCGTCGCGTCATCAACCGCAACAACCGCCTCAAGAATCTGCTGTTGCTCAAGACGCCCGAAGTCATCATCCGCAATGAAAAGCGCATGCTGCAGGAGGCCGTCGACGCGCTGTTTGACAACGGCCGCCACGGCCGTGCCGTCACCGGTGCCGGCAACCGCCCGCTCAAATCCCTCAGCGATATGCTCAAGGGCAAGGGCGGCCGCTTCCGCCAGAATCTGCTGGGCAAACGCGTCGACTACTCGGGCCGCTCGGTCATCGTCGTCGGACCCGACCTCAAGCTCGGCCAGTGCGGTCTGCCCAAGAAGATGGCGCTCACTCTGTTTGAGCCATTCATCATTCGCCGCCTCAAGGAGCTCGGCTATTGCCACACCGTGCGTTCTGCCAAGAAGATGATCGATCGCAAGACCACCGAGGTGTGGGACATCCTGGCCGAAGTGACCAAGGGCCATCCGATCCTGCTCAATCGCGCCCCCACCTTGCATCGCCTCTCCATCCAGGCGTTCGAGCCCAAGCTCATCGAGGGCGAGGCCATCCGCGTCCATCCGCTCGTCTGTACCGCCTACAACGCGGACTTCGACGGCGACCAAATGGCCGTCCACGTGCCGCTCTCGGTGGAGGCCCAATTGGAGTGCCGCCAGTTGATGCTCGCACCTAATAACATCTTCTCGCCGGCATCAGGCCGCCCGATCACGGTGCCCTCGCAGGACATCATTCTGGGCACCTATTACTTGACCTGGGCGCCGCTGCGCACCCAGAAAGACCGCGAGAAACAGGAACATCTGCCGCTGTTTGAAAACGCCTCCGAGGTGGAGTTCGCTCTCGCGTCGCGCAAGATCGAGTACCATTGCTGGATTCGCATCCGCAATGCCGACTACGGTCGCGACACCCTGCTCGGCGACAAGGAAAGCAAAATCCTCGAAACCACTCCCGGCCGCGTCCGCTTCAACGAGATCTGGCCCTCCGGCCTGGGTTTCGTGAACTACAATGTCGGCAAGAAGCAGATCGGTGACATCATCTGGCGTTGCTATCAGGTTTCCGGCCAGAAGAAGACCGTCGAAACCCTCGACGAGCTCAAAACCCTCGGCTTCAAGGAAGCCACCCGTTCCGGCACCTCCATCGGGATTGTTGACATGGTCATCCCCGAGGAGAAAAAGGACGTCATCATCAAGGCCTACGAGGACGTCGACAAGGTCACCAAGCAGTACCGCAACGGCGTCATCACCGATGGCGAGCGCTATCAGAAAATCGTCGACGTGTGGACCCACGCCACCGACACCATCGCCAATGCGCTCTATCGTAAGATCGAGCACAACGAAGGCAAGGCCAAGGCCAGCCCATTGTTCATGATGGTCGATTCCGGCGCGCGTGGTAACAAGAGCCAGATCAAGCAGCTCGGCGGCATGCGCGGGTTGATGGCCAAGCCGTCCGGTGAAATTATCGAGCGCCCCATTATCTCTAACTTCCGCGAGGGTCTCTCGGTGTTGGAATACTTCATCTCCACCCACGGTGCCCGCAAAGGTCTGTCCGATACCGCGCTGAAGACCGCGGACTCCGGCTACATGACCCGCAAGCTCGTCGATGTGGCGCAGGACGTCATCATCACCCATCAGGATTGCGGCACCGCCAACGGCATCACCGTTGCGGCCATCGTCGACGGCGATGAAGAAGCAGCCTCGCTCTCAACGCGCATCTACGGCCGCGTTTCCTGCGAGCAGATCAAGGACCCGGTCACCGGCGAAATCCTCCTCGATATCGATGACATCGTCAACGAGCGCCAGGCCGCCGCCATCGAAAAAATCGGTTGCCTCAAACTCAAGATCCGCTCCGTGCTCACCTGTGAATCGGATCGCGGTTGCTGCGCGAATTGTTATGGCCTGAACCTTGCCACCAGCAAGCCAGTCAAGATCGGTGAAGCGGTCGGCATCATCGCCGCCCAGTCCATCGGCGAGCCCGGCACCCAGCTGACCATGCGTACCTTCCACGTGGGTGGTGTCGCCGCCGCCACCTTCAAGCAACCCATTATCAAGGTCAAGCACACCGGGCAATTGGTGTACAAGGCCCTGCGCACCGTTCAGTCCGCTGATGGTCATTGGGTCGTGCTTAACAAGAATGGCATGATCTCCATCCGCGGCAAGGACGGCCTCGAGCTGGAAAGTCATAACATTGTCATCGGTTCCGTCATCTCCATCAAGGATGGCGAGGACGTCAAGAAAGGCGACACCGTCGTCACTTGGGACCCGTACAACGTGCCGATCCTCACCGAAAAGGCCGGCCGCGTCGAATTCCGTGATATGATCGCGGGCATCACCGTGGCGAACGAAACCGACAAGGAAACCGGCAAGAAGGGAGTCGTGGTTACCGAACATAAGGAAGACCTCCACCCGCAGGTTGTTATCTTTGACGAGATCACCAAGGAGATCAAAGCCAGTTACTCCATTCCCGTTGGCGCCCATCTATCCGTCAAGGAAGGCGATATCGTCCACGGCGGCATTCAGCTGGCCAAGACGCCGCGCAAGGTGGCCCGCACCAAGGACATCACCGGTGGTCTGCCCCGCGTCGCCGAGCTCTTCGAGGCCCGCAAACCCAAGGACTCCTGCGTCATCGCCAAGATCGACGGCGAGATTTCCTTCGGCTCGAATGTGCGCGGCAAGAAGAAAGTCGTTATCACTGATCCAAACACCGGCGAGCAGGTCGATCACCTCGTGCCGATGGGCAAGCACATCGTCGTCACCGATGGCGACCAGGTCAAACGCGGCGACCAAATCACCGAAGGACCGGTGTCGCCGGAAGATTTGCTGGAAGCTTGCGGCGCCCAGGAACTCCAAGAGCATCTGGTCAACGAGGTGCAATCCGTCTACCGCGTCCAAGGCGTGGAAATCAATGACAAGCACATCGAGGTCATTGTCCGCCAGATGCTGCGCAAGGTCAAAATCACCGATCCGGGCGATGCCGACCAATACCTCTGGGGCGACCAGGTGGACCGCTCCACCTTCAAGCGCGTCAATGCCGAGATCATCGCCAACGGCGGCAAGCCCGCCGAGGGTGAGCCAGTGTTGCTAGGTATCACCAAGGCGTCGTTGGAGACCGACTCGTTCATCTCCGCGGCGTCCTTCCAAGACACCACCCGCGTCCTCACCGAGGCAGCCACCCTTGGCAAGGTCGATTACCTCACCGGTTTCAAGGAAAACGTCATCATGGGCCATCTCATCCCGGCCGGTTCCGGCTTCCATTGCCACCGTGAGGCCACCTTCGAGTTCACCGTCGAGGAACCCGAACCGATCATCATCCCCAAGGAGATCTTCGACGAAGACGAGGACTCCACCACCGCCTGAGTAGGATCGATTCTAACAATAAGCCCCGGCCCGCGTCCCGCAGGCCGGGGTTTTTGTTTGCATGCCAAAGCATTGTAGCGGCGGTCTGTGACCGCCGTTAGCCCATGCTAAGGCGCAATCCATTGGCAGCGGCGCTCACAGAGGCGCCGCTACAATCCCCGTTGCGTCTGCGGCTAAATCGGCGGCAACGTATTCTCGGTCTCGCCGACGTCCTCGCCCATGCCCAGGCGGCTGTGGCTCACCCCGTAGGTGAAGTAAATGCACAGGCCCAGCGCGAGCCAGATGAAGAACCGTAGCCATGTTAGAAGTGGCAGGCTTAGCATCAGCACGCCACAGAGCATCACCCCGAGGACCGGCAAAAGCGGGACCCACGGCACCCGGAACGGTCGCGGCCGGGTGGCGTGGGTGCGTCGCAAAATGATCACCCCGAGGCACACAAGCGCGAACGCGAAGAGGGTCCCGATGTTGGTTAGGTCGGCCAGCGAGCCGATGTCGCTGAACATGGCCACCCCGCCGACCACGATGCCGGTCCAGATCGTGGTGACGTGTGGGGTGCGGTAGCGCGGGTGAATCCGGGCAAAATAGCGCGGCAGCAAGCCGTCGCGGGCCATCGCCATGAGAATGCGCGGTTGGCCCAGTTGAAACACCAGCAGCACCGAGGTCATGCCCGCCAAGGCCCCAGCGCTCACCAGGGCTTGGGCCCATGGCCGCTCGGCAAACGCCGTCGCCACCGCGGCCGAATCTCCGAGGTAGACCGTGTATTTCTTCACGCCTGTTAGAACTGCGGACATCAGCACATAGAGCAGGGTGCAGATGATGAGGCTCGCGATCATGCCGCGGGGCAGATCGCGCTGCGGATTGCGCGTCTCCTCCGCCGTGGTGGACACCGCGTCAAATCCGATGAAGGCGAAAAACACAATCGCCGCCCCGCTCATGACGCCGCCAAAGCCGCTGGGCATGAACGGGTGCCAATTGGCCGGGTGGACGAGGAACGCCCCAAACGCGATGAAGAACACCACCACCGCCACTTTTAACACGACGATGATGCTGTTGGCCCGCGCACTTTCGCGAACGCCATAGATGAGCAGGATGGTGACCGCCGCCACAATGACCAGCGCCGGCAGGTTCAGCGCGATGGCGTGCCCCGCGACGACCGGCAGGGCGGTGGAGGAAAAATCCTGCAGCGCGTCCCCGCCCTGTGTTAGAAGATCGCTGGCCGTGTGGTAATCGGTCACCGCCCACAGTGGGAACTTCAGCCCGAACAGACTCTCGCAAAGTTTCACGAAGTAACCGGACCAACCCACCGCCACCGCCATGTTGCCCACCGCATACTCGAGGATCAAATCCCATCCGATGATCCACGCCACCAGTTCGCCAAGGGTCGCATAGGCATAAGTATAGGCCGAGCCCGACACCGGAATCATCGCCGCCAGCTCGGCATAGCACAATGCCGCGAACCCGCAGGCGATCGCCGCAACCACAAATGACAGGATCACCGCCGGACCCGCTCCCGGCCGCCCCAACACCGTCGGCGCGTGAGTCAGCCACGCTTGCAAGAAGTTGATCACCGGCGTCATCATGCTACCGGCGTTGGCTTGGGTGGCCTCGCCCGCCGCCGCAGTGCCGGTTAGTGCGAAAATACCCGAGCCAATGATGGCGCCGATGCCCAGGCAGGTGAGGTCGAATGCGCTGAGAGTGCGCTTCATGAGGCGCTCGGGCGCGGCCGCCTCCGCCATCAGATGGTCGGGACTCTTGGTGCGTAACAGTTTCGAGCTCACGTTGCTTTTTTGTTGGATCGGGCGATGCAAGCCACGCAGAGTGCGCACCACGCTCATCACTACATCTGCCACCGCCACCCGTCAAACCGAAGTTGCGGCCACTGCGTCTGCCGGGTGCAGGGGCGATCTCCGAATCGCCCCGGCCCATGCTAAGGCAATGGATGGAGGCAAGCCGCCTTCCATTGACCCATCATGGTCGGCGGCGATTCGGAGATCGCCTCTCCCCGGGGCAAATAAAACGGCAGATATGACTTGCCGCTGATTCATACGTTCGTATCATCACCGGGTGGAGCGCAAAACCCCCCAGGAGGCGGCGGCAAGCCGGGAAACGACGGATAGATTGTTAGACACCGCGGAACGCTTGTTTGGCGAGCATGGCTACGACCGGGTCGGCATGCGCATGTTGGCAGAGGCGGCAAAAGTCAACTTGGGGGCGGCTACTTATCACTTCGGGTCAAAGCAGGCGCTCTATGTGGCAACCATCATGCGGCGCTTGCGGCCGGTCAATGCTGAGCGGCTGCGGTTGTTGCGGGAAGCGCAGGCGATCGCCCGCGGCCGGCCGCTGCTGGTGGAAAGCATCGTCGAGTGCATGGTGCGACCGCCGTACTTGCTAGGTCTGGAACATCCGGGCTTTCACACCCTGCTGGCGCGGGCGCTGTTCATGCCGCCGCCGTTTTTGGAAGATGCGCTGCGCGGCGAGATCGAGGCTATCAACGAGGTGTTTGTGGCAGCGTTCCGGCGCTCGCTGGGCAAGGTGCCGGTGGATTTGATTCACCTGCGGGTGATCTTTTCGATGGGAGCGCTGCTGATGTTTTCGGTGCGGATGGGCAAGGTTCGCTCGCAGCGCCATCCGCGACTCGACGCCAGTCTGTTGCAGGAGGTTGTCCGCTTCATTGCAGCGGGTTTGCAGAGTGAGCCGGCGGTGCCGCCGCAAGAGTGGCCGCCCAATCCGCGGCCAACCACCCTCGCCCGCAGATGAGCCGTCCTGCCAGACCAAACCCACTGCCTGCATGGCTCGTTGCACTTGTCCTGCTCGCCGGTTGCACGCTGAGCCCGACCTACCAACGGCCGGCCGCGCCGGTCGCCGCGCACTATCCGGGTGCCCCCGCCGCCACCACCACTCCCGCCGCAGCTGACATCGGCTGGCAGCGATTTTGCGCCGACGAGCGCCTCGGACAACTCGTCAAACTGGCCCTGGCTAACAATCGCGACCTGCGCGTGGCGGTGCTCAACGTCGAGCACAGCCAGGCGCAATACCGGATCAGCCGGGCCGCGGCCGTGCCCGGCGTGGATGGCTCTGCCAATTTCAGCCGCTCGCATGCGGCTGGCATCAGCGTGGATCGGTGGAGTGCCAGCGTGGGCAGCACGGCCTATGAGGTGGATTTGTTTGGCCGGGTGCACAGCCTCAACCAACAGGCGTTGGAGAGCTACTTTGCCACGGCCGAGGCGCAACGCGGCGCGCAGGTATCGTTGGTGGCCAATGTGGCCGACGTGTATTTCACGCTGCGCCTGGCGGAAGAGCAACTGCGCCTGGCCCAACAGACGCTGGTCACCGTGCAGGAGTCATTCACCCTCAACCAAGCCACATTCAATGCCGGGGCCAGCAACGAGTTGGACTTGCGCACCGCCGACGGCCAGGTGCAGACGGCCAGGATCAACGTGCTGACCTATCAACGCCAGATCGCCCTGACCCGCAATGCCATGGAGCCGCTCATCGGCTGTCCGCTGCCCGGCGGGCTGCCTGCGGGACGCGCGTTCAACGACGGCCACCTGCTCGCAGACATTCCTGCGGGCTTGCCATCCGGGTTGGTGTGTCGCCGCCCGGACATCCTCGAGGCCGAGCACACGCTCAAGGCCGCCAATGCCAACATCGGTGCCGCCCGCGCCGCGTGCTTTCCCTCGATCAGTCTAACGGGTTCAGCCGGGGCGGGCAGTTCCCAGCTGGCAAAACTGTTTGGTTCGGGCACCGGCGTGTGGAGTTTTTCGCCTCAGGTGAGCGTGCCGGTTTTTACCGGCGGCCGGACCCGCGCCGAGGTGGATGCCGCCAAAATCAGCCGCCGCATCGAAGTGGCGAACTATGAGAAAGCCATCCAGACCGCGTTTCGCGAGGTGGCCGACGCGCTGGTGGCCGGCACCAGTTATGCTAACGAAATCGAGGCGCAGGCCGCGCTGATCCAGGCCCAGCAACGCCGCTTTGAGCTGGCCACCACCCGCTATCGCCAGGGTGAGGATACCTATCTGAACGTGCTTTCCGCACAGCAGGATCTCTACAGCGCCCAACAAAGCCGGCTCCAGGCCAAACGTAACAAACTCGCCAGCCAGATCGCCCTCTACAAGGCCCTGGGCGGCGGTTGGAAATAGCCCCCGATGAATCTAACGATCAAACGCAGGTTACACTCATTGCTGCCCGTCACCCTCGCCGCCCTCAGCCTGGCTCTCGCTCCCGGCTGCAAGCGCGCGGCCGGCCCGCTCAAGTTCGAGTCGGTGGCCGCCACCAGTGGCGATCTCGTGCAGCACGTCACCGCCAGCGGCACCCTGAGTGCGGTGGTTAGCGTGGACGTCGGCAGCCAGGTGTCCGGCAAGATTTCCGCGATGGCGGTGGATTTCAACTCGCCGGTAACCAAGGGCCAGATTGTGGCGGAGATTGATCCGACGGTCTATGCGGCGTCGCTGCGGCAGGCCGAGGGTGAATTTGCCAGTGCCGAGGCCACCGTCACGCTCAAGCGCCAGAATCTGGAGCGCAAGCAAATCCTCGCGCCGCAGCATGCCGCCTCACAGATGGACCTGGACCTGGCCACCGCCGAGCTGGCGCAGGCTGCGGCGTCGGTCATCATCAAACAAGCCACGGTGGACAGTGCGCGCGCCAACCTCAGTTATTGCAAGATCACCGCGCCGGTGGACGGCATTGTCATCGCCCGCAAGGTGGACCTCGGTCAAACTGTGATTGCCGCGATGAGCACGCCCATCCTGTTCGTCGTCGCGCAGGATATCTCCAAGATGAACATCAATGCTTCCGTGTCCGAGGCTGACATCGGCCAGGTGAAGTCCGCGCAACCCGTCGAGTTCACCGTGGAGGCATTTCCCGATGAGGTGTTTCACGGCAAGGTCAGCCAGGTGCGCAAGTCGCCCACCACCACCCAGAACGTCGTCACTTACGAGACGATCATCACCGTGGATAATCCGGAGCAAAAATTGTTTCCCGGCATGACGGCGGATGTTTCCATCCGCGTCGCCGAACGCAGCAACGTGGTGAAAATTCCTAACACGGCCCTGCGTTTCACTCCGCCGGACAGCGTGGAGTACGACCCGGCCCCGCCGGCTCATCTGGAGCGCAGCGAGCGCCTCGTTTATGCGCCGGCTGGCGGAGGGGTGAAACTCAAGCCCGTGGTCGTCAAGACCGGCATCACCGACGGGGTGGACACCGAGATTGTGGCCGGCCTCAGCGCCGGGATGGCCGTGGTGACCTCCAGTGTGGCGGCAGTCAAGAGCAGTGGTTTCGGCGGGCCGCCACCGCCAGGCTCATGAGTGCTCCATCCCAACCCGCCGCCTCGCCGGTCATCCAGCTGCGCAACCTCGCCCGGACCTATCAGAGCGGCGAGGTCGAGGTGAAGGCCGTGCGCAATGTCACGCTGGACATTTTCCGCGGCGATTTCGTCGCAATCATGGGGGCCAGCGGGTCGGGCAAGTCGACCCTCATGAACACCCTCGGCTGCCTCGACCAGCCGACCAGCGGCGAGTATTTGCTAGACGGGGTGGGCGTCGCCGGCCTCAACCGCAAACAACTCGCCAAGTTGCGCAACCGCAAACTCGGGTTTGTGTTTCAAAGCTTCAATCTGTTAGCCAGGACCAGTGCGCTGGAAAACGTCGAACTACCGATGCTCTACGCGCTGCCCATGGTGCCGCGGCGCGAACGCCGCCAACGCGCCATCGCGGCCCTGGAAAAAGTCGGTCTGGGCGACCGCCTCGGCCATCATCCCAGCCAGTTGTCCGGCGGCCAGCAGCAACGCATCGCCATTGCCCGCGCCTTGGTCAACCAGCCGGAATTAGTGCTCGCCGACGAACCCACCGGCAACCTCGACACCCGCACCAGCATCGAGCTGATGGGCTTGTTCCAGGAACTCAACGACTCGGGCATCACCATCGTCATGGTCACCCACGAACTCGATATCGCCGCCTATTGCAAACGCATGATGGTCATGCGCGACGGCGTGGTCATCAGCGACAGCCGCAACCCAACCCGCCGCCTCGCCGCCGAGGCGCGCAGCTCGCTCGATCTGGCCGAACAAGACGTCAACCTCACCTGAACATGTTAGCCTCTATCAATGCCTTGCTGGTCCAGTCGTGGCAGACGGTGTTCATCGCCCTACGCGCGCTGCGCCGCAACAAGATGCGCTCCGCCCTCACCGCCCTGGGCATCATCATCGGGGTCGCCTCGGTGGTGGCCATGGTGGCGGTCGGCAACGGCGCCCAGGCCCGCATCACCAGCCAGGTGGCTGCCCTCGGGCAGAATCTTCTAACTGTTTTCGCCGGCAGCCGCCACTCCGGCGGGGTGAGTTCCGGTCTCGGCAGCGCCAGTGCCATTACCCTGGCCGACGCCGATGCCATCCGGCGTGAGGTGGCCGACGTGGTGGCCCTCAGCCCGGAGATTTCCTCCACCGCGCAGGCGATCGCCAACGGCCGGAATTGGTCCACCAGCATCGTGGGTGAGGCACCGGACTATCTGAAAATCCGCGATTGGAAATTGGCCGCCGGTTCGATGTTCACCGAGCGCGAGGTCAGCGGCGCGGCCAAAGTCGCGGTGATCGGGTCGAAGACAGCGCACGAATTGTTCGGCCCGCTCAACCCGATCAGTCAGACGGTGCGGGTGAACAACATCCCGTTTGTCATCATCGGCCTGCTCGCCACCAAGGGTGCGGGCATGGGCGGCCAAAACCAGGACGACCGCATCATCATCCCCTACACCACCGCCATGCGGCGCATCACCGGGGACCGCTACCTGCGCTCGGTCAGCGTCCAGATCGTCAGCGCCGAGCGCATGGAAGTGGCCCAGCAACAGATCGTGAGCCTGTTGCGCCAGCGGCATCGGCTGACCGCCGGCCAGCCCGACGACTTTAATATCTTCAATCAAAAGGAAATCGCCGACACCGTGAAATCGATTTCGACGGTGATCACTCTGTTGTTAGGTTCGATCTCCGGCATCTCGCTGGTGGTCGGCGGCATTGGTATCATGAACATCATGTTGGTGAGCGTCACCGAGCGCACCCGCGAGATCGGCATCCGCATCGCGGTGGGTGCGCAGCCCTCCGCCATCAAACTCCAGTTTCTCATCGAGGCGATCACCCTCAGCTTGTTCGGTGGCCTGCTCGGTGTGTTGCTCGGCGTGGGGGCGTCGCGGATGGTGGAGGTGTTCGCCGACTTCAAGGCGATCGTTTCCACCGGTTCGATCCTGCTGGCCTTCAGCGTGAGTTTTGTGATCGGCGTGTTTTTCGGATTCTATCCGGCGTGCAAGGCGGCCGCGCTCGACCCCATCGAGGCGCTGCGCTACGAGTGAGGGCAAGGAGGGGCGATCTCCGAATCGCCCGGTGCAAGAGTTCACGCACTTGAAGTGCATCTCTCTTGAAGGAAAAAGTGGCGATTCGGATCGCCTTTCCTCAGGGCGATTGGGAGATCGCCCCTCCCTGATAGAGCTCCGCGCCGGCATCGACGAACTCGCGCGACTTGTCCGCCATGCCTCGCTGCAGCGCCACCTCTTCGGCGATGCCTTGTTCGGCGGCGTACTGGCGGACGTCCTCGGAAATCTTCATCGAGCAGAAATGCGGGCCGCACATCGAGCAGAAATGGGCGGTCTTGGCGCCTTCCTGAGGCAGGGTTTCGTCGTGATAGAGGCGCGCGGTTTCCGGGTCGAGGCCGAGGTTGAACTGGTCCTCCCACCGGAACTCGAAGCGCGCCTTGCTGATGGCGTTGTCGCGGTACTGGGCACCGGGGTGGCCCTTGGCGAGATCGGCAGCGTGAGCGGCGAGCTTGTAGGTGATGACGCCGACCTTGACGTCATCCTTGTTAGGCAAGCCGAGGTGTTCCTTGGGAGTGACATAACATAACATGGCGCAGCCATACCAGCCGATCATGGCGGCACCGATGCCGGAGGTGATGTGGTCGTAGCCGGGGGCAATGTCGGTTGTTAGAGGCCCGAGGGTGTAGAACGGTGCCTCGTGGCACCACTCGAGTTGTTTGGCCATGTTTTCCTCGATGAGGTGCATCGGCACGTGGCCGGGGCCCTCGTTCATGACTTGCACGCCCTTGGCCCAGGCGCGGGTGGTCAGTTCGCCTTGCACTTCGAGTTCGCCGAACTGGGCGGCGTCGTTGGCATCGGCGATGGAACCGGGGCGCAGGCCGTCGCCGATGGAGAAGGCGACGTCATAGGCGGCGCAGATATCGCAGATATCATCCCAATGGGTGTAGAGGAAGTTTTCCTGATGATGGGAGAGGCACCACTTGGCCATGATGGATCCTCCGCGCGAGACGATGCCGGTCATGCGCGAGGCTGTCATCGGCACTAAGCGCAGCAACACGCCGGCATGGATGGTGAAGTAATCGACGCCTTGCTCCGCCTGCTCGATGAGCGTATCGCGGAACAACTCCCAGGTGAGGTCCTCGGCCTTGCCGTTGACCTTTTCCAGCGCCTGATAGATCGGCACCGTGCCGATGGGTACCGGCGAATTGCGCAGGATCCACTCGCGGGTGGCATGGATGTTCTTGCCGGTGGACAGATCCATCACGGTGTCCGCGCCCCACTTGGTGGCCCAGCGCATCTTCTCGACCTCCTCCTCGATGGACGAGGCGACGGCGGAGTTGCCGATGTTGGCGTTGATTTTGACCAGGAAATTGCGGCCGATGATCATCGGTTCGAGTTCCGGGTGGTTGATGTTGCAGGGGATGATCGCGCGGCCGGCGGCGATCTCGCTCCTGACAAACTCGGGGGTGATTTCCGCCGGGATGCGCTGGGGGAAGCGCCGGAACACGCTGGGCGTGTAGGGATTGTCGATGTTGGATGTTGGATTTTGAACGTTGGATTCCTGGGCGGAACCGGCATGTTGCTTGCTCAGATCATTGCGGACGATGTCGTCCCGCAAATCCGCGATCTGTGTTTTAAGATTGGCAATTTTGAGGTTCTCGCGGATGGCGATGAACTCCATCTCCGGGGTGATGATGCCTTGGCGGGCGTAGTGGAGTTGCGTCACGGGCGAGCCGCCAGTGCCCCGGTGGGCGGCGCGCAATGGCCGCCGCCGCTCGCCGGTGAGGCCGGGGAATTCCATGAAGCGGCTCGAGCGTTCGGATTGGGAGGCGAACTCGGCGTGTTTGTCCGTTAGATAGCCGTTGTCCTGGGGCTGCACCGGCCGGCCGTCGTAGGCCTCGGCGTCGCCGCGGGCGAGGATCCACTCGCGGCGGAGTGCGGGGAGCCCTTGTTCGGAGCTGCCGGTGAAGGCAGGATCGCCCCACGGACCGGAACAATCGTAGACGCGCAGCGCCGCGTTGGGCTCGATGCGGCCGTTGAAGGCGGTTGTGTTAGATAGGGCGATTTCGCGCATCGGCACCTGCACCGAGGGATGGATGACGCCCTGGACGTAGATGCGGCTGGAAGCGGGCAGGGGGGTGCGGGAGGCATCGTGGGCACTGCTGCCGCTGGTGGCGGCGGCAGCGGGGACGTCGGTGGCGGGGGTTTCGGGGCGGATCATGGTGGTGAAGGAGGATGGTTTCCGGGGGGGGCAAGCAAACGGCCGTGCGGATCAGGCACGGCCGGGGGAGGGAAACCAGGTTTCGACTCCCTCCGGCGGCATGACCCGCGTCAGGTTCGGAGGGTCTTTTCCGCGCGTTGGAAAATCTCAGCCCGGTGTGTGCCGGGCTCCCCTGTCGTGTAGGCGGCAAGCATCGCGCGGAAATGGCCGGATGCAAGGCGGAAGTTGCTTGATGCCGGGATGCCGGGTCGTTTCGCCGCTGGCATTCCCCGCCAAGCAATGGCGCGGCATCTGCGAAGCGAAGCCATCGAGCGACTGGGTGAGCGCGTGGTGGTGGATGGTTCAATCCGAAGTGGCAAGCCGCGGCGCGGAATGGCCATCCTCACGGATTTTCTTCAGCAGTGCCTGCAAGTCGGCCACGGTGTCCGGATGCTCTGCTGCCAGATTCTGACGTTGGCCGGGATCGTCCTGCAGGTTGAACAACTCGACCGGTTGATCATGGCCGGCGGGCGTGTTGTGCATTTTCAACCATGCCATCGGTGCCGGGCGGGCATAGCCGGTCTTGGAATTGACCAGCAGCCAGTCGTGATGGCGGATTGCGTAGGCGTTGTTATAGGTATTGTGGACCATCGTCGTGCGTGGCGGCCCGGCGGCCTGGCCGCGGAGGAATGGCAGGAAGTCATACGAGTCCTCGGCGGAATTACGAGGCAGCTCGTAGTTCACCAGCGCGGCGAAGGTGGCCATCAAATCAATCTGCGAGATCAGCGCGCCGCTCACGGTGGCGGGCTTGGTCACGCCGGGCCACTTGACGAGGAATGGGATGTGGTGCCCGCCTTCATAGATGTCCTGCTTGAGGCCGCGAAACGGCTCTGACGACCAGTGGTCGTATTTACGGTCGCGCTCGTTTGCGTAGATCTCCGGGCCGTTGTCGGACGAGAAGATGACGATGGTGTTATCCTCCAGCCCGGCCTCGTGGAGGGCTGTGAGAATTTGGCCGCAGGCGTCGTCGGTCTGGACCACCCAGTCGCCGTAGGGGCCGGCCTTGGATTTGCCGTCGAATTCGTCGTTCGGGATGATCGGGGCGTGCGGCGATGGGAAGGCCATGAAGAGAAAAAACGGCTTCTGTTTACCTTTTTGGGAACGTACATATTCGACCGCCTTGTGGGTCAGCGTCGGTAGCACCTGATGGAAATCCCAGTCCGAGCGCGCGGGCCCGGGCCGACATTCCCAGTTGCCTTCCTTTGGCTTGCCGGGCGGCAATTTCAGCGTGGTATCGGGCGGCAGGACCAGCCTGTCGTCCTCAATCCACGCGTAGGGGGGGAAGTTGATGACGTTATCTCCGAAGTAGTGGTCGAAGCCGTGGTCGAGCGGGCCGCCGGTGAACGGCTTGGTCCAATCGAAGTCACTGTGGAGGATTGACTTGGGCGGCGAGCCGGGTTTGCGGATGGAGTCCCAATCGAAACCGAGATGCCACTTGCCGATGCAGGCGGTGGTGTAGCCTTTATCTCGCAGCATGGCTGGCAGGGTGAGCTGGTCTTTCTTGAAGACGCTCGCGTCGAAAGGCCCCACGATGTTGTGGAAATCCCGCCAGTGGTGGCGGCCGGTGAGCATCGCGTAGCGCGACGGCGTGCAGATCCCGGATGACGAATGGGCATCGGTGAAGCGCGTGCCCTCTGCGGCGAGGCGGTCGAGGTTAGGCGTGGGGATTTTCGAAGCCGGATTGTTCACTCCGAGATCGCCGTACCCCATATCATCGGCGTACAGCAGGACGATGTTAGGGGTTGCTTCGGCTACGACCGGGATCGCCATGAGGGCTGCGCATAGAGCGGCGAGGCAGGTGAGTTTCATTCGAACTATTGGATCAATCGTCATCTTCGCCGCCTGCGGACGACATGGCGGTGGCCCAGTTGGGATAGGGGGCATCCGGGCCCTTGGCATCGGCCCACAGGATGTGGTTGAGGAGGTCTTCCGGGCAGCGGTCAGGTTCGGAAAAATCCAGTTTGTCGGAGGCCTCGGCGTAGTGGCGGAGCACCGGGTGGGTGATCGCCTGTTTGGCGCGGTTCATTCTGGCTAGTTCCTGCTCGGGGATCAAGGCGGTGAACGGCCTGACATCAGGAGTCGCCGTGAAACAACTGCGCAACGGGATGGCGCTGGCGGTTAGGGCATTGAGTGGTTTGAGGCCGAGAATCAGCTCGATACTGCGCACCACGCTGACCTGGTTGAAAGCATCGTGGATGACCGCGTTGCGCCGCACCTGGCTGCCTGCTAGATATAAGGTGGTCCGATAGGCGCTGACGTGGTCCCAGCCGGCCTGCGGATCATCCTCCATGGCGATGATCACGGTGTCCTTCCAGAACGGACTGTGGCTCACTCCCTCTACCAGACGGCCAAACGCCAGGTCGTTGTCGGCCACTTGGGCCGCCGGGACGGGGCTGCCCGGCTTGGTGCCGCTGGTATGATCGGTTCCTAACAACATCAAGGTGAGTTCAGGCATTTTGCCGCTGCTCTGCCATTGTTGGAGATCCTCCAGGAAATGATTGATGCGCCAGGTGTCCGGAACGCCGAGGTTGCAGCCGAAGCCGCAATTGGCGGTGTATGCCGCGGTGTGGGGTTGTGCCGGAGCATCAGTCCCGGTGATCAGGCGCTGGCCGGCGGGGCGCTTGGCGTCAGCCAGGAAATCGTTCCACTTGGGATGGCCGGTTTTGCCGTCGGTCCAGGCATAGGACGACTTGGCAGCGACGCCGTAAATCCGCACGGATTTTCCAGCGGCCACCACGGCATCCCACAGGTAGCCGCCGGAGGAATAACTCAGCGCATCGGGCACGTTCAAGGCCGGGTAGGTGCGCAGGCCACTGCCCGCGGCGAGGGTGCGTTCGACGTAATCATTGGCGATGCCCGCCATCGCCCAGTGGTGCCCGTCCATCGAGATGACTCCAGAACAGTAGGCATGATCTAATAATACAAACTGCTCGGCCAGGGCGTGTTGGTTAGGGGTGATCTTGCGGCCGAAGATGGTTAGATCAGGCCGGCCAAGTCCTTGCGGTAAATCTCCAAGGACTTGGTCGTAACAGCGGTTTTCCTTCATCACATAGATGACGTGGTGGATCGTCGATGGCTCGCCGGAGCGTTGAGGCACCGGCACGGGACGGGTGTCAGGGCGCGGTGGCAGCAGTGCGGCTTGCAAGCGCTCGCGGTGGTTGGCGGCCCACACGTTGCGGGTGTGCTGGCGCAACCCGGCTTCCGTCGGCATGGCACCGAGCACGGTGAGGGTGCCGAAGGGATGATGACTGTTATAGGTTGGCTGGCCCGTCGGCTCGCGGTGGAAGCCCGCGCCATAGCCCTTGCGGTTGGCGACAAAAAGGCCCCCATGTGAATCGAACGCGATGGACCCGGGGTACCACCCGACCGGAATGAGTCCCTCCAAGCGGCTGGAGTCGCCGTCCTTTGCCGCCAAGGTCACTACGGCGATGGCATTCTGGGTGCCGTTGGCGACGCACAGGGTTTTGCCATCCGGGCTGAACGCGAGAGCATTCGGCTGGGCTCCCCAGAGGTCGCCGGGTCCTCCGATCTTGGCGGAAATTTTTTCCACGAGTTGCCCCTTGCTGGTATCTAGCAACAATACCATATCGCTGGCCGGGCAGGCCACGGCCAGTCGCTCGCCATCGGGGCTCACGGCGAGCGCGACGGGCGAGAGGCCGACTTCAAGCGAGCTGCCGGCGTCATCCTTGGTCAAATCGATCACCGAGAGGGTGCCGCGCAGCGGGCGGTCAGTGGCGGGATCCACGGCGGCCACGGCACCGCGGCCGATGGTCTGGGTGGACTCGCCAGCTTTTGGGGTGTCGCCCGCCCAGTTGGCGACGAAGGCCTTGTTTTTGGCGATCGCGACGGCAACCGGTGCGATGCCGGTTTGCCAATGCCGCAGAAGTTTGCCGGTGGGCAGCTCGACTTCCTGCAACTGGTTAGATATATTGAGACAGACGTACAGGCGGGTGCCATCGCCGGAGATGGCCAAACCTGCGGCGGACTCGCCATTCGGGTGGGGCGGCAGGGCGATGCTATAACCCGGGGTTGTGGCTCCGTTAGCCGCCACGGCAAACACCTTGATATCGCCGCCTTTGGTGGCCATGTACACCGCTTTGCCATCGGCGCTGGTGACCAATCCGCCGAAGCCCTGGCGGGTGTTGGTATCGAATGCCAATTGCAGTTCCTTGTCGTTTTGAGGCGCGACAGGTTCCTTGCTGCCGGCATTGGGCAGCGGCACCTGTTGTTTGATCGTGGCCGTGATGAGGTCCACCACCAACAACTTGCTTTGGCTGCCTGCGACAAAGCCGAGCGGCAGCCGCGGGTGGACGGCTACGGACTGGGGATACCAATCATTCAACTCGACCTGATGGCCTGCCGGTTGCAGAAACTGATGGGTCGGCAGTTCGATCAAGCCATCCGCCCGCAACCCCACCGGTCCGTCGGTCCCAGGGGACGGGGTGGATTGTGCCTGCGCGCAGGCCATCGCGAAAACCAGCAGCGGTGGCAATGTGATAGGCAGGGCGCGGCAGAGGAGTTGTTTCATGGCGAGATCATCTATTTGGCGGGCGGTTTGGCAGACTTTGATAGATCCTGGCTGGCGGCATCACTCACGTCCTTTTTGCCCGCGGCCTCGCGGGCCTTGGCTTCGGCCTGCTTGCCGGTCAGTTTGTAGATCACCGCAGCGCAGGGGTCGGGCTTTTTCTTGGCGGTCTTTCTGGCCCCTGCGGGCAGGTAGTCCTCATGGCCGATGACGGTCACCAGCAGGCTCTCCGCCCATGATATCCTATCTTTCGGCGGCGTGATGGCCTTGGCGACGGCCCCGATGCGGGCTGCCAGCAGATCGCAAGATTCCGGGCTGCGGCTGCCGACAACCGCTGCCTTGAGAGCGTCGGCCACCTGCACGCGCACTGCGGGCAGTCCGACCCATGCCGTCTGGTATTTGAGCCAAGCCGCAGCATCAGCGCATTTCGAGGTTTCCATGAACGCTGCGATGGCGGCGACTTCATCTTTGCTGGATGGCAGCGGAGCGGCGGCGATGCTGTGGAACATCATCTCGCGCACGGTGTCGACATAAATGCCGTCCTGCGGGCACCCGGCCTTGGTATCAGCGGCCACCAAGCCGTTAAAGACGCGCCAGAACGCCAATTGCTCCTGCGGGGTGGAGGCGGCGGATTGGGCGCTTTCAACTAACATGAAGTTATACGGATTGAGAGCCAGGCCGCTTTCCAGCAGAGCCATGCCGTGGGCCTTGCGTTCGGCTTCCGGCAGCGTGCGGAACAAGTTCCACGCGAGGATGGAATCGAGGAACGACTGGAGCCCGTGGTTGACCGCCCACGCCGTAGCCATCGGATAGACCATCTGGCGGCGGCCCGATGCGTCGCCGAACATCCACGTCAGGTGCGGTGTGGTCTTGTCCGGTCCGCCGGTGACGAACTGGCCGCCAACAAGTTGATAGATAGACTTCTTGTCGTCATATGCGAATGACACCAACGCGCAGTGGCCGGGTTGGCCGGCGGTGCAGGACGGCACGCCGAGGGCCTGGTTGCTGCGGGCGTTGAGGTTGGCCATGGTGCCGCAGACACCGCCATCCTTGAGCATCATCTGGAACGTTCCGTAGGAATAGTCATAGGGGGCCAGGCGCCGGGCAGACTGGAAATCGAACTGTTGGGCGATGGCGCCGATGTATTCGCCGTAGCCGTGGAATTCACCCTTGTCGCGGTAGCGCAGAAAGATGTCCTCGCATTCGCGCAGCGGTTGGCGCGACTGGCCGAGGAAGGTCAGCAGCGGCCACGGGGCATTGAGCGGGAACAATGGCCAGCGGTCCCACTTGCGCTTGACGCCACCGGGCATGGGCTGGGTGTCGTTGCGGATCAGCCAGGCGCAGGTTTCCGCCAGGGACGGCTGCGCGTCGCGCTGTGCGGGCAGCAGTCCCTTGGCCTCGTAGGCTGCCTTGAACAGATGGAACGCGTCAAGAATGGGTTTGCCTTCAGGCCCGTGGACGGCGTCATGAGATTCCGGATAGATGATATGATCGCCGCAGTGGACCTCAACGGTTTGCCCCTTGGCTTTCATATAGGCATTGAATTCGTCCTGCAGTTTCGCGCTGGCGAGCACGTCGCAGGCGGCCATCGGGCGTGGGCGCTTGGCTGTGGTCACCAGCTTTTTGCCCTTGGCATCGGTGGATTCGACGCGTACGTCGGCATCGACGCTGCGGCCCTCGAAGAAATTGATGATGAGGTCGTTGACGTCCAGTGGCCGGTCGGTGGGATGGGTGTTAACCGGTTTGAGCGGACAGGGCGGAATCTTCAGTGTTAACAAGCCGCGCGGGGCGAGGCTGACACCGAGGTTGGATGTGGTGGATGAGGTTGAGCGGTCGGTTGTGTCGGCGGCGAGGTCCGCGGCATAGGCCACGGCCATCGCCAGCGCGAGTTGGGTGTGTTTGCGCCGGACTTCCTCGGCACCGAGGTCCAACTCGAGCGAGCGCAGCGCCACTAACACCCGGACCGGCGAGGTGCGCGCGCCGCAAACTGTGGCGGCCACCACCGGATCGCCCGCCACCCAGGCGAGGAAATCGGCAGGAATTTGCTGGCCGGTGGCGGATAACTCGCGGCTCGCCGCCGTCGCGACCATGGTGAGGTAGGCCGCTTTGACGGGTGGCGTGAAGTGGAATTGCGCCTGTTTCCAAGCAGTTTGGACCGCGCGGGCCTCCGGTGTGGTCCAGTCGGCGGTCTGGACGGCGCTAGGCGTCTCTGGAGACTTTTTGGCAGGGGCGGCGGAGGCCAGGCTGAGCGGGATGAATAGGAGGAGGGCGGGGAATTTGCGGGTCACGGCGAACGGTTATCGGGTGGGTGTTCAGGAACGAATGAAGGCAAGCGGAGTGCGGAGGAGGCGCTCAAGCATCATTGATTACAGATCGGTGATGCCCATTCTTTCGGCTCGTTACAATCGATCGGTCAAGCGGTAGTAGGGCCACAACAGCGCGCGTTTGACGACGCGTGAATACTTCAAGCCATACTTGTTGGTGTAGCGGATGACATCGGTTTTGAGCCGGATTCGCTGCGGGAGGGATGTGGATATTTCATCGGCGATGGAGAATCCATAGCGCCAGAATTGGGATATCAGGCGGGAGGATGCGATCACACCCTTGGGACGGTAGCTCGCTGCGGATCCGCCACACACGTATTGGGTGAAAACCACGCTGGGAACCGTGCAAACACTCGCTTCGAGCACGAATGGGAGCAGTACCAGAGGGTCAAATGACCAGACGAAGTCATAGGCATTTTGCGCCGCGACATAGCGATTGAGCAGGTTCCTGCGTCTGAAAACGCCATAGAACCAGGTCACCTCCGCGATGGTCAGCAATTTATTCCTGCGTTGCCCGGGGTCCGCTGGCAGGGCGTCGATAACCGTGTGCCATGCGGGCGTAGTTCCTTGCTCCACTTCATAATTCAAACTGCCAACGGCAAGGTTGCACTGGGGTTGGCGCTCCAATGCCTCGGACAATCGTTGGAAGTAGCCCGGTGTACTGATATCATCGTAGGCGCGCCAGGCAAATAATTCGGTGTCGGCTGCGTCGAGCAAGAATAGAAAATTCTTGCCGCCTCCGATGTTGGATTCATGGCGAATGTACCGGATTCGGTTGTCTTTCAGCGCAAATGCCTGCGCAATCTCGCCGGTCTTGTCGGTGGAGGCGTTGTCGGCGATGAGGATCCGGAAGTCGAAGTCTTCCGCGCACAGGTTTGTCAGGCACCGCTCGAGGAAGCGTTCGGCGTTGAAAACGGGAACTCCGACGGTTAGCATGGCGACGGGACTTGATAGGTGAGTGGATTCTAGAGCGTCACGCGCTTGAGAAATCCGTCCGGGGCCACCGTGATGAGGAGTTTGTGCTCGATGTCCTTGTCGATCTCAAATTGCGGGTGGGACTTGAGGAATTCCCGCACTGCGGTTTTGGGATTGTCGCCAGGTCCCCACGGTCGGTCGCCGAACATGGCCGCCGGCATGTCATCCACAATGGTATCGAACACGACGCAATAGCTGCCCACGCTGGTGAGCGAGGCGTAGGCCTCAAGTTCGCCCAGGACATGGTCATGGGTGTGGTTGCTATCGAGGCAGACGAGGATGCGTGAGTAATTGGCGGCGATGGCATGGACTTGGGCGACGGTAGCGGGCGCGATGCTCGACCCCTGGATCATCTCAATCCGCGATGCCATCGGATGGGCCTCGATGGCGGCGCGGTTGTGGGCGCGGATGTCGATATCGATGCCCAGCACTTTGCGGCGGGAGGCGCGCGGGTCGAGAGTTGTGCCTGCCTCGATGGCGTCAGACATGTCGAGCAAGGCCAGCATAGAGGCGCTGAAGATGAGGGATCCGCCGTGAGCGATGCCGGTTTCGATGATGAGGTCGGGTTTGATCGACCAAATGAGTTCCTGCATGGCCACGATGTCTTGTGGATACTGGATGATGGGCCGGCCTTGCCAGGAGAAGTTGTAGGTATAATGGTGCTTCACCGATTCCTGAATCCAGGTGCGGGACAACTGGTGCAATTCCGTGTCTAACGAAAGACCGTGAATGTGTGCGCTCACAGGGATCAGAGGCTCTTGTTGGGGGGCGTCGGGGTTCATAAGGGTGGTAGGTTGGGGGGATTTGCGGGTGCGGGTTGCAAGGAGCGTTGGCGCGCTGCCGATCAATCGATTGGCCCGGCCTGCCTGAATTCCGCCGCCATGAGATCGGCGGCGGTGGCGCGGATTTCGACGAGATAATAGTCGGATTGGGCCAAGCCGGGTTGTTCCTCGAATCGCACATCACCATTGTCGCCGTCGATTCGCTTGAGTGGAACCTGTTGATAAACGGAAAATCCGGTGCGGCGGTGGAAGTCCAGGCCGTGATGGTTGTCCGAGCGGACGTTGCCGGAAGTGAGTTGCAATCCGGTGAGCTCCAATAGCCAGAGCAGAAACTGGCTGGCGACGCTGAGCGCGAAGTTCTTCACCTCGGGCTTCACTCCCAGGATGTAGTAATCATACTCGAGGTAGGTTTCCCGGTGAATGGCACCGACATGCCCCATGAGGCCACCGGCGGGGCTCATAATTCTGAACAACGCGCGGGCCGGGTCATTGATCACGGCCACTTGCATCCACGCTTTGGTCCGGGCGCAGGTGGGCTCAAACTCTGAGAGGAAGCAATGCTTGTGGCGCCTGCGCCAATCGGTGACCTGCTGGATGAGAAAGTCGTCCTCCAAATCGCCGGCCCCGATGAGCTTCAAATACGCGATGGCAGCGCCCTCATTCGAGCGGACTTCAAATCCTCTCTCGTCAAGGTCGGCAAGGATGAGTTGTTTGAATGCGCCAGCGGGCGCGGGTTGTGGGGATGGCATAGGTTAGAAAGATGGTGGTTTCGGCGGGACATGGGCGCGCACCACCTCGCAGACGCGCTGGATGTCTGCCTCGCCGAGGTCATGATAGCTGGGCAGGTTGCAGGCGCGGCCGCACATGTCATAAGCGATGCGGTTTTCCGGACACGGGGTGAACATCGGCAGTGACGAGAGCGGCCAGAAAAACACCCGGCCATCAATCGCCTCAGCCTGGAAGGCGGCTAACAGGGCTTCGCGGTCGAAGGGGACCCCGGCAGCCACCACGAAGCTCGGCATCCAGCAGCCATTCACGGTGTCAGCAGCTTCGGGGTTGAGGGTCACCGGCAGGCTGGCAAGTTCGCTCTGGTAAGTGGCAAAGACCCTGCGCTTGGCGGCGACGAGTTCATCGATCCGCTCCAATTGCGCGCAGCCGATGGCGGCCTGGATGTTGGACATCTTGTATTTAAAGCCGATCATGGTTGCCCAGAACTGTTTGGTTTGGCCGCGCGCCCGTCCATGATTGCTCAGGGTGAGCACGTGTTCATACAACTCCGGATCATTGGTGACGAACATGCCGCCCTCGCCTGTCGTCAGGGTCTTGGTGCCGTGGAATGAGAAAGTGCCGAACCTGCCCATCGACCCCGCGCGTTTGCCGTGATAGACCGAGCCGACGGCCTCGGCGGCGTCCTCAATGACCGGGATGCCGTGCTTTGCGCCGATGGCAAGCAGCGCGTCCATGTCACACAGATTGCCATACAAGTGGACGGCGATGATTGCCTTGGTGCGTGGAGTGATGGCGCGCTCGACCAGGGCGGGGTCGAGGCACCAGGAATCGGCGAGGATATCGACAAACACCGGTGTGGCTCCCACATGCACAATCGGTGAGGCGCTGGCGATCCAGTTGGTGTCGGCCATGATGACTTCATCGCCCGGGCCGATGCCCAAGGCGGCCATGCCCATATGCAGGGCACCGGTGCAACTTGAAGTGGCAATGGCGAAGCGCACGCCTAGATGGGCTTTGAACTCGGCCTCGAAGCGATTGATATAATCATAACATTTCTCGCCCCAACCATTGGCGGCGGCATCTGCGGCGTAGCGCAGCTCCAGCCCGGTGATGGATGGTTTGGTATAGTGGATGCGGGATTTCATGAGATCTCGAGCGTTGGTACCGCGGTTACGAACTGGCCACCCCACTGGCGGACGTAGGCAAGTTGCCCCATGACTTCGGCGCGCAAATTCCACGGCAAAATGACCACATAGTCGGGTTGGTCGTGGCGGAGGCGCTCTTCAGCGACGATGGGGACGCGGCTGCCAGGCATGAATTTCCCTTGCTTGGCCGGGTTGCGGTCGGCGACGAATGCGATGAGGTCCGGGCGGATGCCGGCGAAGTTCATCAGGGTGTTGCCTTTTGCCGCGGCACCGTAGGCGGCCACCGTTTGGCCGCGGCGTTTGGCCTCGACGAGGAAGTGGACGAAGTCGTCCTTGACCTTTTCGGCGCGGGTCTGGAAACCGGCGTAATAGGCGGCGGAGCGCAGGCCGGCGGCCTGTTCCTGGTCTAGCAGGAGTTTAACGCGATTGCTGGTGGGATGGCTGCCGGTATCTGCGCGCTGGGCAAACACGCGGATGCTGCCGCCGTGGGTCGGGTGTTCCTCCACATCAAACACGGTGAGGCCGTTGGCGGCGAAAATCCGCTGCACGGCGGTGAGTGACAGATAGGAGAAATGCTCGTGATAGATGGTGTCGAACTGGTTGCCATCGATCAGGTTCATCAGGTGGGGGAATTCAAACGTGGCGACGCCCGCGGGCTTGAGCAGGTGGGCGAAGCCGGCGGCGAAATCATTGATGTCGGGCACATGGGCGAGAACATTGTTAGCAGCCATGAGGTCGGCTTGCCAGCCTTTGGCAGCCAGGCGGCCAGCCAAGCCAACGCCAAAGAACTCCTCCAGCGTCTCAATGCCTTTGAGGCGCGATGCGGCCGCAGTGCTGGCCGTTGGCTCGATGCCGAGGCAGGGAATGCCGCGCTGTTTGACGTATTGGAGCAGGTAGCCGTCATTGGAGGCGACTTCGACGACCCGGCTGTCCGGCGTGAGCCCGAAGCGCTCGATCATGGTCTGCACATAGGTCTCGGCATGTTTCAACCACTGGGTGGAAAACGAACTGAAGTAGGCATATTCGTCGTTGAACAACTCAGCGGCCCGCGAGTAGGCCTCGGCCTGTACCAGCCAGCAGCTCTCGCAGATGACCACCTTGAGCGGGAACCATTTTTCCGGGCGTCGCAGCGAGATAGGTGTTAGGTAGGCGTTCGAAGGTGGCGCGCAGCCGAGGTCAATCAGGGGCAGCGTGACCTGGCAGTTGCAATGCCGGCATTTCATAACGTCACCCCCTTGAAATCAGCGTCGAGCAGCGGGTGGGCCGCATCCCGGGGCGAGAGGTCGGAAATAGCCTCGGGCCAGCGGATGGCCAGGCGCGGATCGCGGGCGTTGAGGGCCTCTTCCGCTGCGGGGTGATAGGCGGCGGTGTGGAAGTAGAGCATCTCGCAGTTTTCTGTTAGAGTTTGGAAACCATGGGCAAAGCCGGCAGGGATGGCGAGGGACCGGTGATTTTGAGCGCTGAGGACCTCGGCGTGCCAGTGGAGGAAGGTTGGTGAGTTGGCGCGCAGATCCACCGCCACATCAAACACCGCGCCGCGCAAGCAGGACACGAGCTTGATTTCGGCATGCGGCGGGCGCTGGAAGTGCAGGCCGCGGACGACGCCCTGCTTTATCGTTAGAGTATGGTTGATCTGGGCGATGGGTTTGCCCGGGGCGATGGCGGCGAGCTCGTCGGCACAATACAAGCGCTCCAAAAATCCCCGTGCATCGCCTATGGGGAGGCGCTGGATGAGTGTCAAGCCGGCGAGCGGGGTGGCGCAGAGGTCAAAGCGGGAGTTCATGGCCGCGGCGAGTTTTGATAGGCCTCGATTTGGCCGAGGCTGACCTGGAGCATATCCGCGTCCTGCAGCCATTGTTGCTGCCATTCCACAGTACGCGCCAAGGCGTGGTGAAAGCCGTAGCGGCTGGTCCAGCCCAATTGATGGCGCGCGGCGAAACTATCGAGGCTGAGGCGGCCCGCTTCGTGGGGGTGGCCGCCGGTGGTGTCGCGTTGCACGCTGGCGTCGCCGCCCCAGAGTGTGGCGAGGTCATCGGCGAGGTCGCCGACGGTGACGTTGTCGCTGGCGTTGGGGCCGAAGTTCCAGGCCTTGGCGAATTCATTGCCGCGCTCGTCGAGCAATTTTGAGGCGAGGGTGAGGTAACCGGCGAGCGGTTCGAGGACATGTTGCCAGGGCCGCAGGGCGTTTGGGCAACGAATGAGCACGGGTTGGCGGGCGGCGAAGGCACGCAGGCAGTCCGGTACGATGCGGTCCGCAGCCCAGTCGCCGCCGCCGATGACGTTGCCGGCGCGGGCGGTGGCGATGCGGGCGGGATGGCCGGCCGGGCCGGCGAAGAAGCTGGCGCGATAGGCGGCGGTGACGATTTCCGCGGCGGCTTTGCTGGCGCTGTAGGGGTCGTGCCCACCTAACGGGTCATTCTCGCGGTAGGGGTGGATCCACTCGTTGTTCTGATAGACCTTGTCGGTGGTGATGGCCACGATGGCGCGGGTGGCATCGCAGGAGCGCGCCGCGTCGAGCAGGTGGGCGGTGCCCATCACGTTGGTCATGAAGGTGGCGCTGGGGTTCTGATAGCTCAGGCGCACCAGCGGTTGGGCCGCGAGATGGAAGATGATTTCCGGGCGGGCCGCGTGCACTGCCTGCAGCAGGCGATCGGCGTCGGCGACATCGCCGCGGGTGTCGGTGGTGAGCAGCGAGCGGATGGAGGCGGCCTCGAACAAACTCGGCCGGGTGGGCGGGTCGAGAGCGTAGCCGTGGATGATTGCGCCGAGTTGGTGCAACCACAGCGCCAGCCAGCCGCCCTTGAATCCGGTATGGCCGGTTAGAAAGACGGAGCGTCCGCGCCAGAATTCAGGAGTGATGTTCACCATATTTTCCAGGGGGCGCTGCCGGAATCCCAGAGTTGTTCCAACAAGTTTTTGTCGCGCAGGGTGTCCATCGGCTGCCAGAACCCGTGATGCTCGAAGGCCATGAGTTGTGAGAGATTGGCGAGTTCCGCCAGTGGCGAGCTTTCCCACGATGTGTGGTCGCCCTCAATGAGATCGAGGACCTTGGGCGAGAGGACGAAAAAGCCGCCGTTGATCAAGCCGCCGTCGCCGCGGGGTTTCTCGGTGAAGCCGGTGACGCGGGTGCCATCCGATTGGATGGCGCCGTAGCGGCCGGGCGGCTGGACTGCGGTGACGGTGGCCCATTTGGTGTGCGCGTGGTGGAAGCGGATCTGGGCGGAGATATCCACGTCGGCGACGCCATCGCCGTAGGTAAAACAGAATGCCTCCTCATCCCGGATGTAGGAGGCCACGCGGCGCAGGCGACCGCCGGTTAGTGTTTCGTCGCCGGTATCCACGAGGGTGACTTTCCAGGGTTCGGCCTTGCGGTTGTGGACCTCCATTTGGTTGTTCTCCATGTTGAAGGTGACGTCGGACATGTGCAGGAAGTAATTGGCGAAGTACTCCTTGATAACATATCCCTTGTAGCCGCAACAGATCACGAAGTCATTGACGCCGTGGGTGGAATACAACTTCATGATATGCCAAAGGATCGGCATGCCGCCGATTTCGATCATGGGTTTGGGCTTGAGGTGGGTTTCCTCGGAAATCCGGGTTCCCATGCCTCCTGCTAGAATGACGGCTTTCATGGTGTGGAGAGGGTCAGAGGCGCGAAGCTCTTTGATCAAGAAGCCCCGCCGTGGGTCGTGTCTTGGTATTGCAGGCGGTAGAGGTGGGCGTAGAGGCTGTTTTGATCGCTGATGAGCTCCTGATGGGAGCCGCTGGCAACCAGCCTGCCGTGTTGCAGCACTTGGATTTTGCGGGCATTGCGAATGGTGGAGAAGCGGTGCGCGATGACAATGGTGGTGCGGCCCTGCATGAGGCGGTCGAAGGCGAGCTGGATTTGTTGCTCGCTTTCGCTGTCGAGCGCGGAGGTCGCCTCATCCAGCAACAGGATGGGGGCGTCCTTGAGGAAGGCGCGGGCGATGGAAATGCGCTGGCGCTGGCCGCCGGATAGATTGCCGCCGTTTTCGCCCACCTGGGTGTCGTAGCCGTGGGGTTGTTCCAGGATGAAGTCGTGGGCGTAGGCGGCGCGGGCGGCTTGCTCGATTTCCTCGTCGGTGGCGTCCTGGCGGGCGAGCCGGATGTTGTTGCGGAGGGTGTCGGAGAACAGGAAGGTGTCCTGGCTCACCAGGGAAATCCCGCGGCGCAGCGACGCGATGGTGATCCGGCTGAGGTCCTGGCCGTCGATTTCGATAGAGCCGGAGTCGGGCGCGTAGAAGCGTTCGATGAGATTGAGGATGGTGGATTTGCCGCTGCCGGACGGGCCGACCAAGGCGGTGACATGGCCGCCCGGGCAGGTTAGGGAGACATGGCTGATGACGGGTTGGCCGGGCCGATAGGCAAAGCTGAGGTCGTGGAGGGTGATGTCGCCCTTGTCGATGCGCAGGGGTTTGGCATCGGCGGGCTCGGGGATCGAGTAGTCGGCGTCGAGCACGTCATAGAGCATTTGCACGCCGACCAGCGCGCTTTGCAGCGAGACATTCATGCGGGCGATGCGTTTGATAGGCTCGTAGGCAAGCAACAGGGCGGTGAGGAAGGCGAGCAGCGAGCCGGCACTCTGGCCCAGGACGAGATTGCGGTAGCCGCCGTAGAAGACGATGGCGGCGATGGCGATGCCGCCCATGGTTTCCATCAGTGGGGTGGTGCGGGCGGAGACCACGGCCATTTTGTTAGCGCGGTTTTCGACGGTGTGGATGGTTTCATCGAAGCGGCCGCTCATGTGCGGCTCGAGGTTGTAGGACTTGATGAGTTTGTTGCCGAGGATGGCTTCCTGGATGGTGGAGATGACCCGGACCGAGCTCATGAACTCGGCGTTGGCGATTTTGCGGATGCGTTTGATGATGCCGCCGAGCACCAGAATCAGCGGCCCCATGATAAACAAGGCACCGCAGGACAGGCGCCAATCCAGGGTGAACATGGCGGTGAGCAGGGCGAGGGCGGAGAAGATGTCCTGCACGCGCATCATGAGCAGATTCATCACATCGCGGGCGGAGCTGGCAGCCCGGGCGACGCGGGTGATCAGATCGCCGGTCGGGAAGTGCACGAAGAACGTCAGGGACTGATTGAGAATGTGGTTGCTGACGCGGCATTGTTGGCGGGCGACGATGTTGTTGCCGATTTTTGATAGAATGACAGTGGATCCGTATTGGCACGAGCCCTTGATGAAGAACACCAGCAGGATGGCCGCGGCCACGTTGAAAATCTGCAGCATGCCGGGTGCCGAGCCGGTGAAAAACGAGGTAACGGCCTGGCCGATGATCTGCAGGAGGTGTTGGCCGAACGAGGGGGAGCGGCCGGCGAGTTCGGCGGCCTTGCCGAGGGTTTCGGGGCTGCCGAAAATCACCTCGGTGATGTTTTTCATCAGGATGGCGGAGAATCCGGTGGCCGCTGCGGCGCAAGCCATCAGACAAAATGCCAGCACGTAGCGCGCCACGTACAGACGGAAATTTTCCCGCAAGACCCTGCCGATGAGGCCGCGATACGTGTCATTGGCGAGGATGCCAGGGGTGAGTTTGATCATGCCGAATGGGGACCTGCCGCAGATCCGCCCCGAATCCTGCGGGCGCTGCAGCGCGGCGAGGCTAGCAGCAGCTGCGGGAGGTGGTCAATTCCAATTCCCAGGGTCCGGCGAGCTGTGAAGTGGGTGTTGTGAAGTGGAGAGTTCGTGGTAGGCTTGTGCGGCGTTACGGCCGTTTTCATCATGGCAGCAAAAAGTGAGCGAAGTGAGCATCGCGGGTTGGTGGCCCTTGGCCGGCGGCAGACGTTGGGCGAGGAAATAGCCAACAGCCTCAGTCATGGGGTGGGGTTGGTGGCGGCGGTGGTCGGCACGCCGGTGCTCATTGTCACGGCGCTGCGCCACAACAACACGGCGATGGTGGTGGGCGGGAGTGTGTTTTCCGGCGCGATGATCCTGATGTACCTGTCGTCGATGTTGTATCACGCGCTGCCGCAGGGGCGGGGCAAGCATGTGTTGCGCATCTTTGATCACGCGACCATTTTCCTGCTCATTGCCGGCACCTACACGCCGATCACCTTGGGCGTGCTCAAGGGGGCGTGGGGTTGGTCGATGTTGGGGGCCGTGTGGTTGCTGGCGGTGGTGGGCATTGTGCTCAAACTAACCGGTGGCATCAAGCGGCCGTGGTTATCCACCGGCTTGTACCTGCTGATGGGCTGGCTGGTGATGGTGGCGGCCCACCCGCTGTGGTTGCGGATGTCCCTGCCGGGACTGTTGTGGTTGGCGGCGGGCGGCTTGGCATACACCGCGGGCACGGCGTTTTATGCGCTGGATGAGCGGATGAAATACGGTCATTTCATCTGGCACCTGTTTGTTTTGACGGGCACCTGCTGCCACTTTGCGGCGGTGTGGGTGAGCGTGTGAACGCCGGTTCACTGCCAGAGCAGGGATTTTCTGGTGGCGATGGCCTGGCCGCCGCGGCTGAGGGTGGCCTTCCAGGCGAGCACGCGGCCGTTCTTGAGGTAGTCCTGGCCGATGATGGCGAATTCGACCTTGCCGGAGTTCTGGCTGGCGGGGAAGCGCTGGACCATGCGCTTGATCAGGCTGGCGGTGGCACCTTGCTGGAACTCGAAGAGCACCTCGGTCTCGCCGGCGGGAGCGTGCGGGGGCAAATCCCACAGGATGGTGTAATAGGCGCCGAGACGTGAAGCGCGCTCGGCCATGCTGACAGCTCCGTACAAGCGGCGTTGTTTGTCGCCGCGGACCATGGGGTCTTCGATCGTATCGGTTTGCTGGTTGAGCATTTTAAACTGCTTGACGACCAAAGGGGTCTTTTTTCCGGCGCAGGCGGCGGGCAGGACGAGCAGCAGAAGCAAAAGCCAACGGTTCACGCGGCCATTCAAGCCGCCAGCCAACCCCAAATCAAGCAGGAACCGCAATTCTCCCAAGCGGCTCCGATTTGGAAATCGCCGCCCCCTACCTACGCCGCCCTCCATGCGGCTGGCGGCCCGAATGCCGGAGTCAAGACGCAGCGCCTCTCAGGCCAGCAAATTTTGGGATAGAATCGCCAGTTTGCGGGCCTTTGACACCCGGTAGCGAGTTTCAAACACCCGGAACCCGCCGGCCCGCATCTGGTGCAGCAATACTTGATAGATCCCGCCCATGATGCGGGCCGGCAGCAACGCCGCGTGGTCGGCGGCGGGCAGGCAGTCCGCCGCCTCGCGAAACAGCCCGTCCGCGCGCTCGGCCTCATGGGTCATGAGCGCCAGAAAGCGCGCGTCGTACACCCGGCCTAGCAAGTCGGCCTCGGTGTAGCCGAAGCGGTCCAGGTCGGCGCCGGGCAGATAGATGCGGGCCCCGTTGGCGAGGTCCTCGTTGACGTCGCGCAGGATGTTGGTGAGTTGCAAGGCTTGGCCGAGGGTCACGGCGTAGTGCTCGGAGGCGGGGTCGGTGCAGCCGAACAAGCGGATGGAAACCAGGCCGACGGCACCGGCGACGTGCCAGATGTAATTGGTGAGATCCGGCCAGGTCGCGAACCGCTGCGGGCGCAGGTCCATCAGGCAACCGTCGATGATGGCGATGAGCAGCGGGGTGGGGAGTTGGTGGCGGGCGCGGAGGGCGAGCACTTCCTGTTGGAAGTCATCCGGCGCGGTAAATCCGTCGAGCAGGCCGGTTTTCCAGGCTTCCAGGGCGGTCTGGCGTTGTTCCAGCGGCAGGCCGGGGGCATCGGCCAAATCGTCCATGGAGCGGCAGAACGCATAGAACACGACCATGTCATCGCGCCGGGCCTTGGGCAGGATGGTCAGGGCGAAGGCCAGATTCGACTTGGCGCGGCGGGTGATGTCGGAGGCGGCGGACACGGTGCCTAGTGGATGAGGCCCCAATGGTGGGTGGTGATGGGCCACAACGAGATGAGTGCCGGGCCGACGAGGTTGAACTCTTTGACCGTGCCCCAATAGCGTGAGTCGAGCGAGTTGCCGGTGTTGTCTCCGAGGGCAGCGTATTCGCGCATGCCGGGACGGGCGTGGGCCTCGAGTTCGAGGGTGTCGCCGGGCTTGGTGATGTAGGCATTGGGATGGCGGGGATCGGCGAGGCCGTAACCGCTGGGGTTCATGGCGTAGGGGCCCTGGGCCTGGCTGACGCGCTGGATGCCGAATTCCTGGACGATTTTGCCGTGGTTCAAGAGAAACGGGGAGCTGACGGAGAGCGAGTCGCCGGGCACGCCGCAGAGGCGTTTGATATAGTGGGAGCCGGCGGCCTGATCGCCGGCAGCCTGGTGGATGCCGCGGATATCGATGGTATCGAAGACGAAAACCTCGCCGCGGCGGGGGTTGCGGAAATGATAGGAAAACTTATCCACCAGGACGAGGTCGCCGCTGTCGATGTAGCCTTCGCAGAGGACGGTGCCTTTTTTGAGGACGTCGTTATTGGCGCGGGCGGCTTGGATGGCCTCGGTGAGGCCGATTTCGAGCATTTGGTTGGCGGGGGCCGGCAAGGTCAATGGCGCGGAATCGGTGAAGCTGAGTTGCGAGCGGCTGAAGAAATGCAGCCATTGGTAGTCGGCGAGGTCGGGCCTGCGGTTGTCGATGAAGCGGATGGTGCGATCGCGGTCGTTGATGATTTTGACGTAGGAGCGGCCGCGCAGCAATTGTTCTTGGATGCGCAGGGGCAGGCTGGGCCAGGTTTCCTGGGCGGCTTTTTTGCCGATAATGCCGTTGAGGGTGGGCATCATCGAGCCGGTGGGGATGCGGAACGGTTGGAGGTAGTAGGCGCGCAGGCCAAGGGCGATGACGATGGCCACAAACATGACCTCGACGTTTTCCTCGAACCAGGAGAGCGGTTTTTCGTGGGGCAGGGCATTCTCGCAGACGGCCCGCAATTGCTTGGACGCTTCGTCGGCTTGGCCGCGGTCGCCGGCTTTGGCGGCGGCGAGCACGTCCAGCCGCCGCGAGCTGATTTCATCCACGCGCTCTGGTTTGAGCAAATCGCGTTTGTAATGAATGAATTTCAGCGCGCCCTTGGCGAGCAACTGGGCTTCTTTTTTCCACTTCGGCGTGAACATGTGCCGCAGTGTCGGCAGGATTGTGGCCCAGCGCAAGCGCGGACTGAGGGGAAGAGCGGGCGGGGTGCTTGATGGCGGCTGGAAGCCGCCGTTCCGTGGTTTGCGCTTGGCGGCCGGCTTGGGCTTGGCTAAACTCGGGGACGGAAGCGTCCGGCTGCCAAGCGCCGGATGGATAGCCGCGCAACCATGATCATTCCGCTCGAAACCGTCGACCACGCCACCTTTGTCCCGCACATCGGCGGGGCGTTCATCACCACTGCCGCTGGTGCCAGCGTCGAGCTGCGGCTCATTGAGGCGCGCAAGCTGGGCCACCGACGTGTGGATGCCAATCGCGAGCCATTTGCGCTGGTGTTTGGCGGGCCGCAGGGGTTGCGGCTGCCGCAGGGGATCTATCGGTTCAGCTGTGCGCCGCTCGGCGAGCTCGAATTTTTCATCACGCAGGTGGCCGACGGGCCACAGGGAGCGCAATTCGAGGCGGTTTTCACCTGAGTTCAGCCGTCGGCCGCCATTCCAGCAGCAGGTAAACCCCCTTGTCCTCGAGCAAGCGGAAGCCGAGGCGTTGGTAAAGACTCTGTGCCGGATTGCTGCGCTCGACGTGGATGGTGAGACATTGGCCGGTGACGAGCGCGTCGCGTTGCAAGGAGCTGAGCAGGTGGGTTCCGATGCCGCGGCCGCGGAAAGGAGGCAGCAGCGCCAGCTCCATGACGCGCACCTCATCGGGCGAGAGGTCCATCGACAAGCGGCCGGCGGGCACGCCGGCGAATTCGATGACGGCGTACTTCGCGGCGGCAAAGTGCTGGCGGTAATGAGAGTCCTGCGCGTTGAACTGCATCCGGCAGAATTGGTCTTTTTGCTCAGCGCTCCAATCGGTGGCGGCCAGTTCCTCCATCCGTGTGGCGGCGTACACCTCCACCAGGAATTCCCGGTCCGCCGCGGTGGCGGCTCGCAATTTGACAGGCGGCGGCATCGGTTCGGCAAGTTAGATCCGCTGGCTCAACACCGCTTCCAATTGCACCCGCGTGGCAGACTTGCCGACCGGGGAGAGGAACAAATCCATGCTGCCCAATCGGTCGTGGCTGAGGCGATAGATCCGGCTCTCGCCAGCAAAATCCGCAGCTGCCGTGAACAACAATGAAAATGAGGTGAAGCGGGCGTTGGGGCTGACCAGGACCGTCGCGGCGCTCACCGCGTCGAGTTGGCAGTCCGTGGC